>NZ_CP029185.2:1766428-2074642 GCF_003096015.2 Limnobaculum parvum | reverse complement strand
TTGAGTTCCGCCACGCGCTTACGCATGGTGGAAATACCGGTTTCACTCAGTGCCTGTGCGGCGATGTCTGCTACCGGTGTGGATAATGGATAAGGGGCAATCACTTTTAGCAGCAGATTGATAATCTCTTCGCTGGCGAGGGTAAAGCCGCAGCGCAAACCGGCTAGCGCAAAGGCTTTAGACAGGGTGCGTAGCACCACCAGATTAGGATACTGGCGAAGCCAACTTACCACGCTGGCCTCAGGACAAAACTCAATATAGGCTTCATCCACCACGACCAATGCTCGCTCGGCAGTCATTGCCAGAAGTTCACGAATATCATCCGGATTGATCAGGTTACCGGTTGGATTGTTTGGGCTGCAAACGTACACCAGCTTTACGCCTTCGAGCGTAGCGGCAATGGCGGGTAAATCCAACTGCCAGTCAGCTTTGCTGGCAACGGTACGGCGTTCAACACCGAGGGTTTCTGCGCTCACGCTATACATGCCATAAGTTGGTGGGCAGTAGAGCACGGCATCTTTGCCCGGTTCACAGAATGCTCGCATCAGTAATTCAATCCCTTCATCAGCACCACGGCTAACGATGACTTGTTCTGGTTTTACGCCAGCATAAGTAGCATAGCGTTGAACCACCTGAACCGGTTGGCATTCTGGATAGCGGTTCAGGTTTTGCTGTGTGAGTTGATAATGGGTGGCTTCCGGATACTCATTGGCATTCAGCCAAACGTCACCGTTACCGCCAATACGGCGGGCCGATTGGTAAGGCGTTAATTTTCTTACATTATCGCGGGCTAATTGTTCAATACTCATTTACGCCTCTGGATTCAGTTGTTTTAGTTTGGCGACGCGTAAAGAGACCGCCTGTTTGTGGGCGGTCAACTGCTCTGCCTGTGCCAGCGTTTCAATCGTAGGTGCTAGCGCCATAAAACCCTGCTGTGTTAATTGCTGCACCGTCATACGCTTTTGAAAATCAGCTAAACCTAAACTGGAACTGGTTGCTGTGTAACCATAGGTCGGCAATACATGGTTAGTTCCGGAAGCATAATCTCCAGCGGATTCCGGCGACCAGTCGCCTAGGAATACGGAGCCGGCATTGGTAATTCTCTCCACCAGTGCTTCAGGATCGCGAGTCTGAATGATCAGGTGCTCAGGTCCATACTGGTTACTGATATCAAGACACTGATCCAGATCTTTTGTCACAATTAAGCGGCTTTCCGCCAATGCCTGACGGGCAATATCTTGCCGTGACAATGTGATTAATTGTTTCTCTAGTTCTTCAGAGACTGCTTGAGCAATGTCGCTGTCTGGGGTGAGTAAAATGACTTGGGAGTCTGGCCCGTGTTCTGCCTGTGACAGCAAATCGGAAGCAATAAAAGCAGGGGTAGAACCACTGTCAGCAATCACCAGAACTTCAGAAGGACCGGCTGGCATATCGATGGCGGCACCACCAATGATCTGACTCACCTGACGTTTGGCTTCGGTTACATAGGCGTTACCTGGCCCGAATATTTTATCCACTTTAGGTACGGTTTCGCTGCCAAATGCCATGGCGGCAATCGCCTGAGCACCGCCCAGTTGAAAAACGTTTTGAATACCGCATAGCTTTGCCGCATAAAGAATTTCATCGGCAATGGGGGGAGGGGAACAAAGTACGACTTCTTTGCAACCCGCCAAGCGAGAAGGAATGCCTAACATCAATACCGTTGAAGGAAGTGGTGCCGTGCCGCCCGGAATATACAGTCCGACGGATTTAATCGGGCGGGTAACCTGTTGGCAACGTACACCAGGCTGAGTTTCGATATCCACTGTCGGCAATATTTGTGCCCTGTGGAAGGTTTCAATATTGCGCGCGGCAATGGCCATCGCCTGTTTGATTTCATCTCCCAGACGTTCAGAAGCGGCGTTGATTTCCTGCTCGGTGATACGTAGGCTGGCGGTTTGCACTTTATCAAATCTGGCATTGAGCAGGATAAGTGCTCGGTCACCGCCAGCTTTCACCTGTTCGATGATTTCGCTGACGGCGGCGCTAATACGGTCAGAAGCATTTACCGCCGGGCGGGAAAGGAGTTCCTGTTGCTGTTGCTTATTGCATTGTTCCCAGTAGGTCAGTTGCATGGCGGTTACTCCATCATTTTTTCGATTGGTAACACCAGAATTGAGCTGGCACCGAGTTTTTTCAGACTTTCCATGGTTTCCCAGAACAGCGTCTCGCTACTTACCATGTGCATTGCCACGCGGTTTTTATCACCGGCAAGCGGCAGAATGGTTGGGCGTTCGGCTCCAGGTAGCAGGGCTACAATCTCTTCCAAACGGTCATTAGGGGCGTGCAGCATGATGTATTTGGATTCTCTGGCTTGAATCACCCCTTGCATTCGGGTTAGCAGCTTATTGATCAGTTCTTGTTTATCGTCGGATATTTCACCATCACGCTGGATCAGCATTGCTTTAGAACGATAGATAACTTCCACTTCGCGCAGGCCGTTTGCTTCCAGTGTTGCTCCGGTAGAGACTAAATCGCAGATGGCATCGGCTAAGCCTGCTCGGGGGGCAACTTCTACGGAACCGTTTAACAGACAGGATTTAAAACGAACTTTTTGTTCGTCCAGATAGCGTTTTAACAGGTGAGGATAAGAGGTCGCGATACGGCTATTTTGTAAACATTGTGGACCGGTATATTCAGCATCTAGCGGCATGGCGATAGAGAGGCGGCATCCACCAAAATCAAGGCGGCGTAGGGTAGTATAGCGAGGATCTTCTCCCTGAGCACGGCGGCTTAACAGTTCTTCTTCCAGTACGTTTTCACCGATAATACCGAGGTCTACCACACCGTCCATAACCAAACCAGGAATATCGTCATCACGTACGCGAAGAATATCGATGGGCATGTTTTCTGCGAAAGCGATCAGGCGCTGTTGTTGGAGGTTTATTTTGATACCACAGCTGGCGAACAGTTTCTGAGATTCATCACTTAAACGACCTGATTTCTGCATAGCTATTCGTAAACGGCTTTTATCTAACATGGTGATCCTCTTCTTTCTCTAATAAATTCTTGTTAAATCGTGAGCATTAAAAAAGCCCTCGGAAGGATTCTTCCGAGGGCTTTCTCTAACATTCTATTCGCCACTGGAAGATCCGTTGATCGTCTTCCAGCACCAAGCGTCTGAAGACTAATCAGGATGATGGTGATGATGATGGCTAAACAGAACGTTATTCATAATATTTTGCGCCTTGAATCAGATAATTTATTGGTGTCGCTAACAAGTAACCTACCCATAGTTTAACAAAATGGCAACTACTTTTTTAAATAATTATGCAGAATATAGGATAGGTAAGAAAACCAAGTGAAACGAGATCTACTAAATTCCGATCTATGACCGAATTAAACCGGTATGGACCTCGGTTTTAGCTTATATTATATACCATTACTCCAATAAACCGCGTCATATATATCTACAGGTAAAATGCAGATGAAGAAGGTTTCCATCATTGGTTTAGGCTGGCTAGGAATGCCGCTGGCACTTTCACTGGCAGGAGAGGGATATACTGTCGCAGGCAGTAAAACCACATTGGATGGGGTTGAGGCGGCCCGGATGTCGGGAGTTGATGCTTATCCTTTAGTGATGACGCCTTCACCTGAATGCGACGCAGAAGATTGGGAGCAACTGCTGAACTGTGATGTGCTAATCATTACGTTACCGGCCAGTCGAGAGCCTGAACGGGCGGAGATCTACCGTCAGTCGGTACAGCTTTTGGTGGATAGTGCGCTGAGCAAGCAAATAACCCGTATTATCTTTATCAGCTCAACTTCAGTCTATGGGCCAGGGGACGGGGAAATCACCGAAGAATCAGCACTGAAGCCTGAGCGTGTCTCTGGTAGTGCTCTGGTAAGTATAGAGAACTGGCTACATGATTTACCTCACCTCAAGGTGGATATTCTGCGTCTGGCGGGTTTGGTAGGGCCGGATCGCCATCCGGGGCGCTTCCTTTCCGGTAAGCAAGAATTGCCAGAAGGAAATTGCGGCGTAAATCTGGTTCACCAAGAAGATGCGGTTGCTGCGATTCAGCTCTTGCTGAGACAGCCACAGGGTGGGCATGTCTATAATTTGTGTGCGCCACTGCATCCACGTAAGCAGGATTATTATCCACAGATGGCGGAAAAATTAGGTATAGCACTACCGCAGTTTACGCCAACGGACCGCACAACTTTGGGACGAGTTATCAACGGACAAAAGATATGTCGTGAGTTAGGATTTGAATATCGTTTTGAAGATCCGGCGTTGATGCCGTTGTTGTAGCTGAGTCACTCGTCCTAATATAGATTGACGCGTTGAGAGTTTTAAAACGCCTGATGTACCTCATCAGGCGTTTTGTATTTTAACTCGATGTGTATATCTGAAGTTAATCAACGATGTTCAAACACCAGCGCTTTCTTCTCTACTAAGCGCATCATCAACGTGAGTAAACCGTTAACACACAGGTAGATAATACCGGCAGCGCCATACACCATCACATCGTAGGTTCGGCCATACATCAGTTGGCTATAGCCCATCACTTCCAGTAGCGTAATGGTATAGGCTAGAGAAGTACTCTTAAATACCAGCACCACTTCGTTGGAATAGGAAGACAGAGCCCGTTTAAAAGCATAAGGCAGCAGAATACGCAGGGTTTGAGCTTTAGACATGCCCAATGCCGCGCAAGATTGCCACTGCCCGGATGGAATGGCCCGCACGGCACCGTGAAATAGTAACGTTGAGTAAGCGGCACTGTTTAAAGCCAGCGCAATCATTGCACATAGCCAAGGCTCTGACAGCAACTGCCACAAGAGAGGAAATTTCTTGATGCTTTCAAATTGGCCTGGGCCGTAGTAAATCAGAAATATCTGTACCAGCAATGGGGTGCCGGTAAATAGTGTGATATACCCTTTAACTACCCAATAAATTACCGGGGTTTTTAGCGTTAGTACCACGGTAAACAGAATAGCCAGAATCAGCGCGACAATCAGCGAAACAATCGTCAGCGTCAGGCTGGTATGTAACCCCTGTAGTATATCCGGTAGATACTGAAACATTAGGATGCCTCCCGTTCAAAGCGGGTAGTACGTCGCTCAATCAGGGAGAGAATATGCTGACTGATCAGGGTAATGGCTAAATAGACTAGGGCGGCGATCATAAACCAAGTGAATGGCTCCTGAGTACGGATAGCTATATTTTTGGTTTGCAGCATCAGATCATTGACGCTAATCAGTGAAACCAGCGCAGTGTCTTTTAGCAGAACCAGCCACTGATTGCCTAAACCCGGTAGGGCATGACGCCACATTTGCGGCATGATCAGACGAAAGAAAATGGCACTTTTACTGATGCCTAGCGCCTGACCCGATTCCCATTGCCCTCGAGGAACGGCCTTTAATGCACCGCGCAGGGTTTGTGAACCATAGGCCGCATACAGTAATGAAAGGGCAATTACACCGCACAGGAATGGACTAACATCAAAGTTTTCAATATCTAACTGAATAGTAACGCCCAGCAGCGTGAAACCATCCGCGAGAGTCATCAATAACTGTGATGAACCAAAATAGATAAACAACACCACCAGAATTTCAGGTAGACCGCGCAGGATCATAACGATACCTGTGGCGATATAGCTAAGCAATTTCAGGCGAGATGACTCCCATACGGCAAAAAACATGGCTAATACCAGGCCTAATGCCAGAGAGCATACTGCCAGACCGACGGTCATACCGGCGGCGCTGGCTAACGGGAGAATTTCATTCATTATGTGTCAGATTACTTCTGGAACCATTTGTTATAGATAGTCTGATAGGTACCATCTTTCTTGATTTTATCTAGCGCGGCATTCAACTTGTCGCGTAGGTCGGTATTCTTCTGATTTACTGCAATGGCAAAACCAGTACCAAAGTAAGTATTATCGGTCACTTTGTCACCAACGCTGGCTAAATCATCATTCTTTTTCAGCCATTCAGCCACCACCGCAGTATCGCCAAAGACAGCATTAATACGTCCACTTTTTAGGTCAAGAATGGCATTTTGGTAACTGTCATAGGCAACAGGCGTGATTTCGGTATGCTTTTCCAGTAGATATTTCTGGTGAGTAGTACCGTTCTGCATTCCAACTTTTTGCCCTTTCAGCGCAGCTAGATCGGCTACTTTGCCTTTGATGGCAATAAACTGAGCGGAGTTATCATAGTAAGTGTTGGTGAAAGCAACCTGCTCCAAGCGCTCAGGCGTCACGTCCATTGCAGCAATTGCCGCATCAAAACGACGGAATTTCAGGCCGGGAACCAGACTATCAAAACCTTGGTTGGCGAAAGTACATTCGGCCTGAACCTCTTTACACAGGGCATTGGCTAGATCGATATCAAATCCTTGAATCTGATTTTTTGCATCAACAAACTCAAACGGAGGATAGGATGCTTCAGTAGCAAAGCGAATTTTTTCTGCTGCGGCGACAGAAAGGCTAAAACTTGCCAGTAGAGTGGCGACCAGTAATTTTTTCATATCCAGACTCCAGAGAGACTTAATGGGAGAGATAACCTGCAAACTCTTTGGTTTGCGGGTGAATAAATGCATCCGCCGTGCCGTATTCCACGACATGGCCTTGTTCCATATAGACCACCCGACTGGCAGTCTTTTTAGCAAATTCCACTTCATGGGTCACAATCACCTGAGTAATACCGGTATCGGACAGCTCACGAATGATATTTACCACCTGAGCGGTAATTTCAGGATCCAGCGCTGCGGTTGGTTCGTCAAATAACAATATTTGAGGTTCCATCATTAACGCTCTGGCAATGGCTACGCGCTGTTGCTGACCACCGGAAAGATGCAATGGGAAACGAGTACTGAACTCCTGCAAACGCAAGCGAGCGAGTAATTTCTCAGCTCGACCGATCGCCGCTTCTTTAGACAGGCCTAAAACTCTGCAAGGCGCTTCAATCAGATTCTGCATGACGGTCAGATGTGGCCACAGATTATATTGTTGAAATACCATGCCTACATTACGACGTAATTCGCGAATGGCACTTTCTGATGGTGGCTGACTAAAATCAAAGTGATTACCGGCGATGGAAAGCTGCCCGGAAACCGGCATTTCCAACAGGTTTAATACTCTAATTAGTGAGCTTTTACCGGCCCCGCTGGGGCCAAGTAACACTAAGGTTTCCCCGCTTGGGCAGTCTAGTGTGATGTCAAACAGCGCCTGATGGCTACCGTAGAAACAGTTTATCGCTTTTAAATGAATACTCATGCGCCAATACTGAATAGTAATTAATGTGTTAATGGTAACGTTGACCGGGTATGGATGCAATCAAAGCCGCATAATATTTGCAACGACTTCGCCATTAATGAAAAGCATAATGAGCTGGTAACCGCCCATTTACCGGCAAATGTTGCAACTTTAGTTTAGGTCATGTTTAAAAACGGTACAAAAGAAGATGATAAATAGAAGGACGACGTGAGGGGAAGAAATAAGCGATTGGCTGCCTTTGGCAGCCAATCGGTGTTGCTTAACGATATCAACTATAGAATAGCGCAGTAAACCTCATAGGCTGCCCAGCCCAAGACTGCACCCGCAGGTAAGTCAATAATATAGTGCTGTTTGGTAAACATACAGGAAAGGGCAATCAGAATAGGGAATAGAAAGACCCAAGGCCCAAGAGTGCTGTATGCCAGCAGCGCGGTTAACGTTGCAACAGACACGTGCATACTTGGAAAACAGTTAGATGAGTCATCAAATTTTTGTACAAACAGCAGGAATTTTTCAGACCAGCTTTTACCCGTGTTCATGCTGCGCCAGTGAGATGGTGTTGATACTGGGAATAGCATAAAGAATGCCATCTGCATAACCAGAAGAACGATATAGCTGAAAACAATCATGATGAAGTGACGGGAATCTTCCACAATCCAATTGATATACAGAATTGCCGGATAATAGAGAAAACTGTAAATCCATGACCAAGATGGCCAGAACGGGATTTTCTCATCAATAGCGGAACTAAACTCACGAATTTTAGTAATCGTATGACGTTGGGTAAAAAAGTAGAACTGATAGACACCAACAATAAGAATGCCACTTAAAATAAGATTGATAATGTAATCGATAGGACTCATTGGGTTATTCCCTTAACTGATCTAATATTTGATTTTGTTGCTATATTGGTCTGATTAATAATAAAAGTCGATATTATATAAATAGAAGCAACTTGTGTATCTGAAAGGCAGCATATTTGGCGATTATCGCAACATAATTTGTATCAAGCTATCAAAATATTTCAGATTTACAGACAGTTAACATAATTAGCTTTGAAACTAAATGCGTATTTCTTTGATTCTAAAAAAAGATCGTTATTTTCTGAATGGCTATTTATTTAATTAGAAAGACATTGTTATTTATAGTGATTATCTAATATAGGCGTGCGTTGGTAAACGTGGTCAATCTCGACGCATCAGGACTTTCCCGTTATGATGATTTCAATATCTGATTGATACCTTTGGAGAACGGTGATGCAGCGTATAACGATTTCTATTGACGATGACCTAATGGAAGAGATAGATAACATTATCAAGCAGAAAAACTATCAGAACCGTTCGGAAGCCATCCGGGATTTAACACGTACCGGCATTCAGAATTCCTCACTTGTGGTTGAAGGTAATCCTCCTTGCGTAGCGGCGTTGGTTTATGTTTATGACCATGAGTCTCGTGAACTGTCTAAACGATTGACCCGTACTTTTCATGAGCAGCATGACTTAACGTTAGCCAGCCTGCATGTTCATCTCGATCACGGTAGCTGTATGGAAGTCTCCATGCTGAAAGGTGATGCGGAGCGAGTGGGGCAACTGGCAGAGCAGGTCATTACGGAGCGAGGGGTAAGGTATGGCAAATTGGTGATGGTGCCGGATAATAGCGGTGGGCATGTTCATCATCATGACGATGAGCATTCTCATCATGATTGATTGAGATTTTCGTTATAAAAAACAAGCCCGGATAATTATCCGGGCTTGTTGCATATTGAACTAATAAAAGCCAATTAACGTGCAGATTCGTAAATTTTTTGACTATCGGCTAAGGTGATATCGCGGTGTTCACCAAGTTGGGTCATTCCGTGTTCTTTTAGTTTTTCGATCAGTGCAGGAATTGAGCTACCATCTAATTGATAGTCAGACAGGCGCGTTGGTGATCCCATTTGCTGGAAGAAGTTTTCGGTGGCTTTAATCGCTGCCTCGATACGTTGATCTTCAGTACCCGTATCAATGTTCCATACGCGTTCTGCATATTGCAGCAGCTTTTCCCTCTTTTGCGTTTTCTTGGCGCGCATAATAGCAGGCAAAATAATGGCCAGTGTTTGAGCATGGTCCAGCCCGTGCATGGCGGTTAATTCATGGCCTAGCATATGCGTCGCCCAGTCCTGTGGGACACCGGCACCGATTAAACCATTTAATGCCATAGTGGCACACCACATGATATTTGCCCGAACGGCATAGTTTTCAGGTTCTTTTAACGCTTTAGGACCTTCTTCTACCAACGTTAGTAACAAGCCTTCAGCGAAACGATCCTGCACTTTGGCATCAACTGGATAAGTGAGGTATTGCTCCATCGTATGGATGAAAGCATCAATAACCCCGTTGGCAATCTGGCGTGGAGGTAGAGTATAGGTGGTGACCGGGTCTAGGATAGCAAATTGAGGCATAACAAACGGAGACATAAACGCTTGCTTATCACCTGTTTCACGACGGCTAATCACTGCGCCATCATTCATTTCTGAGCCAGTGGCCGGTAAGGTCAGCACTGAACCGATTGGCAGCGCTTTAGTGACTTTATGCCCGCGGCTGGTGACGATTTCCCAAGTTTCACCAACATAATCAACAGCAGCGGCAATAAATTTGGTGCCATCCAACACGGAACCACCACCAACGGCGAGTAGGAAATTGATCTTATTGTCACGCACCATTTCCACGGCTTGCATCAGCGTTTCATAAGTTGGGTTAGGTTCAATACCGCCAAATTCAAACAGGGTATATCCCTTCAGGGCATGATGGACCTGATCTAAAACGCCGTTGCGTTTAATACTGCCGCCACCGTAGGTAATCAATACCCGAGCATCCGCAGGAATAACCGTTGGGAGTTGAGCTATCTGACCCTGACCAAACAAAACTTTTGTAGCAAGATGAAGGTTGAAATTATTCATAGTGATAGATCCTGACGGTAACATGATGGATAAGAAACAATAACTTTTTTGTTTCAGAAAAACTTACAATAGTCTTTATTAACATTAACATAAAACCGATAAAAAAATTGGTCTTTTTAAGGTAGGTGAATAATTTATCGATAAAGATAAGCTATTGAATAAATTGTTTTTTATCATAATTATCTTAACCAAAGCGTTAGATTTTTAGCAAATTAGTATCATATTCCTATTTTTTACATGCAAAATCAAAAGATTGAACGATACTGTAAGACAGTGCTTTGGAAGTGATAAAACCACATTTGAAATAATCTGTTGGGAGATATTGAAATGCCAAGACTAAGAATTAAAGAGTGGGCTAGAATTCGTGAAACATCCGTCGAAATTGCAGAGGCTATCTTTGAACTGGCTAATAACGATGAAGTAAAAGCACAGCAAATTTGGGATGAAGGTAGCGATGAGGTTCTACCATTAGCATTTAGTAAAACCGATGCCGATCGCCTCTACTGGGGGGAAGAAACCATTGAGCGTAAAAACGTCTGATAGCGTTCCAGATGTTTTAGTCATTTTAATAACGTCGCATTATGCGACGTTATTGATGGTCCAATTTTGTGTCTTGCCGCCTGAATAATGAATGGCGTCACAGTGGGCTGGCGGAAGTTGAAACCAGCGGTGATGCAAACGATAAATCGGCTCTTTTGCCAACAGTATTACCGTAAGCCAAAAAGCTTTTAATCATATAAAGGTCCATTGTCTTCTCTCCTGTGCGGTCGTTTCGATTGAACAATGGCAATGCCGAATGTTTTTCGTCGCTATTCGGCGTCGGCAAATTATATTTTCTTTCTTAATTCGGAGACGGGAAATCCACCAATACCCCAATTATCCATATCAACTTCATCAATAACCACTAAAGTAGTTGCCGGGTTTTTATCCAAAACAGTGATTAATAAATTTGTAACTCCTTCTATAAGCTGCTTTTTTTGTTCCGCAGTGGCGCCTTCTTTAGTAATCTTAATATTGACATAGGGCATGATTAAATTCTCCAGGTTGTTTATTTAGAGGCTTTTTAGAGGGTTGAGATCAAATTATGAGCAGCATCAGCAATTTTTACCAGCAACGATTTAGCGGTAGTTGAGTGCTGGCTCACAACGGCGTTATTTTCAATACCAACCGGTGTTGATATAACCACCCTGAGGGGGGAATTAACCAACAATTACACGCAGGGCAATAAATTATGATTTTGATTACCGGCGGAACTGGAAATGACCATGAAATTGGGGGAAGGCAGCGGGGCAGTAATAGTATTTCCAATACGAGATGCTGCCTGTGCGATGGCGGCTAAAGTGAGGTGTTTGATAAAATCAGATATATTATTACCATAATAATATATTATTCATAAGACTATGTGTTAAATTAGACTTTAGTATTATTTTGGCTGGTTTTTGAATAAAATAAACTTTATAAAATAATAAATCGATAAATCTGCATAATTATGGTGGGCGTGATGATTTATATGATTGTATGGTAATGAAAGCAAAAGTTAGTTCAAATAGAAAATAATCAGGCAAGATTTAGCGAATATTATTATAATTCCTACTTATTCATACTCTCTATATTAGATTAAGGACTACTGCTTTAACTGTTGCTGCAGTTTTATTGGTGACGGATAATTTTTTAAGAATATTATTAACGTGGAAATTAACAGTTCTGTCGCTGATAGACATCATCATGGCAATTTCATTTGAGGTTTTGCCTTCCGCCGTCCAGCGCAGAATATCTTTTTCTCGTTTAGTTAGTTGAAACTCAGCATCATAGTCTTCTTGTGGTAAGAGATATTCTGCCAGACGATTGTGAGCAATTTGAGAAAGCCAGATAAGCGAAGGCGCTTGAACTAGCAGGGTTTTAGCTGTGTAGTGCTGATCGGGACTGGCAAATGTTAGCATTCCCACTCGACCTGCAGAATCTTTCTGAGCCTGAGAAATGCCGTGGTTAATGCCGAATGCTTTAGCCTCTTCCCAAAAATGAGGGGACACTTTGTATAGCTCATCTTCCCAGAATAGCGCTTGGGTAGAACGTAGGCCATGTTGAACGGTTGGGTCTATTTCAAAATAATTATTGGACTGATAGGTTTGGTTCCAATCGGCAGGATAGTTATTAATAACCTGTGGCGGCTGGGCTGATAATGGATATATGGGCCTTACTCCGTAAGCACAATATTCAAATCCCAAATCGCTGGCTGCTTTTTGTAATAGTTTAAAGAAGGATTCTTTATCTTTGGTTTTTGATAAATTTTCATAAGTTCGATATAAATTAATTTTCAAAACCGCTTCCTTCGATAACAAAACATGTAGAAATAAACCGACGGGAAATCGATATCGTTTAA
Organism: Limnobaculum parvum; assembly: GCF_003096015.2. NCBI lineage: Bacteria > Pseudomonadati > Pseudomonadota > Gammaproteobacteria > Enterobacterales > Budviciaceae > Limnobaculum > Limnobaculum parvum. The sequence goes on along the minus strand of NZ_CP029185.2, from coordinate 2,062,062 downwards.
CTCAGTAACGACATGCTAAATTTTTTACTCTTAATTAATAATATATACACAAAGCCCGTCAGATAGCCATTGTACAGAATTCAGGTCGCATAGAAATATATAGCTGAACGACTAACCGATCGCAGTAACTAGTATACTAATATCATTATTTTGAGCTGTAAATAAAATATGTTGCACTAACCAAGCTTGATCACAACTTAAGATACCAAATTTTAACATTCTAGGAGGTGTGTGTGCAGAAGAAGAAAGACATTAATATAGAAGTTTATGATAAATGCCATGAAGGTGATATGGATTATCGAGTTAAAATTGATCTCAATTTTTTTAGAAATGTTGAATTTACCCATCTCTATTCTGCTGTGCATGCGGAGCCTGAAGATTTGCGGTTTCAAGGGGGCGTGATTACCACCATTACAGGTTATACCGAATGGGTAAGTTTGATACCTCCTGTTTTATCAATAGGCTGGGATTGGGAATTGCGTTATGAAAACGCCAATTGCCAATATGTGAAAATCGGCCCGGTCTTTAGCAATATCGCCTTTCATATGGACGAAAGTCTACAAAGTGAAATGAACGAAGAGGAGTATGTACAACGACAGCTGGATAATAAAATAGCTGAAATCGATTGGAATGAAAAAATTCTTCAGTCTATCACTCAGTAATCTAATCGGATAGCTGGTAGATTTGTCAGGTTACGTTCTGTAATCCAATGTTATTAATATATTTTTCCAATAAATTTACAATGTGGGAAAATATATCATGGAATTTTTATCAGGTTCACCAAGTAACTTACCTTCTGGATTAGAAAATGAGCTGGCCGCATATCGCTATAAGGTATTTGTTGAGAAACTGGGTTGGGAGCTAAATACTCCCGTTGGATATGAACGAGACCAGTTTGATAAGCTAGATACAGTGTATGTGATAGCCAGGAATAGCCAGAAAGAGATAATTGGTTGTTCCAGATTGTTACCGACAACAGAGCCTTATTTGTTAAGTGAAGTATTTCCTGAGTTATTAAATGGAAACCACCCGCCTTGTTCACCTTATATTTGGGAAATTTCTCGTTTCTCTGCGCTGGATTTAAATTCGTCCACCTTAAAGAAGCAGCGGGGTAGCCTTTCGTCAGTTGTTGCCGCCGGTTTGTTAAAAGAATCAATAAGCTATCTTACTCAATATCATGTGAAAACTATTGTTACCGTCTCCCCATTAGCGGTGGAACGACTAATTAAAGGATTGGGCTATAACGTTCATCGTGGAGGAGCACCAGTATTGGTTGATGGTCATCCGGTCATTGCCTGTATTATTGATGTGAGATAGCCATATAGTCCATCACAACGGATACATAGCCAATAAATTATGCTGACAACATTATTTATTGGTTATTTGTTTTTTTTTCTGTTTTACCAATCAATGCCCTGTCTCGCTTGCAGTCCATGATCAAACGCGTGTTTTATCGGGCGTATTTCGCTAACGGTATCCGCCATTTCAATCAGTGTACGATGACATCCTCGACCCGTAATAATGACGGTTTGTTCTTGTGGGCGGTGCTGAAGCACTTGTATGACTTCGGTTAGCTCGATATAGCCATAAGTAATCATGTAGGTCAGTTCATCCAATACTACTAAATCTAATAACGCATTGGATAACATTCGTTTGCCATGCTGCCACATCTCTTGTGCCGCTAACATATCGCTGGCTCTATTTTGTGTTTCCCACGTGAAGCCAGTAGACATCACTTGGAATTCTACGCCATGCTGCGATAACAGATTACGTTCTCCACATTCCCAAGTCCCTTTAATAAATTGAATCACCGCCGCCTGTTGTCCATGACCAACGGTTCGGGCTACGGTACCAAAGGCGGCAGTGCTTTTACCTTTACCATTTCCGGTCAGTATCAGCAGTAATCCACGGTCTTGAGTGGCGACAGCGATTCGTTCATCAATGTGCTGTTTAATTTTTTTTTGGCGCTGCTGATAACGCTGGTCGTTTTGAGTTGTCATGGTGGGTTGGCTCTTTGGTTAATCATAAGGTCTAAGCTTAGCAACGAATTTTACTGGTTATCCAGAAATATCCCGATTGGATAAAAACAGAATAATCATGCGACTGGCGAGTTTTTTACTTTCAGGGTAATGTGAGGGCTCTTGGGAGTCAGATTCAGTGTCATTGATATGCATTGACTCGACTTGTTCAATATCGTTTATTTTTATCATTTATATATCAACGTTCATGCAAAGAAGATCGCAGTCAACTTGAGGGGTAGGGAATGTTTCAACACGTAAATGCATATGCCGGAGATCCAATTCTTTCTCTGATGGAGGAATTTTCTAAAGATAAGCGCGAGTCAAAGGTGAACTTAAGCATCGGCCTTTACTATGATGAACAGGGGCGAATTCCAGTTTTAAATTCGGTATCTCTGGCCAGAGAACGGTTGTTTAAAACCAATCATGACCCCTTGGTTTATTTACCAATGGACGGTATGCCTGTTTACCGCAAAGTAACCCAACATCTATTGTTGGGTGAGGATAACCCGGCATTGGTTGATAATCGTGTAGCAACTATTCAGACGCTGGGTGGTTCCGGTGCGTTAAAAGTTGGGGCGGATTTTTTGCATACCTATTTTCCGGAATCTGAGGTTTGGGTAAGTAACCCTACTTGGGACAACCACGTGGCGATTTTTGAAGGGGCGGGCATTAAAGTTAATCGCTACCCCTATTTTGACAGTGAAACCCGTGGAGTTGCTTTTGAACAGATGTTGGCAACGCTGAAGACATTACCAACAAAGAGCATTGTATTATTACACCCTTGCTGTCATAACCCAACCGGGGCCGATCTGCGGCCAGAACAATGGGATAAGGTGGTTGAGGTATTGGCGGAACGTGAACTTATCGCCTTTATGGATATTGCTTATCAGGGCTTTAATCAAGGTTTGGATGAGGATGCATATGCCATTCGTGCCGTGGCTAAGGCGGGTATTGCCTGTTTATTGTCTAACTCTTATTCAAAGAACTTTTCTATTTATGGTGAACGCTGTGGGGGGCTTTCGGTTTTTTGTGATCATGCTGATGAAGCTTCCAGAGTGCTAGGGCAGCTTAAAGCAACGGTCCGCCGCAACTATTCTAGCCCACCACTGAGTGGGGCGTTGGTGGTTTCTACCGTCCTGTCCGATCCGCAGTTAAAAACGATGTGGGTTGGGGAAGTCGCTGAGATGCGCGCTCGTATTCTACAAATGCGTCAAAAGATGGTTGAAGTGATGACTCTGGCATTACCCGGGCGTGACTCAAGCTATTTAGTAAAACAAGCGGGTATGTTCAGCTATACCGGTTTAACACCAGAGCAAGTTGACCGACTAAAGCACGAGTATGGTATCTATTTGGTAAGAAATGGTCGTATGTGCCTGACTGGATTAAATGGCGCTAATGTTGAGCGAGTCGCCAAGGCATTCTCTGACGTATTGTAATCGTTTTTTCTGTTTGTGAAGATGAGCGGTTTAACTATAAGATATCAGGTAGACAAGGTTTTAATTTTTTAATCTGAAGGTTTTATATGGCCTATATACCAAAGAACTATGCGAAACTTGAAAATGGCTATCGTGAAAAGGCGCTTAAGCTATTTCCCTGGGTTTGCGGCAGATGTTCCCGTGAGTTTGTCTATTCCAATTTAAGAGAGTTGACGGTGCATCATATCGATCACGATCACTCTAATAATCCGGAAGATGGTAGCAATTGGGAGATGTTATGCCTGTTTTGCCACGATCACGAACACTCAAAATATACCGAGGCGGATATCTATGGTTCAACGGTGGTTGCCGGGGAAGACGCTCAACAGGATCAGGGGCTGGCAACCCATAACCCATTTGCTAACTTGCGTAATTTAATGAATAAAAAATAGTTAAGTCGACGGTGTCATAAGCGATCGGTTATCACTGGAATTACCATATTGATGACCGATCGTTTTTATCTTAGTGGTTAAACGATGGTAAGGAAGGGCGCGGCCATCTGCTGTAGGCGTTCACATACTTCGTTAAAGGTAGCTTGATTCTTTAGCATACTTTTCAGAATGCGGTACTTGCTATGGCTAGTGGTAATTTCTAATGCTTCATTATGCTGAACATTAATCCGCGCTAGCTCACGAATATCACCATACATAATGGTTATCAATTTAGGCCTGAGATGACCTTTAGGGTAATTGATGGCATCAGAAGTAAAGATGATGTTTTGGCGCTCAGAAAAACTATTGAGCCATATCATAAACGCCATCAATGTCAGCAGGGCAAAAATCAATGCGGTAGCAGAAAGCAGATACCGAGCCTGTTCAGCCGTGACCGAGGCAGATTGCCCAACGACCAGCCATTGTTCGGTATTATTGATTTGATGGCATGAAAACCAGGTTAACCAGCCGAAAAAGCCGATACCCATCAAAATAAACAAGCGATTTATTTTGTAGGAATATTTTACGATATCCATGCATTGTTCCTGTCAGCGCTGCGATAGGTTAAAAACCATCATGTCAGGGTATTATAGAAAGCCAGAGAGTAACCCAATTTACACGTTAGTGCCATTTTGTGTCTAAAAGGTATAAAAAAATCCACGCAAGAATTGCGTGGATTCCAATAAGTTATCTGTTCTTAATGTGGCATCCTGACATGCCACAAAACAGAAAAACTTAGACGTTGAACAAGAAATTCATCACATCGCCATCTTTGACGATATAATCTTTCCCTTCTGAACGCATTTTACCCGCTTCTTTAGCGCCTTGTTCACCTTTGTAGGTAATAAAATCTTCAAAGGCGATAGTCTGCGCGCGGATAAAGCCTTTTTCAAAGTCGGTATGAATTTTACCGGCAGCCTGTGGGGCGGTGGCTCCAACCGGAATTGTCCAAGCGCGAACTTCTTTTACGCCAGCGGTGAAGTAGGTTTGCAGGCTCAGTAGTTCATAGCCAGCACGAATCACGCGGTTTAAACCCGGCTCGGTCAGGCCCATTTCAGCCATAAACTCATCACGTTCTTCGTCATCCAGTTCGGCAATATCAGACTCAACGGCAGCACAAACGGCAACCACCACCGAACCTTCAGCGGCAGCAATTTCGCGCACTTTATCCAGATACGGATTATTTTCGAAACCATCTTCATTAACGTTGGCAATGTACATGGTTGGTTTCAAGGTCAGGAAGCTTAAATAACGCAGAGCGGCTCTTTCTTCGCTGTCGAGATTTAATGCGCGTAACATGCCGGCATTCTCTAAATGTGGCAGGCACTTCTCTAATGCAGCTAGCTCAATTTTGGCATCTTTATCGCCGCCTTTGGCCTTTTTCTGCACGCGGTGGATTGCGCGTTCACAGGTTTCTAGATCGGAAAGAGCCAGTTCGGTATTGATAATATCAATGTCTTCAGCCGGATCGACCTTACCCGATACGTGAATAATGTTGTCATTCTCAAAACAGCGAACAACATGACCAATCGCTTCAGTTTCACGAATATTGGTCAAAAATTGGTTACCTAGGCCTTCACCTTTGGAAGCCCCTTTAACCAGACCTGCAATATCCACGAATTCCATGGTAGTCGGTAGAATGCGCTGTGGTTTAACGATTTCAGCCAGTTGGTCGAGGCGTGGATCGGGCATGGGTACGACACCGGTATTAGGCTCAATTGTACAGAACGGAAAGTTAGCCGCTTCGATACCCGCCTTCGTTAACGCATTAAACAGGGTTGATTTACCTACATTAGGCAAACCAACAATGCCGCATTTAAATCCCATAACTCATCTCACCTTAAAATTGTTTAATATCAGCAAGTTAATATATAACTAGCTCAAAGCGTTCTAAATTGATGCGCTATTATACACATTATGAGATTTTTATCGCTAATTGGGTATATTGGTTGATAACAATCTAGAGGCAAACGGCCTTTCAACGGTTGGTATGACCATCTTATTGAGGACTTAAGTGATTAACAATGAAATGATACTAATGCGGTGATACAGAGGGGCCTCCGCGTTATAGGAAATTGATTGAGCAAAAATGTCAGGCAATTAAAACGGGAAGTTCAACAGCATCTGAACTAAGAATAACTCAATACCATCAGTAGACAGACCCTCGACAACGATAGTGAGGGCCTTTATCTGTATGACTAATCAGTTGAAACTAGTAGGTACTTCTCTGTATTGCTTCACCACCCGCTTCAATATCTTGTCCAACACCGCGCGCCGTATTGCAGGCAGATAGCAAACCACAGAAAAGAACTAATGAAAGAATGGCAATAGCACGTTTCACTAACATTGGCATTATCCTCCGTAGAAAGAACAAGTGTATACGGTTAAGATTAGTTGAGAACTGAGTTATTACCATTAAAAAATGAAAATGCTAAATTACCTATTGTTAAGTATAATTTCTGTTAATAAATTACTCGGATATATCTGATCAAATATTATTGAGCTTTTTCAATGATCTTTACGTGTTAAAATGCTGGCCGATTGGATGATTTATCAGGTAACACAATCATATTATTGAGTTTATTTTCATTTTTGTTAAGCTGCGATTCAATGTTGTCTAATTGATAATACGGCTTGATCGATTTAAATTAAACTGTATATAATTCCTGACCGGCTTATCATTCGTTTTTATGAACATTATTGTATTTTCAGTTTAGTGTGTAATTAACTGAATGGTATTAATGGCTGGGATTTAAAAACAAATTACTGTAAAAGATAATGATTTCTCTCTTACCTATAAGTATGGAGAGAGATGGCTGTCTGGCAATTATACTGGTAATGGATGCATTTTTTTTTAAAAAGGAGGTTATTATGGAAGTGAGGCAGCTAGTTTGTCACCATTGTAATGTACCCGGTAGGATAAGACGCCACGGTCAGGCGCGCTCCGGGATCCAACGTTATCTTTGTGTTTTATGTAAAAAAACATTTCAAGTTTCTTATATTTACCAAGGTCACGAGACGAATATTGCTAAGCAGATTAAATCACTGTTAGCTGAAGGGCAGAGCCGTGAGCAAATAGCGCGCTCTCTGGGTGTCAGCCTGAAAAATATAGATCGTCATATTTATATGCTGGAAAGTGAAGCTATATAAATATAATCTAATTCTAAATTTTTATCATATCCAGCGCTCTTTTTACGAAGAGCGCCGTCATTTATAGTTTTATTAAAATTAATAATTTATTTATAATTATCACTCATTGATTTGTAAATTATTTAAATAAACCCCTAAATGCCTATTAATACACTCTTCAGCTATTTATAGTAATCATTTATTTTTGCCATATTGAATAAATATGACTATCTCATTTCTAATCATATATATCTATTTCTTTGACGGAATACATGTCCGTGTTGGTGCTATTTGCATATAAACCAAGACTATTTTAAGAAATATTATTACTTTGCTAAGGATACGGAATGAGAGAGTTATCAAATACAGAAATAGAGAAAATAAATGGAGCAGGGATTTTTACTGACGTGATATGGGATGTTATTCATTTGGCGGTTGATGTGCCATCACGTCTTGCTGGAGTTGTTGTAGGCGATAAGGTCGGTGGAACCATAGGGCTATTATTACAATACCAATAAACTGGATTTATTCCCTAGTTAATAAGAAATAATTTTAAGGGTGAAATAATGAGAGAACTCAGCGTTGTTGAAATTGAACAGGTGCCGGGAGCGGGTTTTATTCAAGTTTCGATGGCTGCTGTAGGCGGTTTTCTGGGTAAAATTTTAGGTAATACAGGAATGACTGTGGTAGAGGGCATCGCCAGTAAATTCTCCCCCTGTGTTGGGAGCCTGTCTCGACATGCTGGCTTCAACAGGAATCGTTAATGGTGAAAATGTAGGACATCTGGCTATGCGACAGGTGCTTTTGTCGAAGGTGCTCTCAGCAATGCTGGCGGCCGCTTCAAGAATAAATTTAATTTCTGGAAGTAGCGTTAGTGGTCGTTCCTAAGTAATCGAATATCATGTATTCGGCATTAGTTTAGTATGAAAGATACGCGGGCAGTACAGAGATGACGGCGACGTCACTAATAACTCCCCCAGTAGATAAACCGGGGGGAGTTATTACGTTATAACTTGATTAACCAACTTTAGCGCTTTCACCTTTGGGCGGATCAAAGGCGGTTAAGGTCAGCGCTGGGCCGGTGTACTTTTCAATGGAAATTAATGCCGTATTGCCGGAACAGCCGTTAGCCAACCGAGACGACGGAATATCGAGGGTTAATACGTTGGCACCGCCGTTTTTACAAATACCGGTAGCCGGATCCAGATCGGGCCATGCGCCTTCGTGAATACAGACAATACCTTGCTTAATGCCGTCAGAGACAACCGCACCAACTAATATCTGACCTCGGCTATTAAAGGCTCTGACCAGATCGCCATTAGCGATACCACGAGCTTTCGCGTCTTCTGGATGGATGGTAATCGGTTCACGGTTAGCCACCGCATATTGCTCTCGCAGTTTTGCATAGTTGAGTTGGCTGTGCAGGCGATGTGCAGGGTGAGCGGTTAATAGCTGCAACTGGCCCTCTTTGGCGTTACCTTTCCACTCATCCGGCGCAAGCCAGGTTGGATGTGCAGGGCAGTCAGCGTATTTAAAACCTTCGATAGTTTTAGAGAATATCTCGATTTTACCACTTGGGGTTCCCAGAGGGTTAATTACCGGATCGGCACGGAACTCAGCGAAGCGAATGAATTTTTCATTCTTATCGTTTTTACGCATTTCAATCAGTTTATTGTCCTGCCAGAATTGACTGAACAGTGGCATAGCGACGCGCTGAGCACGAGCACCTTTTTGAGCAGCATCATAGAATTCACGCAGCCAGTCCATCTCTTCTTTACCTTCGGTATAGACTTTACGGCCTCCGGCTTTTAGTAATTCAGACATGTCGGCAAATACGTCGAAGTCATTACGCGATTCAAACTGTGGTGGAACAACTTGCTTCATCGGCACCAAATGCTGGTTACTGTAATCGCCAGTCATGGTCAGGTCGTTACGTTCAAACGATGTGGTGATTGGCAATACGATATCGGCATGTTTAGCCGCAGCAGTCCAGTAGCACTCGGAGATAACAATCATCTCTGGCTTCTGCCAAGCTTTAATTAGACGGTTAGTGTCCTGATGATGAGTAAAGTTAGCACCGCCAGCCCACCAGATCATTTTGATATCAGGGAAGGCCATTTCATGACCGTTGTGCTGATATTTGCTGCCGGGTTTTTCTAGCGCTTCAACAATCCGTGCTAATGGAAAGCTACTCACCGCAGAGGAGCTTGCCCAGTCGTTACCCGCAGAAGAGGTTCCGGCTACCGTGGCGGAAATGGCAGACAGTACGCCACCGCTACGAGTTGGGTTACCACCGTTGGAGTAATGATAGGAGAAACCAAAGCCGCCGCCTTCGGTACCAATCTGGCCCAGCATGGCTGCGAGAGTAACTAGCATCCAGTGCTTTTGTTCACCATATTGCTGGCGCTGCATGCCCCAACCGCCCATGATCATGGTGCGGTTTTTGCTAAAAATTTCGGCCAGTAGCTCAATTTGTTGCGCTGGAATACCGCAGATGGCTTCCGCCCAAGCTGCTGTTTTTGGCGTCTTATCATTTTTACCTAACAGGTAGTCTTCAAAACGATTGTAGCCGGTAGTGTATTTATCCAAGAACGCTTTATCGTGCATCGATTTTGTGACCAACGTATGGGCAATACCCAACATCATTGCTACATCGGTGCCCATATTAGGTGCCAGCCACTGGGCTTTGTCACCAAAGAATTCAATGGTTTCTGAACGCATTGGGTCAATGGCAATAACGGTTTTGCCCGAGCTTTTTAATTGATTAAAGAACTCTAGACCTTGTTCGTCTGTGCTACTCCAAGCAATTTTTAGTGTATTCAGCGGATTGACGCCCCACAGTACAACAACTTGAGTATGCTCTAAAATGACAGGGTAGGTGGTTTGCTGCTCATAAACTTCCACGGAACCGACTACGTGGGGCATAATCACCTGAGCTGCGCCAGTTGAATAGTCGCCCAGATGACCTGAATAACCACCGGCAAGGCTCATATAGCGTTGGAGTAAGGTTTGGGCTTTATGTAATACACCACTGGATCGCCAACCGTACGAACCTGCAAACACTGATGCGGCACCGTGCTCTTTACGAATACGCATATGCTGCTCATGAATCAGCTTCATGGCATCATCCCAAGATATTTTTACAAATTCATCGCTACCGCGTTTACCGTCTGGTTTACCGGGTGCGGCTAAAAAGCCTTTACGCACCATCGGGTATTTCACTCTGGCATTGCTGTGTACTTGATCCGGTGCGGTAGCTTGCAGGCTGTTAGGTATCGTTTTTGCCAATGCACCTTTTGATGAAATCACTTTGCCGTCTTTGACTTCAACTTGCATAGCTCCCCAACGGCCGGCCGTTAATATAGTGCCAGTTGGCGCTTCAGCCCAGGCTGGCAGTGGAATTGCAGAGGAGATCGCCATCGCACCTGCGGTAACACCTGCACCCTTAATAAAACCTCTACGAGTAAGATTCATATGCCATCCTCTTTTATTAATGATTGTTTATATCTTTGGCGTTGTACTGAAAATATTTGGTTAAAATATCCAAATCCTGTGGAGAGATATCGGTTCTGGCACCCATGCCTTTTGCCACCGCAGGCCAGGCGTTAACGGTATAGTGTTTGGATGAGATTTTGGCATGACAACCAGAACAGTAAACGTTGTCCAGATTTTCGGCGTAGTTCCATAATGGCGCTAGATCGGACAAGACGGGGTCAGTTATGGTGGCTGTTAACGTTACCGGTCGCCATTCATTGTCGTACTCATCTTTGGTGAAGTCGGCGTTAATTTTTAACGTTTGTTCCCCTTGTTCTGTCAGCGTCGCGAGAATTAGACGTTGACCCTTTTCCAGATAAATCACTTGCTCTGCGCCTTTCATTTGGCTTCCGTTCAGTTCAACTTCCCGACCTGCTGCGTCGGATTTCAGCACTTTTAATGCGGCAGCGGGGTAAGCCATACCGAGTTCATTTAGTTTGACCGGTTGAACCGGATAGACCAGTTTTGCATCCTGAGCGGTTTGTTTGGCTTCACTCAGTAAGGCACCCAGTGCTTTTTCATCCATTTTGATTTCAGGTGGGAAGTGGGCAACGCCCTTATGGCAATCAATACATGTCTGCTTTTCTTTAATAGCGAGATTATGCATCTTCTGGGCATCGGCGCTTTGGGTCTGGATATCCATCGCATCAAACTGGTGGCAAGAGCGACAGGTTGCTGAGTCGTTTTGTTTTAACTGATGCCAAACTGTCTGCGCCATAGCCAGACGGTGCTCTTCATATTTTTCAGGAGTATCAATTTTTCCTGTAACAAATTGATGGTAAACATCTTTGCTGGCTCTCATTTTTGCCAGTAAGAAATCAACAGGAGCCTGTGGAACATGGCAGTCAGAACATTCTGCCCGAATACCTTTCTGGTTTTTAAAGTGAACCGAGCCTTGATATTCGTCATAGGCTGCCTGCATTGTATGGCATGAGAGACAAAAACTGGTTTCCGAGGTTTTGTGTAGTACATAACTACCACCGCAAAACGTAAACAGCCCCAACAGAAGAGCTAAACAAATAAATAGAAAAAACTTTGACTTCCTTCCAGCCATAATCAATAACCATCCTCATTATTTCATTCAGTAAAGCATGCTTTGGGGTGAGTTTTTAATAATAGGTTCGATACCTATTTTTAGTTATTACGCATAATAATTATTTTTATTAGTAATGTATATGCAGTGCATCACATTGTTTTTGAAAGGACGATTATTAATCCTTACGTTTTAAAATATATAGCGTGGGGTGCTTTTTCTAGTTAGACAGTGAAAGATATTTTTATTTTTCAGATTTGTGTTAAAAAATATCTAATTTCCATATCAATATATTCACATAAAGAATTAAATTACTTCACATCTCTTAAATTGTTAACGAAGATGAAAATTATTTTTTTAATCTATTGATTTTTATTTATTATTTTAGAGTCGGGTTATTTTTATGACGTGGTTGTGTAGATGGATGTTCTTGCAATTTAAATATTATCATTCTTATGTTCTAAATTCATGAGTATTAATTATTATGCTTTATTCATTAAGGTTAAATTATATTTAAACTGTAAATTTATTTTTATAAAAAATAGCATGATGGTTTTTAATGGTGTAATCTTCTTAACTGTAAATATTTATTTTTATATATTATTTATATAAATACTGTTGAGTCATTATTTAGTGATGATGATCTAAATAATTGTATTATAGTTGTGTTTATATTTATTTGGATTTTGTCTTATAGCGGCTAAGTTAATCTTTATTTAATTCGTTACACATTGATAAATAATATTATTTTTTTATTTTCTTCTATTAGATTTGTGATATTTTATAAAAATACGATGTTCGCATGGAACATGAATAAAATATGGCAAACCAGTATCATTCGATATTATTTAGTTGAATAGGCTGGTAAAGCTCAATTTATGTGTGCTTTTTGAGCTGCTGCCTGATATTTTTTGACGTATGGCTAATTTATAGAATAAATATTGCTTTAAAAGCAGAGCGTTTTGAGCAGTAAGGCTACACTTATCAATAAGTATTGTATGCTAGGCAAGGGTCTTTATGCATAGAGAGAAAATCCCGTTTTATACCAAAAACATTCTCAAAGATTTGATTCCCCGAGTGTTGTTTCGAAGAAATATTCATCGATTACTCGATAATATTAGTGAATATCAACGGGACTACATAGATTATCGAGTTAATTATTACAATAAGCTCAGTACGCCTTTTATTTTGGATACGTCAGCGGTTAAATGCGGTAAGTTAACGGTTAGAGGGCATCCCAGTACCTATTACTATGATTTGATGGAATCAGCCCGCTATTTTGATCCTCATCTTCGATTTAACTATTTTCTTGGTGATATAAGGCACATTCCAGATAAACCGACGTTGTTAAAAACACGGCCGATTGCTGGAGACAACCAAAATTCAGTATTACTGAAATTAAATAAAATACGTCATTTCCATCTTTTTAATGACCAAATGCCTTTTGAGCAAAAGTTGAATATGGCGGTGTTTCGAGGCGCTTGTTATCAGGATGCCAGAAAGCAATTACTCGATAATTTTCACGGCTCACCGCTGGTCGATGTGGCAGACACTGGGCGATACGGTGATGTGAAAAGAAAGAACCTGATGTGTGAAACTGAACAAATGAAGTATAAGTTTATTATCAGCATCGAAGGGAACGATGTTGCTACTAACCTGAAGTGGATTATGCACTCTAACTCCCTCTGTTTTATGCGTAAACCACGGATAGAGAGTTGGTTTATGGAGGGCGTCTTGATTCCTGATTTTCATTATGTGTTATTGAAAGATGATTTTTCCGATCTGGAAGAAAAAATAGAGTACTACTCCGATCACACTGCTGAAGCGAAAATGATCATTAACAATGCGAATAGATACGTGGCACAGTTTTTGGACAATGTGCAGGAAAGGGCGATCTCACTGTTGGTGATGAAGAAGTATTTCTCCCTGTCAGGGCAGTAGACTTTCTCTGTTATTGATAATGCTATATGAAAAAAAAAAGAGCCATTCTGAGAAGAATGGCTCTTTTTTGGCTAATATTTTCCTTTAGGAAAAGGAAAGAGCCTGCTAAAAAGCAGGCTCTTAAAATATGGCGGTGAGGGAGGGATTCGAACCCTCGATACGTTGCCGTATACACACTTTCCAGGCGTGCTCCTTCAGCCACTCGGACACCTCACCAAATTTTGTTGTTACGGCAAGGATTATTCACCGCAACGGGGCGCTACTATAGGGAGAAGGCGGGGTTCGGTCAAGTACAAATTCAAGTTCTTGAGCTATTTGGTTAAGCTATCGGCAAATAGTCGTTTATATCTGCGGATAGAATCGGGTAGATTAGGAGGTGCTACACAGTTACCCCCCTGATTCAGCAAATTTTTTATCTTCTGGAGCGGCTATGAATATTCTCTTCTATCACCCTTATAATGATGCCAAACCTTATCTAGAAGGCATTCCTGCCCGTTTACCCAATGCAAAAATCAGAGTGTGGCAACCGGGAGATAATCAACCGGCAGATTACGCTATTGTCTGGCTGCCTCCCTATGAAATGCTGACGGGACGTAAAGATTTAAAAGCGGTTTTTAGTTTAGGTGCGGGAGTTGATGCCATCGTTGCACAATTAGGAGAGCGGCCAGATATGTTGGCATCGGGTGTGCCACTGGTTCGTCTGGAAGATGCAGGTATGGCCAGACAGATGGAAGAGTATGCCTGCGCCACAGTATTACGTTATTTTCGACGTCTGGATGACTATCAACGGCTACAGCAGCAAAGCCGCTGGCAATTTTTAGAACCGTATAACTATGAAAATTTCATCATTGGTGTGATGGGACTCGGTATTTTAGGCACCCGCGTGGCACAGCGTCTGGCATCGTTTGGCTTTTCAGTACGTGGTTGGAGCAGAAGTAAAAAGCAAATTGAGGGTGTAGAGACATACCATGCCGAGCAACTATCTGATTTTCTCAACCAAACTCGACTGATAGTGAATTTATTGCCCAGAACGTCGGAGACTCAAGGTATACTGAATAAAGCGTTGTTTGGCCAACTGCAGAAAGGGGCATATCTGATCAATATTGCCCGGGGAGCACATTTGGTTGAGGCCGATTTATTAGAAGCATTAGATAGCGGTCAACTAAAAGCCGCGACGCTGGATGTGTTTGCTTCCGAACCGCTATCCAGACAGCATGTGTTCTGGCAGCGTTCAGAAATTACGATAACGCCGCATATTTCAGCCATTACACAGCCACAAATCACGATGGACCAAATCTGTAGTCGGTTGCAGGCTTTTCAGGCGGGAGAGTCAATCAGCGGTATTGTTGATATGACTAAAGGATATTGATCCATTGCGAAACAGAAAATGGATTATCACTGTTTTATAAGTACAACAATATAGCGATATCAAGAAGGAAGTTTGTTATGTACCCGGTTGATTTACACGCCCACACCATAGCCAGCACCCATGCCTATAGCACGGTAAGTGACTATTTTGCCGTTGCCAAACAAAAAGGTATCAAGCTATTTGCCATTACTGACCACGGGCCAGATATGGCCGATGCGCCGCACCGCTGGCATTTTATGAATATGGCTGTCATTCCTCGCATGGTGGATGGCGTTGGAATTCTGTATGGCATTGAGGCAAATATCAAAAACCTTCAGGGGGAAATCGACTGTGATGAGCAGATGGATAAGCACTTAGATCTGGTTATCGCCGGGTTCCATGAACCGGTACTGCAACCCATGAGCCGAGAAGAAAATACACAAGCGATGATAGCCACCATGGCCAGCGGTAAGGTACATATTATTAGCCATCCGGGAAATCCAAAATATCCTATTGATATTAGGGCAGTAGCACAGGCGGCAGTTAAACATAACGTAGCGTTGGAAATTAACAACTCTTCATTTACCCATTCCCGCTTGGGCAGTGAGAAAAATTGTATTGAAGTGGCAAAAGCCATTCGTGATGCCGGTGGTTGGGTGGCGCTGGGTTCTGATTCCCATGTGGCGTTTGCTCTGGGTGGTTTTGACCATTCTTTGAGAGTGTTAAAGGAGATAGGGTTTCCACAGGAAAGAATTCTCAACGTAACGCCGAGGAGATTGCTAAACTTCTTGGAATCACACGGTAGAAAACCGATTCCTGAGCTGGCTTCACTTTAAGTCATTAGGGTAATTTGTTGCCTGAGCGGTTAAACAAAATTCATTAATATTTAAGGATAAATACATGTCATTAACTACCTCCGGTCGTTTTAAAACTACGGTATTGGGCACCGCCGTGGCGCTGGCTTGTTCTGTATCCGCTCAGGCTGATACCCTCACAGAAAAGATGACGTTGAATAATGTTACTGTATTTATCCGCGGCGCCGAGCTGTTTAACAGCGGAAAAGTCACATTACCTGCCGGTGAGAGCGAAGTGATATTCACTAATATTGCCAGCGATCTGAATGAACAAAGTATGATGGTTGAAGCGGATAATGGCGTGGTGGTTCAGTCATCAGGCGTACGCCGCGATTTTCTCAGTGAAAACGTTTCACCTGAAGTGGAATCGCTGAAAAAACAAATTGAAGTAGAAATGCGTGAGCAAAGCAAAGTGAATGTACAGCGTGAGGTGATTCAGGCTCAACTGGCGGTACTGGAAAGCAATCGCGCGCTGGGTAATGAGAAAGAAGGCGCTTCGGTTGAGCAAGTCAGCCAAATGCTACAGTTGGTTAATGGCAAAATGAACGAACTCTTGATGAGTGATATTGATCTCAGAGAGAAGATTGGCGAAATTGAAAAGAATATTAATAAGCTGAACAATCAAATGGCTGAGGCCCAACAGAAAAGCGCTCAGGCCGTTAATCAGGTGGTGGTAAAGTTTTATGCACCAAAAGCCGCATCCAGCAACGTTAAACTTTCCTATGTGATTAATTCTGCTGGCTGGGTTCCTACCTATGATGTTCGAGTTGATAGCATTACTGAACCGGTGAAACTGGGTTATAAAGCCAATGTATTCCAGAATAGCGGTATTAACTGGGATAAAGTTAATCTGACGCTCTCTACGGGTAACCCAAGCGAAGGGGCTCAGGCACCAAGATTATCTCCGTGGTATGTTGATCTGTATCGGCAGCCCATTATGTCCTCAAAAAGCATCCAACATGAGCAAAGCGCACCGGCCTCACCCGCAGCAATCATGGAAATACGTGAAGATCTCACTGCCGATGAATCCCAAGTTGCTAACGGATATGGTAGTAAGTCATCTAAACCACTATCTGACTATGTCACTACCGATGTTGGCGGTGTGAATACCCGTTTTAGTATCGTTTTACCGTATAATATTGCCGCCGATGGCAAAGGGCATTCGGTGTTGATTAAGCAGGCGGATATTCAGGGGGACTATCGCTACGTGGTTGTGCCTAAACTGGAGCCTGATGCCTTTTTGCAGGTACAGCTAAAAGATTGGGAAAAACTTAATCTGCTGCCAGGAAAGTCCAATATTTTCTTTGAAGGTTCGTTTATAGGGCAGGGATATATCGATATCCGTAATGTTAAAGAGACTCTGGATCTCTCTTTAGGCCGGGATAAGAAAATCGTGGTCACGCGGGAAAATGAAAAGCAGATGACAGGAAAAGCGGAGTTTTTTGGTAACTCTGTCAGCCAGCAATATACCTATATGCTGGATATAAAGAATACCCGTAAAGAGCCGGTGAAACTGGTGGTTCAGGATCAGGTTCCCGTCAGTAAAGATGCTTCTGTTACCGTTGAAGATCTAAAGTATGATGGTGCTACCTTTGATAAAGCGACTGGAGAAGTGCAGTGGTCACTGGATCTGACACCAAATGAATTACGTAAACTGGGCTTGTCTTATACGGTGAAATATCCTAAAGATCAGAAAGTTGTTGGTTTATAATTATTGTTTTATTACTTATGTTAACAGGTCAATTTGATGAATGAGTTTTCTGTAGTCTGCCGTATTCTGGGTTCACTGTTCTATCGCAGTTCTCAGGATCCGGTTCTGGATCCGTTGTTTGCTCTTGTGGCGGACGGTAAGTTGAAACAACACTGGCCGCTGGAGCAAGACGATCTGCTGGACCGTATGGGACAGGGATTGGATCGTCAGGTTCTGGAGGCGGACTACCAGGCAATGTTTGCCACCGAGGGCAGCGTTTCGCCTTATAGTTCGGATTATGAAGACGGTGCAGGGGAAGCCTCAACGCGCAACTTTTTAACCGAATGCGGTATGCCGTTAACCGAAGCACCAGCCGATCATTTTGGCCTGCTATTGCTGGCGGCCTCGTGGATTGAAGATAATGCTTTGGAGTCTGACGAAGTACAGGCTCAACTGGCACTGTTTGATGATTATTTGTTGCCGTGGTGTGGGCGTTTTCTGGGTAAAATGGAAGCACATGCCACAACGGCTTTCTTCCGCACCTTATCCACGGTGACGCGAGAAGCGATACAAGCAATGCGTGATGAGCTGGCTGAAGTTTCCGCTGATGAAGGAAATGAATGAGATGGAAATCGCTATTAGCAGTGATGAATCAGAACTGGCACCCTCCGTATTTGCCCATTTGTCGTTAGCGCGTTATCCCGAATTTGATACCGCCAGCAGCTTGCAAGCCTGGGATGCTGCGGATGAATATTTGATTAATACCGTCGATAAGCAAAAACTGGTGGAAGGGCCGGTTCTCATCCTGAATGATACTTTTGGTGCTTTAGCCTGTGAATTGCATCAGTACCATCCGGTAAGCTATGGTGATTCCTACGTTAGCCAACTGGCGACGTTGCGAAATTTTCAGCTAAACGGCTTGTCTGCTGATAACGTCAGCTTTATTGACAGCGTGACGCCATTGTCGGATAAACCCGCCGTGGTGCTGATTAAAGTGCCTAAAGCCCTTGCACTGCTGGAACAGCAACTGTATGCGCTTCGGGAAGTGGTAGGGGAAGATACTCAAATTATTGCCGCTGGGAAAACGCGAGATATCCACACCTCCACGCTACAGCTGTTTGAGAAGATTCTTGGACCAACCCACACCAGCCTAGCTTGGAAAAAGGCGCGTCTGATTTTCTGTCAGTTTAACCAGTCGGAAGTTGCACCGTTTAATGAGTTAGTCAGTTGGCCTATTGATGGAACTGACTATCTTATCCATAACTATCCTAACGTTTTTTCCCGCACCGCTCTGGATATTGGCGCTCGCTTCTTTTCTGAGCATCTACCGTCCGGTTTAACCGGAACTCTGGTGGATTTAGGCTGCGGCAATGGGGTTTTGGGGCTTGGCTTGCTGGCGCAGAATCCTGACGCTGAGGTAATTTTCCGCGATGAGTCCTTTATGGCGGTGGAGTCGAGCCGGTTAAACGTAGAAGAAAACCGTCCACAGGATATCGAACGTTGCTTCTTTGAGGCTGAGTATTCGCTAGCGAATGTTGAACGTAACAGTTTGCAGGGGATTGTGTGTAATCCGCCGTTTCATCAGCATCACTCGGTGACGGACTACATTGCCTGGCAGATGTTTAATGATGCTAAACGCTGTCTGGCGATTGGTGGCGAGCTGCGTATTATTGGCAATCGCCATCTGGGATATCATCAAAAGCTGAAACGTCTGTTCGGCAACTGTGAATTACTGGCATCCAATAAGAAATTTGTTATTTTGCGCTCGGTAAAGGCACCAAGAAAGAGCCGTCAAAGCTGAATTGAAAAACAATAAAAAGGCGCATCAGATTTTCTGTATGCGCCTTTTTTAATGCTATTACTTTATTTGGTAAAGTCGAAAACCAGTTTGCCTTCTTCTACTTTAATACCTTTGGCCAGTTTTTGTGCCGTCGCTTCTAACACACTGTTAGACGGATTCAGAACGTATACCGGTTGGTCATTGAAATAGAGTTGCAGCGCGCTGTTTAGCAGCGGTATAAAGGTTTTCACATTTTTCACTGCGCCCTGCGTGGTTTTCAGATCGTAATCTGCCAGTTCCAGATCTTTCAGATAAACAGCGCCTTTTACTGGGTCAAAGTCCGGGCGGGCATTGATGGTTAGCTGAAGATTCGCATCTTGATTGCCTAAAATAGACGAAATAGCAAACACGGCGTTACCGGATAGTGTCACCTTATTTGGGATATCACGACCAATTTTAGCATTCAGATTATTCAGGGACAGATCGGCATTAATCAGACCGCTCAAGTTGAAGCTGCGTGATGCTTTATCGGAATGGCTGGCTAAATAGTTATTAATCGATTGCTCGCTTAAAGCATATTGAGAGACTTGATTACAACCAAATAGCAGTCCAATAACCAGCACGGCACAAACGCGGGAAAAAATTCTAAACATACTCACCCTTATAAAATCAATCAAACAGTCCATTTCGCTATAGAGTAGCAACTCCCTTATAGACAGAGCAAACTTAAATCCGTTCAGAATATATCACGATACCATGGCGTTGGTGTTTATACTCCTAGGGGTGAATTGACGGTGCAGCGCCAGTGCAGTGCTTATCCCAATTACGCCTAAAAGCAACCAAGGAACTTCAGGCAGATTCATTTCATGTCCAATATCGTACAGCCATCCACCGCCGGTATAACCAATGGCCCCGCCGAAAGCTAAACCCAATTTGCTAAACCCCATATAGCTAGCACGAGCTTGAGGATTTGACAGGGATGCGCTTAACGTTTCGCGTGCCGGTTCAGCAATAATTAAGCCAAGATAGAAAAAGAAAATTAGAGCCAGAATACCGGAAAGTGAATGGACAAACCCTAATGGCATCAAGCTAAAGGTCATTAATAATAAACCCACCATTAAACGTTGGTCGAGGCGAAAATATTTCTCACTCCAACGCGCAATGGGATAGAGCAGGGAAAGTGAGAGAATCGCCTGAATCAGATACATCCACCGTATTGTCTCTGGCGCACCAGAAACTTCGTTTACCAGTAAAGGCAGCATTAACATCACCTGAATAGATAACACATAATACCCGGTGAGAGTCAGTACATAGCGACGGAAGTAGCTGTCCTTTACTGCCGTTTTAATCCCGTTCATGATTGGCGCGCGTACCGAGGTAGAAACTCGATAGGCCGGTAATACAAACGCGTTTAGCGCGGCGGCCAGGACGAAGAACGCGGCACCAAACCAACAAACCCAGTGAAAGTTATAACGTAGAAGCCAACTACCTAATAGCGCCCCAATCACGACCCCGGCGCTGTCCTGCATCATTAATAGAGAATAGAAACGGCCGCGTTCATGAGGTCGGGTTAACTTAATCACTAAGGCTACGCGTGGTGGGTCAAACAACGTGCCGCCAAAAGCAGAAAGGGCGCAGGAGAAAATCAAAATCCAAGGCTGATCGGCTAACGCCATGGTTGCGAAACCGGCAGCGCGTAACAGCATACCGCTAACAATCATCGGTTTGGCACCGAAACGGTCTGCCAGCGCGCCACCAAAAATCCCCAACCCCTGTTGCAGCAACTGACGCAGCCCTAAAGCTATACCAACCACTAATGCGGCCCAGCCAAGTTGGTCAACAAATCGAATTGAAATGAGCGGGAAAACGACAAAAAAACCAAGAACAACTAGCAGGTTATCTAATAATAGAAAATACTTACCTAAGCTTCTGACTCGCGATA
Source organism: Limnobaculum parvum (assembly GCF_003096015.2). Lineage (NCBI taxonomy): Bacteria > Pseudomonadati > Pseudomonadota > Gammaproteobacteria > Enterobacterales > Budviciaceae > Limnobaculum > Limnobaculum parvum. The sequence continues at coordinate 2,040,884 of NZ_CP029185.2, read as the reverse complement.
CCCGAGGCATAATTTCACCGTCAGCGAAAAATAAATACACAGGAGGGAATTCTTTGGCTATTTTGAACTTTATTACTGAATAACGATACCAATTTAGTACACTATCTTTGTCATTTAATGCTGTCTTTTCATTTTTTATAAGGGGGCCCGGATGTTTGGCTATCGTTCGAATGTTCCTAAGGTATCATTAACTACGGACCGACTGACGGTACGCCTTGCCTGCGAACGTGATGCCTACCGGCTTGCAGATTATTATACTGAGAATCGGGCGTTCCTGAAGCCTTGGGAGCCCGTGCGTGATCAGAGCTATGGTTATCCTTCTGGTTGGCAGGTTCGGTTAAATCTGATTAATGAGTTGCATAAGCAGGGGAATGCCTATTATTTCCTCTTACTTGATGCCGATGAAAAAGAAGTCAGAGGCGTTGCAAATTTTAGTAATGTCATCCGGGGGGATTTTCATGCCTGTATTTTGGGCTATTCCCTTGGGCAAAAGTGGGAAGGTCAGGGGTTAATGTATGAGGCTCTACAGCCAGTATTACGCTATATGCTTAACCAACAGAGAATGCATCGAATAATGGCTAACTATATGCCCCATAATCACCGTAGTGGGAATTTATTATTACGATTAGGTTTTGAACGTGAAGGGTATGCTAAACAATACCTGCGAATTGATGGAAACTGGCAGGATCACGTCATGATGGCCCTGACGAACCTTGATTGGAAACCGACGATTTAAGGAGTCTACGGATGAAATATCTATTAACGGATAGTGAAGCTCGGGTTATCGGCAGTATGCTGGAAAAAGAGGTCACTACACCAGACCAGTATCCTTTATCACTAAACAGCTTAATGGCCGCCTGTAACCAGAAAACCAGCCGTGAGCCAGTCATGGATTTAAGCGAACTGGAAATTCAGGAGACATTGGACAGCCTACAGAAAAAGTTTCTGGTACGTACCGCCAGCGGAATGGGTGGACGAGTTGCCAAATATGTTCATCGATTTTGTAATACCGAGTTTGGTGATTTTAAATTATCCCCTGCTGAGCTGGCGGTCGTCTGTTTGCTGTTATTGCGCGGCCCTCAAACCCCGGGTGAATTGAGAACCCGTTCAAATCGGATGTATGAGTTTTCGGATATTAGTGACGTTGAACAGGTACTGGAAGGCTTATCCAATCGAGAAGATGGGCCCTATGCTGTAAAGCTAGCGAGAGAACCGGGTAGAAGAGAGAGCCGCTATGCTCATTTATTTAGTGGACCCGTTGATGCAGCCTCCTTCAGTTCAGCGACAGAAAATAGATCGTCAGAAACCTCTGAAGCGTTAAGTGAACGGGTACAGCAGTTAGAGAGTGAGGTCGCCTTACTGAAGCAGCAATTGACGATTCTGAACGAGAAGTTTGAGATCTTAGCAGGTTAATTTTTGATGCTATCATTTAATCTAAAGTTCATTAAATCAATTGGTTAGATAAATTCATGTATGTTAAATGTTTTCTGGCAGAGTGAAAATCATATTTTTATACGCTTTTAGATTGGTGATTCAACGGACTAACCGTACACTACGCCACAGTCAGCCATCGCACAGTCAGCGATGCCATTAATAAGAACCGTTTAATTACATGAATTTATTAAAATCACTTGCCGCAGTCAGCTCAATGACTATGGCGTCACGGATACTGGGATTTGCCCGTGATGCGATCGTAGCGCGGGCATTTGGTGCCGGAATGGCAACGGATGCCTTTTTTGTCGCCTTTAAGTTACCTAATTTGCTGCGGCGTATTTTTGCTGAAGGGGCATTCTCTCAAGCGTTTGTTCCTATTTTGGCGGAATATAAAACCCAGCAGGGTGAAGAAGCTACGAGAACCTTTATAGCCTACGTATCAGGCCTGCTAACGCTGATATTAGCGCTGGTGACTTTTCTGGGTATTGTCGCCGCTCCGTGGGTCATTTGGGTCACTGCGCCGGGATTTACTGATGACCTAGATAAGTTTGCTTTAACCACGCAATTGCTAAGAGTGACCTTTCCCTATATTTTTCTGATATCGCTGGCTTCGTTAGCTGGAGCAATACTCAATACTTGGAACCGCTTTTCCGTACCGGCATTCGCTCCTACGCTGTTAAACGTGAGTATGATTGGTTTTGCTTTATTTGGTGCGCCTTACTTTAATCCTCCCATTATGGCGTTGGCCTGGGCTGTAGTCGTGGGGGGCATTCTTCAACTGCTCTATCAATTACCTCATTTGAAAAAAATAGGTATGTTGGTTTTGCCGCGTCTTAACTTGAGAGATAGCGGTGTTTGGCGAGTGATGAAACAGATGGGACCCGCTATTCTGGGTGTATCGGTGAGTCAAATTTCGCTGATCATTAATACTATTTTTGCTTCATTTCTGGCGTCGGGTTCTGTGTCTTGGATGTATTATGCTGACCGGCTAATGGAGTTGCCATCTGGGGTGTTAGGGGTTGCGTTAGGTACTATCTTATTACCTTCGTTAGCGAAAAGTTTTTCCAGTGGTAATGCCGAAGAGTACTCCAGCTTAATGGATTGGGGGCTACGCCTCTGCTTTTTATTAGCATTACCTTGCTCCGTGGCGCTTGGGGTTATCTCTGAACCATTGATTAAATCGCTGTTCCAGTATGGGCAATTTAATGCCCACGATGCAATGATGACGCGTCAGGCGCTGATTGCATATTCAGTCGGGTTGATGGGGCTGATTTTGGTTAAAGTTCTGGCTCCGGGGTTTTATTCCCGTCAGGATATTAAAACCCCGGTCAGAATTGCTATTTTCACATTGATTGCCACCCAACTGATGAACTTGGCGTTTATTGGTCCGTTGAAACATGCTGGCTTAGCCCTGTCGATTGGTATTGCCGCCTGTCTGAATGCGAGCTTGCTGTTCTGGCAGTTGAATAAACGCAAATATTTTCAACCAAAAGCAGGCTGGGGTATCTTTTTCCTTAAGCTGATGACTGCGCTTTTAGTGATGACGGCAGCGTTGATAGGTATGGTCTATATTATGCCAGCTTGGGACATCGGTCATATGTCGATGCGCATATTACGCCTGTTACTGGTGGTAGCGGTTGGGGTAGTGGCCTATTTCGGCACATTAGGGTTATTGGGTTTCCGTATTCGGGATTTTGCCCGTCGGATAGCGTAATGTTAAATGTCTGTTGGGAGTTAAGTCCTCCCGGCCGATTACTTGGCTGTTTGCCGGGGAATATACTCAGCAGCTGAAAAGTAAGCACATGATTAATAATAAAGGCGCCAATGGCGCCTTTATTGTAACTGAATAAATAACAATACCTTACATTCGTTCAACCGTTTGGATACCCAGCGTATCCAGACCCAGTTTCAATGTGCGGGCAGTGAGTGCGGCTAATTTCAGACGGCTCTGACGAGTGTTTTCATCATCAGCAGTTAGGATTGGGCAGTTTTCATAGAAGCCAGAGAACAGACCCGCTACATCGTACAGGTAAGTGCACATAACATGCGGTGTACCTTCACGAGCCACGGTGTAGAGGGTTTCTTCAAATTGCATCAGACGAGTAGCCAGTGCTTTTTCTCGCTCATCAACAATCTTTAACGCACCCGCTAGTTTACTTTCATCAATACCAGCACGTTTGAAAATAGAGGCTACGCGAGTATAGGCATACTGCATATAAGGTGCGGTGTTGCCTTCCAGCGCTAACATAATGTCCCAATCGAACACATAATCAGTGGTACGGTTTTTGGATAAATCAGAATACTTAACGGCACCAATACCAACGGCGTTGATCACTTCTTTCAGTTCATCGGGCTGCATGTCTGGATTCTTTTCAAGAATCAGATTGTGCAACTTAGTGTCAGCATTCTCAATCGCTTCATCCAGCAAGTCAGAAAGCTTGATCGTGCCACCGGAGCGGGTTTTAAAGGGTTTGCCATCTTTGCCTAGCATCATGCCAAACATATGGTGTTCCAGCGTAACACTGTCAGGAATATAGCCAGCTTTACGCACGATGGTCCATGCTTGCATCAGGTGTTGATGCTGGCGTGAGTCAATATAGTAAAGAACGCGTTCTGCACCTAAGGTTTCATAACGGTATTTGGCACAGGCTATGTCGGTTGTGGTATACAGGAAACCACCGTCATTTTTCTGAACGATAACCCCCATTGGTTCACCTTCTTTATTCTTGAATTCATCAAGGTAAACCACGATAGCGCCTTCACTTTCTACCGCTAGGCTTTTGGCTTTCAGGTCAGCCACGATACCGGGTAGCATCGCGTTATAGATACTTTCGCCCATAATGTCATTAACGGTTAAGGTAACATTTAGACGCTGATAGGTAAGGATATTTTGGTACATGGTCACGTCGACCAGTTTGCGCCACATGGAACGACAATATTCGTCACCCCCTTGCAGTTTCACCACATATTTACGGGCGCGTTCGGCGAAAACCGGATCGGAATCGTAATGCTGCTTGGCGGTACGATAGAACGCTTCCAGATCGGATAACGTCATATTATCCGCGTTTTCATTTTCCATCTTTTCCAGATAGGCAATCAGCATCCCAAACTGAGTTCCCCAATCGCCAACGTGGTTAGCGCGGATAACATGATGGCCCAGAAACTCTAGTGTCCGTACTACCGCATCGCCAATGATAGTTGAGCGCAGGTGACCAACGTGCATTTCTTTAGCAACATTTGGTGCAGAGTAGTCAACCACGATTGTCTGCTTATGGGCCGGTGTGACGTTTAACTTATCGTCTTGTAATGCCAGCTCTACCTTAGATGCCAACCAATCAGGATCCAGAAAGATATTAATGAACCCCGGGCCCGCAATTTCTATTTTGTTGGCTATTGGGGAGAGGTCCAGATGGGTTAATACCTGCTCAGCCAATTGACGAGGAGGAAGACCGAGCTGTTTCGCTACGGCCATAATGCCATTGGCTTGATAATCACCAAACTGTGCTTTGGCTGACTGACGCACTTGAGCTTCACAATCTGCCGGTGCACCAGCAGCAATGAGTGCTTGGGTAATTTTATCTGATAAAAGAGCCTGTATATTCACCGGATTACCTTATTACGACTTGTTATATAATTCTGCGAAAAGCAGCAGCAAGCAAAGAACGCCGTCATAACGATTGAACTGGCGCAGTCTTACCACTTTCTAAAGAAAACCGGTGAATAATACCCGATCTTATGGATTACGTCAGCTTTAGTGCTGGGGAAGAGTACGATATCAAAATGTTTCTTTGGTCAAAAGACATCCAAGTAACGCAAAAGGTAGGGATGGGTATCAGATGTTCAAAAGCTGAAATTATTGGTGCGTAGGGGAGATCAATTATTGGTGGTTTTGTACTGTTGTGCGATGTCCAGTGCTTTGTTGTCGATCTCCGCATCATCTTTGGAAGAGAACATGCATAAAAATATATTTATAGCGATAGACAGGAATACCATAGTGAGGAAAGGAATACACAAGAATAAGGTGTTCATTAAGGAAAGAGACACACCATTGATATAAACAAGATAGTAAAAGAATTTTATGACTGAGATGACCGGTAGCACACACCAAAAAATAAAAAACATAATATTCAATATTTTATTTAGCAGTAGGATGGTGTTGCTATTTTGATTGGACTTGAGCTCAGAGATCATGCGTACTGGTTTTTTTGAGCATTCTGTCAGTTGGCTCTCTAACTGACTGACGTGAGAATACCAGCTTTTGTGCCAGTAATTGTGATTCACTGTAACTCGGTACCAGGCATGAAAAAGCGTAATACCCATAATTGAAATCACCATTTCTATAAAGTAGGTGATTAATGTAGAGGTACTAAAAAATACAATACCGAAAAACAACGTAACAATAGTACCCATAGCAAGAAAAAGCATACCACGATGCCAGTAAGACTGAGCCTCAGCTTTTTTCAAATTATGGGCATGCTTGAGTGACATTCTTGTCAAGTGACATAAATCATTGCACACATGTGTGTCTTCGGATTTATGCACTATCTCTTTATTTGAGTGCATATTCATCTATCGTCCGTTATAGATATACTTCCCACAGCTTACCTGAACGGGCGTTAAGACTCAATGAGCAATGCATAACGCCTAGGTGAATGACATATATCTACGGGTTGGCTTTAACCATTAACCATATGATTATTAATCATTAAATAAAATTAAAATGGCGGCATTAGAGATATTTCTCACTAATATCCATTTTTAGACCCATGAATCTATTAGATTACATAATAACATTGATAATTGGATTGTTGAAGTTGTTGTCATTGCCTTAATGCGTTGTTTTTATGTTTGATATAAATTGTTACATTATTGAATTGATTTACCTTGATATCCAACTTGATATCTAAATAGGTCAATAGACTGAAAATTAACCTTTTCGGGATAATATTGAGAGTAAGAAAAATTGATATTAGAAGCCGTGCAGTTGATAAATGTAATAGATGATTTAAATCATTAACAATGAGTCTGTACTGTGGCTAGGTCTTCCGTTTTTCAGACCTTTTGAGACGTTATGTTGATTGAAGTTTAGTTTTTGGGGTTATTTGGTTTTTATAACATATTGATAATATTTAGATAGTGAAGGAGAGGGCGCGGTGAGGTGTTAATCTGTTAGTGTGTAAAATGTGAAAGTAGGATACCCATGATATGCATTTTATCTCGTTTAATATTCCGTCATAAACGCTATACTGCCCCCAATACAAGGACTATCAGGAATGCACTATTTATGAAGTTTTATCATGAGATTACCAGTGACGGGCTTAATGCAGATATATGCTACAGCGTGGTCATTTTAGGCACCCCATTGAGAGCTTTCAGGCGCATCCGCCATCCTGCAACGCGAATCAAACAGGAACAGGCAAAGAAAGCGCTCAGGCGCTCTCTGTGTAAAACCAAAAAATTTATTCGCATTCATCAACTCTCAGAAGAGGCATGGTCCGCTTTTTGTGATAAGTAGACCGGATAATGCTAATCCGATAATCACAGGTTAATTATCAGGCTCCAATATTGAGCAATGGTCAGGATTCAACACGCCTGTGAAAGAAAAATGGGAAAGCGGGAATTTTTCGTCATTCCGACAATTTGAATGGGCATTTTGCAATATGACTATGTATCAATATGTTATGGTTAATTATTCAGTGGGAAATAAAGGTTGTTCTATTGAATACACATGCAAAAATAGAAATTTGGACAGGTAACCACTATCATTATCGGGTAACAACATAAAGGAAACAGCTGTTCAACTAATTAACCGAATGACGGGGGAGTTTGAACAGCTAGTCTGACAGGAATGAGTTTTTTTTGGAGGTGTATATGACAGGTTTTATTCTTTGGATCGTATTAGGTTTAGTTGTGGGTATTTTGGCTAAATGGATCATGCCTGGTAAAGATGGCGGTGGTTTTATCGTAACCGTTATTCTGGGGATTATTGGTGCATTAGTCGGTGGATATATCAGCTCCTTCTTCGGCTTAGGTTCTGTAGATGGCTTCAATATCGGTAGTCTGGTTATTGCCGTTCTTGGTGCGTTGCTGGTTCTGTTTATCTATCGCAAAATCAGAGGCTAATTATTTAGCCACTTTTTAACATCAGCCGCTCATTTAGCGGCTGATGTTTTTTCTATCGTCGTATTTTTTATTTGCGTGGGCGCAGCATAAAATTATGCTGTGGCTTTAAATGCATGTAATCGATTCATTGCTTTAGTCACATCTTCTTTTATCAGAATATCCGTACAGCTTAAGGCTTCATCGATGGCTTCATCGATCATCTTCTGTTCAGAGGCCGGTGGTTTACCGAGAACAAATCCTGTGACTTTGTTTTTATCGCCCGGATGACCAATACCAATTCTTAATCGATAAAAGTTAGGATTATTGCCCAGTTTGTTAGCGATATCCTTTAAACCATTGTGACCACCATTACCACCACCCAGTTTTAATTTGGCTACGCCAGGGGGAAGGTCTAGCTCATCATGAGCGACCAGAATTTCGTCTGGAGCAATCCGAAAAAAATTAGCCATTGCCAGCACGGCTTTCCCACTTAAATTCATAAAGGTGGTAGGAACGAGCAGCCTGACATCATCGCCAGCAATATTCAGACGAGCGGTATAGCCAAAAAATTTGGCTTCTTCTTTTAACGGCTGATTATGGCGTTCAGCGAGTAGATCAACAAACCAGGCACCAGCATTGTGGCGAGTTGGAGCATATTCGGCCCCAGGGTTAGCTAAACCGACGATTAATTTAATACTACTCACAGTCAATTCCTACAAAACAGTATGATGATATTGGGAAGACAAAATAATAAGCAAGTTAGTTTACTCTTAGTCCACTGAATTACAAAATTGCAATCAGATTGCTTGATTGAAGTATTGTACCTATCGAGAATGCGTTGTTATTGTCGTAGCACAAATGGCTAAATTTGCTGTCTACTGAATTGTAAGTAAATTGTAAGGATTATTGGTCAAGCTGTGACCTTATCCACACAAATAATGTATTTACCTGTCTATACTCATAGTGAATATAAGGTTAAATCACTTCAGCAAGCTTTTGGTGGAGGGTACTATGAAACGCAGAAACGCAGTTTTACTCGGCAATATCCTAATGGGGCTAGGTTTGGTTTCAATGATAGGGGGTGTTGGCCTGACTATCCTCGGTCATCTGAAGGATGTGGTGCTTTTACCGGGAGATTTGGCTCATATACCCATTATGGGGATATTCGTCGGGGCCTTAGTGTGGTTGGTGGGCGCGCGTATCGGTGGGCGTGACCGAGTTGCAGATCGCTACTGGTGGATTAAACACAGCGATAACGGTGCGCGCAGAAGTGGATATCGCCATAAGCATCTTTAGTTTAAGCTTTTGGTACAATCAGCTAACAGGTTGAACGGTTGGATGTTGTAATTTTTTATTAATCGATGGCTTGCTAATTATGCTGCTTTCCAATTGAAAAGCCCGTTATCCAATATAGGATAACGGGCTTTTTTCATTAGACAGCTTTTGCCAATGCTTAGGGATTAATGCTCAAACATGGCAGAAATTGACTCTTCGTTACTGATTCGGCGAATAGCCTCAGCCAGCATGCCAGAAAGCGTTAACGTACGAACTTTATTAATCGCTTTAATTTCGGCAGACAGCGGAATTGTGTCACAAACCACCACTTCATCAATCACGGAGTTTCTGATGTTATCGACAGCATTACCTGAGAAGATGGGGTGAGTCGCGTAAGCAAATACACGTTTGGCGCCACGCTCTTTCAGTGCTTCAGCCGCTTTACACAGAGTGCCACCGGTATCAATCATGTCGTCAACCAAAACGCAGTCGCGGCCGTTAACATCACCAATAATATGCATCACCTGAGAAACGTTAGCACGTGGGCGACGTTTATCGATGATAGCCATATCTGTATCGTTAAGCAGTTTAGCGATAGCACGGGCGCGAACCACGCCACCAATGTCTGGAGAGACAACAATAGGACTTTCCAGTTTTTGTTGCAGCATGTCTTCAAGCAGAATCGGACTACCGAATACGTTATCAACAGGGACATCGAAGAACCCTTGAATCTGTTCAGCATGCAGATCGACGGTTAATACGCGGTCAACACCAACGCTGGAAAGAAAGTCAGCAACGACTTTAGCCGTGATTGGTACACGTGCTGAACGTACGCGACGATCCTGACGGGCATAACCAAAGTAAGGAATTACCGCGGTAATACGACCAGCAGAAGCACGACGTAGCGCATCAACCATAACGACTAATTCCATTAAATTGTCATTGGTTGGTGCACAGGTGGATTGGATAATAAAGATATCGCCACCGCGTACGTTTTCATTAATTTGAACACTCACTTCACCGTCACTAAAACGGCCTACAGCGGCGTCACCAAGAGATGTATAAAGACGATTGGCTACACGTTGTGCTAGTTCCGGCGTAGCGTTACCAGCAAAGAGCTTCATGTCAGGCACGAGAAGAACCTCAGGCTTGCATCCAGATAAGATATCATCGCGGGCAGGGATAGAGCTGACCCATTGATGATATACGGAAATAGAGACTACAAAATGCTGTAAACAGGGCCGACTCCAGAATAGCTTTGGTTACAACATTTAAAGTAGTGCTCATACTTGCCTTGAGAGTATAGCTTGCAACGGTGAGGTATTGACACCTTGCGCAACAAAACCATGTAACCACTCAGGGGCTTGTTTTAACACATCAACAGCCGCCGCCTGTGTATCGAATTCCGAAAATACACAAGCACCTGTTCCCGTTAGACGTGATGGTGCATATTCTAACAGCCAAGAAATGAGCTGTTCAACCTCGGGGAACCTTTTTCTTGCGATTGGTTCACAATCATTTGAAAAAGGTGAGGCTAAAAGGGTGGTGAGAGTACGTTTTGGCGTATTTCTAACCAGTTCCGGTTCGTTAAAGATCAAGGGGGTGGGAATATGTACACCCGGATGGGCCACTAAATACCATTTCTCTTTGGGTTGGGTCGGCTGTAATTTTTCACCAACGCCTTCCGCAAAAGCGGCATGACCGTAAATAAATACTGGAACATCAGCACCCAGTGTTAGTCCAATTTTGCATAATTGCTCGGTTGTCAGCCCGCACTTCCACAAGTGATTAAGTGCTACCAATACCGTTGCTGCATTAGACGAACCACCACCCAAGCCACCACCCATAGGTAAAATTTTGGTAATGGAAATATCAGCTCCCAGATGGCAATCACTGAATTGTTGCAGCATTCTGGCTGCTCGGACAATCAGATTCTGTTCATCTGGAACGCCGCTAATCGGCGTTAATAGCCGAATTTGCTGATCCTGCCGCAGTATAAAATTGAGGGTATCACTATAATCAAGAAACTGAAACAGTGTTTGTAAATCGTGATAGCCGTCAGGGCGACGGCCATTAATATACAAAAACAGATTCAGTTTGGCGGGTGAAGGCCAGTTAACCATCATTGCAGCGTCCAACTGTCCATCTTCAGTTTAATACGCTCTTCGTCATGGGCGATCTCCAGACGGCTTGGCAGGGCTGGTTGAACATCTTGATTATAGGCTTGATAGTCAACGGTCCAAGTTTGTCCGTTTTGCTCCAGTGTCACTTTATTCAAACGAGCTTCAGGTGTCAGAGTGTAATTTTTAGCATCGGCTGGCAGGCCAAGCATCCACTTGCGCATATTATTTAGAGGAATACTCATGCCCGTCAGTTCTTGGATCATCTTTTCTGCATCATCGCTGACATAGCGTTGGCCTTGATCGTCCGTCAACTGTACCAGACCTGGTTGAACGTTTAGCTCCATGACGGTATTACCTAACGGGTTGGTTAATACTAAACGGTATTGTTCAGGGCTCTGTTGCTGCCAGAAAAATCGGGCATACACCTTTTGCTCAGATGAAAGATAAGCAAAAGCACCACGCGTTTGATATTGAGATAGTGCCGTAACTTGTTGCTGATGTTTTTGCCACTCAGGGGAGGAAGAGGACACAGTCGTACTCTGTTGACCGGTTAATGTACAGGCAGTCAAAAATACGCTGGCTAAAGGGATCAATTTTAAAAAAGTAGCAGTCCGTGTAAATGTCATGATGTTCTCGCCGGGATCCTGTCGGTAACCGATAACGCTAATAGCCTTAAGGTTAAGCGTCAATCAGATTGTTATTACGGGTAAAAATTAATAGTACAAAGTATATCTGTTTTACGTTGATAAATCCTGTAAAGGCCCTTTCACGATAAGTAGTGACTTTTATTGGTAGTCAGCATCAAGTAGAATGTGCCAACGAAATACCGATTCAACTGAGAAACTACAATAATTATAACTATTTCATGACGCTGTTTGCACTTGGAATCAACCATAAAACTGCCCCGGTATCATTGAGGGAAAAGGTGACCTTTTCTCCCGATACATTAGGTGATGCATTACGAAGCCTGCACCAACAACCTTTGGTGCAGGGCGGTGTCCTGTTGTCTACGTGCAACCGAACTGAGTTGTATTTAAGCGTTGAACAGGATGAAAATACGCTACAACAGTTGATTAAATGGTTATGTCAGTATCATCAGTTATCGCCAGAAGAATTAACGAGAAGCCTGTACTGGCATCAAGATTCTGACGCAGTAAATCATCTAATGCGTGTTGCCAGTGGGTTGGATTCGCTGGTACTGGGTGAACCCCAGATCTTGGGGCAGGTGAAGAAGGCGTTTGCCGAATCGCAGGAACACCGTAAGTTAAATACTGAACTTGAGCGTTTATTCCAAAAATCATTCTCCGTGGCAAAACGCGTTCGTACTGAAACCGAAATTGGTTCCAGTGCGGTGTCGGTTGCTTTTGCCGCCTGTACGCTGGCGCGTCAGATTTTTGAATCAATGAGCGACGTGAATGTTCTGCTGGTTGGCGCCGGTGAAACCATTGAGTTGGTCGCTCGTTATTTACGCGAGCATCAGGTTAAAAAAATGGTTATTGCCAACCGCACGCGAGAAAGAGCACAGCAGTTAGCCGATGAAGTTCAGGCGGAAGTTATCACGCTACCCGAAATTGATGAACGCTTATATAAAGCCGATATTATTATCAGTTCAACCGCCAGTCCGTTACCTATTATTGGTAAAGGTATGGTTGAACGTTCGCTGAAAGCTCGCCGTAATCAGCCGATGCTCTTTATCGATATTGCCGTACCGCGTGATATCGAACCCGAAGTGGGTAATCTGTCAAACGTCTATCTCTATACCGTCGATGACTTGCATGCGATTATTGAACACAATTTATCGCAGCGAAAAGCGGCGGCAGTGCAGGCTGAAGATATTGTTCAGCAAGAAAGCGCAAACTTTATGGCATGGGTGCGCTCACAGTCCGCCGTCTCTTCTATTCGGGATTACCGTGCCATGGCGGATGGTATTCGGGAAGCGTTAGTGGAAAAAGCATTGTCCTCCATTGAACAAGGGGCTGATGTTGAAAGCACGATTAATGAACTGGCCCATAAGCTCACCAACCGTCTTATTCACGCACCAACCAAATCTCTCCAGAAAGCGGCAAGCAGCGGCGATCTGGAACAATTGAATGTATTACGTGACAGCCTCGGGCTGGATCAGTATTAGTTTTCTTTTATTTTATTCACAAGGTGTTTAGCCACGCATGAAACCTTCTATTGTTGCTAAATTAGAAGCATTACAAGAGCGTCACGAAGAAGTACAGGCTCATCTGGGTGATGCGTCTGTTATCGCCGATCAGGACCGATTCCGTGCGCTTTCGCGGGAGTATGCACAACTGGAAGATGTCACCCAATGTTTTCGCCAGTGGCAGAAAGTGCAAGAGAATCTGGTTACGGCCGAAATGATGTTGGCTGACCCTGAAATGCGTGAAATGGCTCAGGAAGAGATCGATGAAGCCAAACAGCAAATCGACACGTTGGAGCAGCAGCTTCAGGTATTGCTGTTACCAAAAGATCCTGATGATGAACGCAACTGTTACCTTGAAGTTCGCGCTGGAACTGGCGGTGATGAAGCAGCTATTTTTGCAGGCGATCTATTCCGTATGTATAGCCGTTACGCGGAAGCGCGTCGTTGGCGCGTTGAGATTATGAGTGCTAACGACGGTGAGCACGGTGGCTATAAAGAGATCATCGCCAAAGTGACCGGCGATGGTGTATATGGTCAGCTTAAGTTTGAGTCTGGTGGTCATCGGGTACAGCGCGTTCCAGAAACAGAGTCGCAGGGGCGTATCCATACTTCTGCCTGTACTGTTGCGGTTATGCCAGAAATTCCAGAAGCAGAGCTGCCGGATATTAACCCGTCGGATCTGAAAATTGATACTTTCCGCTCTTCCGGTGCGGGTGGTCAGCACGTTAACACCACCGACTCCGCTATCCGGATAACTCACTTACCAACTGGTATTGTGGTGGAGTGTCAGGATGAACGTTCCCAACACAAAAACAAGGCTAAAGCGTTATCGGTATTAGGTGCGCGTATTCGCGCCGCCGAAATGCAAAAGCGTCAGTCTGAAGAGGCGTCAACACGTCGTAATTTATTGGGTTCTGGCGATCGTTCTGACCGTAATCGTACGTATAATTTTCCTCAGGGGCGGGTAACCGACCATCGTATTAACCTGACGGTTTACCGTTTAGATGAAGTGATGGAAGGGAAGCTGGATATGCTAATTCAACCTATTGTTCAGGAATATCAGGCTGACCAATTGGCAGCGTTGTCTGACCAGGATGCATAACTTGACACCATGACATTTAATCAATGGTTAGAGCAAGCCATCGCAAAATTGACCGGCGGTGATAGTCCTAAGCGGGATGCGGAAATCCTGTTGGGGCATGTGACGGGAAAAACGCGGACATTTCTGATGGCATTCAGCGAAACTGCACTGAGCGCTGAACAAGAATCGCGTCTTGACGAACTGTTGTGCCGCAGACGACAGGGAGAGCCCATTGCCTATTTGGTCGGTTCCCGCGAGTTTTGGTCGCTGTTATTAAAAGTTTCACCGGTAACATTGATTCCCCGACCGGATACCGAAAAGTTGGTGGAGTTAGCATTAGAACGTTTACCCACGATTGATTGCGATATTCTGGATTTGGGTACTGGAACTGGCGCAATTGCGCTAGCGTTAGGTCATGAGCGTCCCGATAGTTCAGTGACCGGCATTGATTATCAAGTCGAGGCTATCTCACTGGCGCAAGATAACGCGGATAATCTGAATATCAACAACGTCCATTTTGTGCAGGGTGATTGGTTTGAACCTCTTAACGACGCTTACTTTGATATGATTGTCAGTAATCCGCCCTATATTGATGAAAGCGATCCGCATTTGAACCAGGGTGATGTACGTTATGAGCCAAACAGTGCATTAATTGCGGCACGGCAAGGCTTCGCCGATTTAGACCATATTATTGAACAAGCACCGGAATACCTTAAACCTGGCGGCTGGCTATTACTGGAACATGGCTGGACTCAGGGGGAACAGGTACGAACTCTGTTTAAACAGCGTGGCTTTGTATTGATCGCTACTCATCAGGATTATGGCGGCAATGAGCGGGTAACTCTGGGACGCTGGTTTAAACATTAAACTTGAATTATCACTGGTCAGACACCAGATAAACAGGAACCGTTTTATATGTACATATGGGTAAAACATTTACATGTTCTCACTGCGGTAATCAGTATTGTGCTGTTTATTTTGCGTTTTTACTGGAAGTGGCGAGGTTCTGCCATCATGCAGCAGCGCTGGCTCAAGATTGCTCCGCATCTGAATGACACCATTTTATTTGCCACTGGCGTAGTATTAATCTTTATCACTCACTTTTACCCATTCTCTATTCAAGGAACTTGGTTAACTGAAAAGTTGGTCGCCGTGGTGATTTATATTGTTTTGGGGTATATCGCTCTGGGAAAAGGGAATCGAAGCCAGATGGTTAAATCGGTAGCATTTATGGCCGCGATACTCAGCCTATATCTGATAGTGATATTAGCAACAGATAAAATGCCGTTATTTATGGGGTACGCATGAAGCGCGGAAGTATAACTGATTTTGAGTTTAATAATCATCCGTTAAATGAAGGTATCTACCTGATTACTCGTTTAATTCGTGATGATTTTTCGGAAGATCAGGTTCGTTATGAGTTAGACCAGTTAGCCGAGAAGGCCAGAGCCCTGATTTCTGAAGAGTTGGGCGCAGACCTACAGTTAGCGCAGTTACTGGAGTTGTTCTACCATACTTGGGGATTTGGTGGTGCGGCCGGCGTCTACAATTTGTCAGATACTTTATGGTTAGATAAAGTGCTAAAAACCCATCAGGGAGCACCTTCATCATTAGGTCTGATATTAATGTATATCGCCAATCGCTTGGATATACCTCTTTATCCGGTGATTTTCCCAACCCAACTGCTGATTAAGGCTGAATGGCTGGACGGTGACAGTTGGATGATTAACCCACTGAATGGTGAAACATTAACCAGTCATATTTTGGATCTCTGGCTTAAAGGGCACTTAGGTATTAGCGCCACGCTGAGCAATGACGATCTGAGTGATGCCGAGAACAGTCAGGTTATTATACGGCTGTTGGGTTCTCTTAAAGGCGCATTAATGAGGGAGAAGAAACCGGAGTTAGCCCTGAGAGCCAGTGAATTGGTCCTGAGCTTTGACCCGGAAGATCCCTATGAGATTCTCGATCGTGGTTTGATTTATGCACAACTGGAGTGCAATCACGTTGCCGCGAGAGACTTGAACTATTTTGTAGAGCATTGCCCGGAAGATCCGGTGATTGATGTTATAAAATTACGACTTAACGATATTGAACAAAACACTGTCATGCTTCATTAAGATGTGGTCAATGGCGGCGGTTAAATCTGTTAATTAAGAAATTAAGGAAAAGACAGCATGAGTCAGAAAGTGGTTAAGATTGGTGACATCAAGGTAGCTAACGACCTGCCATTTGTCCTGTTTGGCGGTATGAACGTGCTGGAGTCACGGGATCTGGCGATGCGTATTTGTGAGCATTACGTTACCGTTACGCAAAAGTTAGGCATTCCTTATGTCTTTAAGGCCTCTTTTGACAAAGCCAATCGCTCTTCTATTCACTCTTACCGTGGGCCTGGCCTAGAAGAGGGAATGAAAATTTTCCAAGAGCTAAAACAGACATTTGGTGTAAAAATCATTACCGATGTGCACGAAAGCTGGCAGGCTCAACCGGTAGCCGATGTGGTTGACGTCATCCAGTTACCGGCATTCCTAGCCCGTCAGACCGATCTGGTGGAAGCTATGGCGCGTACCGGCGCCGTTATTAACGTTAAAAAACCTCAGTTTGTTAGCCCAGGTCAGATGGGGAATATTGTCGATAAATTCAAAGAAGGCGGTAACGATCAGGTTATTCTTTGCGATCGCGGTAGTAACTTTGGTTATGACAATCTGGTCGTGGATATGCTGGGCTTTAACGTGATGAAGCAAGCAACCGGCGGTCATCCAGTGATTTTTGACGTAACCCATGCCTTACAGTGCCGTGACCCATTTGGTGCCGCATCGGGTGGGCGTCGTGCTCAGGTTGCAGAACTGGCTCGTTCTGGTATGGCGATTGGTATTGCCGGTTTGTTCATTGAAGCGCATCCCGATCCTGCACATGCTAAGTGCGATGGCCCTTCAGCGCTGCCTTTGGATAAGCTAGAACCGTTTCTAGCACAGATGAAAGCCATTGATGAGCTGGTTAAGCGTTTTCCGGAGCTGGACACCAGTAAATAATTGTTTGAAATAGTGAAGTGAAAAAGGAGAGCTACGGATCTCCTTTATTTTGCAACCCATTAAACGGTATGTGTTAATTTTATAACACGCATTAATCTTAATGGCGCCCATCGATTTCTTTCACTAACTAATATGGGGTTATATTTTTATTAATCTAGGTTAGAAATATTTCAGTAAATGCTATGAATGGTATCAATGGCTTGGTAACGTGTGTTATCGTGTTACTATCCCTTCAGTTCTCAATGGGTTGATGGAGGGTAATTGATTCTTATGGAGATAGTATATGTTTAAGAAAATCTGTTTAATTGTTCCTCTGGTTATTTCCCCAGCCATTTTTGCGGCGGAATCTAATACGGGTAAAGATTACTGCGCAATAAAAGAGGAGAAAATTAATCAGCAAATAGAATATGCAAAGAAAGATAATAACCCAAATCGTTTGGAGGGTTTAGAGCGAGCATTAAGTCATGTAAAAGCTCACTGTAGCAATAAAGATTATGTTGCCGATACTGAGCGTAAGATAGCGGATAAAGCGCGTAAAGTTGAAGAATGTCGTCAGGAACTGGCAGAAGCGAAAGCCACCGGTAAGTCTGACAAAATCAGTAAAAAGCAGAAGAAGCTTCAGGAAGCTGAGGCCGAACTGGATGAAGCGCTCAATTCACTGTAGTGATTAAACTGCGTCGGTGAAAATGATAAGCCCCGTTTTAAACGGGGTTCAGATTAGTTAGGAATTCCAGACCCCGCCATCAACGCCTCTTCCATCGAAGAATAAAATGCCAGTTTACCGCGAATAGGCTTGATACCCGCCCGCGCCAACGTCTTTAATGGTTGATACGGAATATCGCAGTTAATCAATTCGGTGCCTTCTGGCAGAATATCAATAAACCGTTGGAATGCACTAAGTCCACCGGCATCCAGTACGGGTACCGCATCCCACAGCAGAATAATTACTCGCTGGTTTTCAATACGCAACGTCAGTTCATTGAATATTCTTTCTGCGGCGGCAAAAAACAGCGGGCCGCTAACGCGCATGACCAGACGGTCGGGCGTTGACTCAGTGGTCATTTCTGTTAAACGAGTCATGCGAGCAATCCGCCGCATAAACAGTAATGAGGCTAGAACAATACCAACGGTAATGGCGATGACCATATCGAACAGCACCGTGAGGCTCATACAAAGCAGCATCACAATGATGTCATCTTTTGGTGCTCGTCGTAGAATATCGATGACTTTATGTGCCTCACTCATGTTCCATGCCACCAACAACAGCAGTGATGACATGGCAGCCAGAGGCAAGTAGGAAAGTGCAGGGGACAAAACCAGTAACGCCATAATCACCAATATTGAGTGAACAATGGCGGAAATAGGGGAACTGGCACCCGCCCGGACGTTAGCGGCGGAGCGGGCAATGGCCGCGGTAGCGGTAATGCCGCCAAAGAATGGAGCCGTCAGATTTCCCAGCCCTTGACCGATTAATTCACCATTAGAATGATGCTTTTTACCGGTCATTCCATCCAATACGACAGCACAGAGCAGCGATTCAATGGCACCCAACATAGCCATTGAAAATGCGGCAGGTAGCAAAGCAGAAATGGTATCCCAGTTGAGTGTAAACGTTTTGCCACTGATATCAGGAATGTTCCAAGGCAGTACAAACTGAGGAATAATCGGTGGAATACCCTGACCGCTGCTGCCATCAGGCATCAGGTAATGAAACTTGGAGCCTATCGTGGCAACCGAGTAGCCAAACCAAGAGAGCAGCGCCATGACAGCCGTTCCCGCCAGCAATGCGGGTAAGTGGCCTGGAATGCGTAATTGCAAACGGGGCCATAACACCAAGACGGCCAACGTAACGCTGGCAATCAGGGTATCTGCCCAACTGATAGTTGGCATGGCGGAAGCCAATGCGACAACCTTATCTATGTAGTGCTCAGGAACATCCAGCGTCAGGCCAAAAAAGTCCTTAATCTGCATGGTTGCGATAGTAATACCGATACCGGAGGTGAAACCTAAGGTGACAGAGATAGGAATATATTCAATCAGACGGCCAAAACGAGCCAGTCCCATAATCACCAAAAATGCCCCAGACATCAGGGTGGCAATCAGCAAACCGGACAGACCAAACTGCTGGGATACCGGATAGAGGATAACGACAAAGGCTGCCGTTGGTCCGGAAACGCTGTAACGCGAGCCTCCAGTAACCGCAATTACAATGCCCGCAATGGCTGACGTGTATAGACCATATTGCGGTGGTACTCCGCTGGCTATTGCCAACGCCATGGCCAGCGGGATCGCAATAATCCCTACGGTAATACCGGCAATAATATCTTTAAGGAAACGTTGAAGTGTGTAGGACTCGCGCCAACAGGCATCAATTAGTGCACTGAACGGACTGACACCGTTAATTCCATGCGTTTTCATCGTGGGATAACCCGCCCTCAAAATAGAGCTAAAAAATGTCGGACTGCAACAACCCGTCGCAAATTTACCTGATAACCATACTCCCTTTGTAACGTTATTGCATGGGGATTATCAATAATATCTGACCATTACAAGCATTATATGTTGAATTTTTGGCTTAATATGCGACAACCATCTAATTTTCACCACAAGTCATCATATAGCCATAAAACCCATTGGCAGGTAAAAACAATCAAAGCGAATGAGTGAATAATGCTAACAATCACTTTAATTGATTATTTTATTTTGAAATCAATCACAGAACTCGCTATTGGCAAGGATTTAGCCAATCAGTAGTGATGCATGTCACAAATTTAACGCCATTGTAAGCATATAAACGTTCAGTAGTTGATTGAATGGAGGCGCATTGAACGCCTTCAAAATAGCGAAACGGGGCGGATATATGACTTTTGATGTTCAAAAAAATTTAATCAGTTTATTGGCGCTGGATGGTATTTCTGGCCATGAACATAAAATAGCTTCGGTTATGCAGCAGCAGTTTAGCCAGAGTGCTCATCAGGTATGGCAAGACCGATTGGGGAACGTGGTTGCTCAATACGGTAGCCAATCCCCCGATGCATTCAGACTGATGGTTTTCGCGCATATGGATGAAGTGGGTTTTATGGTGCGCAAAATTGAAGAAAACGGCTTTTTGCGCTTCGAACGTGTTGGGGGGCCAGCGCAGATTACGATGTCAGGTTCCACTGTCAGATTGGACGGTGAACGGGGGCCAGTACCGGGTTGCATCGGTATTAAATCTTATCATTTCAGTAAAGGTGACGAGCGTACTCAGTCGCCGAGTATCGAGCATTTGTGGATTGATATCGGCGCCACAGATAAACAGGATGCCGCCCGGATGGGCATCAAAGTCGGAACCCCGGTGTGTCTGTATAACCCTCCACAACTTTTAGCTAACGATTTGGTTTGCAGTAAAGCGCTGGACGATCGGCTGGGTTGTACCGCGCTGCTGGGCGTTGCCGCAGCAGTAGAACAGATGGATCTGGATATAGCCCTTTATCTGGTGGCCTCAGTACAAGAGGAGTTTAACATCCGGGGGATTTTACCGGTACTGAGACGGATTAATCCAGATATGGCAATAGGTATTGATATCACGCCATCTTGTGATACGCCCGATTTGTCGGATTACTCCGATGTGGTGATTAATAAAGGTCCGGGTATCACCTGTCTGAATTATCACGGTCGAGGAACGCTGGCGGGTCTTATTACTCCCCCTAAGTTGATCGCTTTTCTGGAAAAAACAGCGGCAGAGCATCAGATCCCGGTACAAAGAGAAGTGGCTCCGGGCGTGATTACTGAAACGGGATATATCCAAATGGAGCAAGATGGTATCCCTTGTGCCAGCCTGTCTATTCCCTGCCGTTATACCCATTCTCCTAGCGAAGTTGCCAGCATTCGCGACCTAACTGATTGCATTCGATTATTAACCGCCATCGCTCAAGTGAAAGGGCATCAGTTTCCTGTTGCCGCTCGCCAAGTGTAGGCATATACAAACTCTTTCCAATGATGAGGTACAGCACGATGAAGAAGATATTGGTAGCCTGTGGAACAGGCATGTCCACCTCAACCATGATAGCGCAGCGACTACAGGAGTATTTGACCTCCCAAGGTATCGCTGTGAGCACATCACAGTGCAGCCTAAATGAGATCCCTTATAACTGTAGCGGAATGGATCTGATCGTGACATCCATGAAGGTGGATAAGGATTACGGTATTCCTACACTGAACGGCGCACCGCTATTAATTGGTATTAATGATGATGTGCTTAAAGAAAAAGTTAAAGCACTGTTAAGCCAATAGGGCAGGAGGCGTTATGTTTGATTACATTTTGTCTCTTGGCGGAACCGTTTTCGTACCGATGGTGATGATTCTGATCGGTCTGATTTTCAGAATCCCTGTTCTGCAAGCGGTGAAAGCGGGTGTCACGGTAGGTATTGGTTTTGTTGGTATGGGGTTAGTCATTGTGATGGCAATAGATAGCCTCAGCCCGCCAATAAAAATCATGATTGAACGCTTTGGCTTGCACCTGCACATACTGGATGTGGGGGCGGGGCCAGCTTCCGGCGTGGGTTATGCCACAGCCATTGGCGCAATTATTATTCCGGTGATTTTCTTACTTAATATTGGCATGTTGGTCACCCGCCTGACCAAAACCATGAACGTTGATATCTATAATTACTGGCACTACGCCATTACGGGTACTGTCGTACAGTTAATGACGGGAAATATAATCTACGGGGTGCTGGCGGCAATCTGCCATGCGGCGCTTTCTTTGAAAATTGCTGACCTGACGGCTAAACGAGTACAAAGCATTGTTGGATTAGAAGGGATCTCGATTCCACAAGGATATGGTTCCAGCTCGGTACCGCTGTTTATCCTGCTGGATAAGCTCTATAGCTATATTCCGTTTCTTAAAGGACGAAATATTGATGCGACAGAGATTCAGAAGCGTTTCGGCATGGTTGGCGATCCGGTGATCATCGGCGTTGTGCTGGGGCTAATTTTTGGGTTGTCTGCCGGAGAAAACTTTAAAGGCACCATGACGTTAATGATCACCGTTGCGGCGATTATGGTACTGTTTCCTCGAATGATTCGCCTGATAGTGGAAGGCTTAATGCCGATTTCAGACGGTGCGCGTAAATTCTTCCAAAAATATCTCCACGGTCGGGAAGTCTATATTGGTCTGGATACCGCCGTGACGTTGGGGCATCCAACTACCATTGCCGTAGGCTTGCTGCTCATCCCTATCATGTTATTGATCGCCAGCGTATTGCCCGGCAATCAGGTATTACCACTGGCGGATCTGCCTGTCGCACCATTTTTCATTTGCATGGCAACGGTGATTCATCGCGGCGACTTAATTCGCACCTTAATCAGCGGAATAATTGTCATGATTACCGTATTGCTCATTTCTACTCAGTTCGCCCCTTACTTTACTGAAATGGCCCGTAACGGCGGGTTTAGCTTTGCTGCGGATGGTGCACAAATCAGTGCGTTATCGGTAGGGAATATGTTTGGTTGGTCAATTGTTGAATTAATGGCTATGGGCATTATTGGTGTAGTGATTGCGGTGGGTGCGGTATGTGCAATTGTACTGTGGCTACGTACCAAAGAGTTATCTGCATAATTGATGATTAACAATTTTTATTCATGTTTTAATTAAATAGGAGTAACAGTGATGAGTTGGCTTAAGTCAGTTATTGGCACAGAAAAAACGGTGATAGCCATGTGTCATTTTCGAGCACTACCGGGAGACCCGAGTTTTGATGCCAGCAAAGGGATGAGCTGGGTGATAGATAGAGCATATGATGATTTGACCGCATTACAGAATGGCGGTGTGGATGCCGTGATGTTCTCCAATGAATTTAGTATGCCCTATTTAACCAAAGTGAAACCAGAAACCTCGGCTGCGATGGCGCGTATCATTGGTCAGTTGATGACGGAAATTCGGGTTCCTTACGGTGTTAACGTACTCTGGGATCCGGTGGCCTCTTTCGATTTAGCTATGGCGGTAGACGCACTGTTTATTCGGGAAATTTTCACCGGGGCTTATGCCAGTGATTTCGGGGTTTGGAATACCAATGTGGGGGAGACCATCCGACATCAGCAGCGTATTGGTGCAGGAAAAGTGAAAACGCTGTTCAATATTGTGCCGGAAGCGGCGGTCTATTTAGGTAACCGGGATATTCAGTCAATTGCTAAATCAACCGTATTTAACAATCGGCCGGATGCGCTTTGTGTTTCTGGTTTGACTGCCGGAAGTAAAACCGACTCGGCAACGTTGAAGTTAGTGAAAGATACCGTCCCGAATACGGTGGTATTAGCGAATACCGGAGTCTGTCTGGAAAACGTAGAAGAGCAATTGTCCATTGCTGACGGTTGTGTTACTGCAACGCACTTCAAAAAAGACGGTATCTTTGAAAATTTTGTCGATGGGGATCGCGTAGCGCGATTTATGGACAAAGTTCGCAGTATTCGCCAATAAAAAGGGATAAGCAACGTGCTTACCCCCGGTAGTTAGCCATTGAACCGGCTATTCCCCCAAAGTCTTCGCCAAAAGTACCTTTGGGGGAATATTACAATAACCTAATAGTGAAAGGAGTCAACGATGTTGATTGAGGATGGTAAAGCCACACAGGCTTCACGCCATGTGGAATCATGGCGTGAAGCAGTGGCGCTGGCAGCTACACCTTTGATTGAACTTGGCTACGCAAAAATAGAGTATATACAAGGCATTATCGATAATACGCTGGAATATGGGCCGTATTATCTGATAGCACCGGGAATTGCTTTACCCCACGCGCGCCCGGAACAGGGCGCGATTCGTAACGGCGTGGCATTTACCACATTGTCGCAGCCAGTCAGCTTTGGTCATGAAGAATGCGATCCAATCTGGTTGCTCATTTGCGTCAGCGCAACGGATGCGGAACAACATATAAAGACTATTCAGGCTATTGCCTCTTTATTGGACAATTCAGCGCTGATAGCACAAATGCAACAGGCCAAAAGTGATGAGCAACTTTATCGGGTGTTGCATTCAGCAACGGTGGATATCTGATTATGTTAACCACTATTCATCCTTCATTGGCTTCTGCCAGTCAGCTCGAATTAGGAAGAACCCTCGACGTGTTGAATACTGCGACGGTGGGTTCGATACATTTAGATATTGAAGACACTAGCTTTATCCGAAATATCACTTTCGGTGTAAAAACGGCGACTCAGGTTGCCGGTGTAACGCATCATCCCTTATCGTTTCATTTAATGGTCAATGATCCATTTCCGTGGATTGAGTGGTTGAAACCACTCAATCCAGCTTGGGTATTTGTTCATGTTGAAACGTTGGCGAACCCCGCTGAAATTCTGGCACTAATCAACGGTATTGGCAGTAAAGCGGGGCTGGCCTTTAATCCGGCAACACCACTGGAACCTTATTCTTATCTTGCGACACTTGTCGATAGCATAATGATTATGACCAGTGAGCCTGACGGTATGGGACAGCGTTTTAATCCACTGTTGATTGATAAAGTTACACGAGCCGCTTCACTATTTAAGACAAGGGAGATATGGGCTGATGGGGGCATTACGCTTGCTGCTGCTAAGAAACTTCACATTGCCGGAGCGCGGCATCTGGTGCTGGGTCGGGCCCTTTTTAATTCTGAAGACTATGTGATAAACGTCAATACTTTTCGAGAGGTTGGGTATGAGCGATAAACGTTCCGATCGAATGCGTAATATCTTGCACTATCTATGGCAGCATAAAAAGATAGAAACGCGTCAGGCCGTTGAACTGTTCGGTTACGCCGAAGCGTCCGTCAGACGAGACTTTCAGATTATCGTGGATGGCTATCCTGGCATGGTTCGTTGCCACGGAGGGATCGTTTTTGACAAAACTACCGTAGACCAAGAATATATTTTTGATGTTAAACAAAGTATTCAGCGCGTGGCTAAGCAAGACATTGCTCAAGTGGCGCGTAATATGATGAAGCCGGATGACTGTATTTTACTGGATTCAGGTTCAACCTGCTTGGAGTTGGCTAAACGGCTGTCGGATATCCCTGCCAAAGTGATTACCACCGATGTAAAAATAGCCAATCAATTGGGTTGTTATAACCAACTGGAAAGCTATATCGTCGGAGGCATGATCCGCTCTGGGTATTTTTCCGTGGGGGAAAGCCTAGCTGTTGATATGTTGAAGTTATTTTCAGCGGATAAAACCTTTATGTCTTGTGATGCGCTGTCATTGGATAGCGGCATAACCAATTCCACTGTTTTTGAGGTAGGGGTGAAGAAAATGCTGATCCAGCGGGCTCGACAAGTCGTGTTATTGGCCGATCACAGCAAATTTGATCAGATAAAACCTCACAGCGTGGCGACGTTACTCTCGATGAGCTGTATTATTACTGACGCGTTACTGCCAGAGGAGACGTTCCAACGTTATCGGCAGGCAGGAATTAATATCATCAGAGCAGGAGAGAGAGGGTATGACGACGGCTATTATCTTTGATATGGATGGTGTATTGGTGGATTCCGAACCTGTTTGGGTTAAGGTCGAACAGGAAATTTATTTGCAGCGCTATGGGGTCCACTTAGGCCATGAGGATTTTAAAGACAGCGCAGGTATCCGTATTGATAAATTACTGATTGAGCATCACCGCCGTTATTCACTCCCGTTGGAAGATATCCCTCTCCGTGTTGAAGAAATCGTTACTGATGTTGGACAACAAATACAAACCCATCCCCAGCCGATGTCAGGCGTAGTGGAACTGTTGGAAACGATTCAACGGCACGGTTTACCGATGGTGGTTGCTTCTTCTTCACCACAAAAGCAAATTGCCTGTGTATTGGAAGCGTTAAATATTAGCCATTACTTTTCTCACCAAATTTCTGCTGAAGGCATGATCAATGGTAAGCCTCATCCGGCGGTGTTTTTACGAGCGGCAGAGATACTTAACGTTAGCCCGGAAGAGTGTATCGTGATTGAAGATGCGGTAAACGGTATGGTGGCGGCCAAAGCGGCCCAGATGAAAGTGATTGTTATGCCTGCGCCAGAAGCGCGTCAGGATAAGCGATTTGGATTAGCTGATGTGCAGGTTAATACGCTGAACGAAGTTTGGCATGCAATACAGCAGTTAAAATAGACGTATCTTGTTCATAATTGAAAAGAGCGTGCTGAATGGCAAGGCGATAACCCGATTGCGTTGCCATTTTTTATATTAATAGATAATTATTTATCCTTATAGATAGTTATATCCCCAGCTGGTTTTCCGTTGAGGTATCCCTCAAAATTAAAAATAAATTTAATTTTCTTTTAATTCATGTGATTAAATTTATTTTTCCGTTGATTTTAAAAGTTGGCACGCTTATCGCTATATATCTGGCATGAAGGGCAGCAACGTTAGAACACACCATCAAAGATTAACTGGTAGTGATAACAACAGAAGGTTGCGTTTTGTCCACCAGATTAAATTTGTCTCAAAGGAGAATGAGCATGGCGAATATTCAACTATTTAAATCATTAAAGGGTCGCCTGTTACCAAAAGCCAATAGCCTGAACCAAGCAGGTGGAACGGCATACCCGTTTAGTGCGGAACATGCTCTGGCCCAGTACGCTGCGACAGGGTGCTTAAACGGTACTTATTACGCCTCGGCAGAAACTCAGTTAGAAACAGTGATGACGTTGTGTTCTCAAGTTGACCCGTTAATGCTGGCAAAAATAGCGGTGTACTGCCGTCAATACGGCTACATGAAAGATATGCCGGCATTGCTGCTAGCGGTGCTTTCAGTTAAGGGAAAAGCGTATTTACCGATGGCGTTTCCACAGGTGGTGGATAACGGCAAAATGTTGCGTAACTTTGTGCAAATATTACGTAGTGGCACCGTTGGACGTAAATCTTTAGGGACTCGTCCTAAAAAATTAGTGCAGGATTGGTTAAATAACGCTAGCGAGCGAGCTTTATTATCGGCAGCAGTCGGTAATAATCCATCGTTAGCTGATGTGGTAAAAATGGTGCACCCGAAACCTCAAGAAAGCTGGAGAGAAGCCTTCTTTGCTTGGTTAATTGGGAAACCTTATGATGAAAATGCATTACCTCCCATTACTCGTGCGTTTGAACAATATAAACGCCAAGGTAGCTGTGATGAGGGTGGATTACCGGCAGTGCCGTTTCAGATGTTGACGTCCTTGAATTTAACCACGGCTGACTGGGCGGAGATCGCAAAGCAGGGTAGCTGGCAAATGGTGCGAATGAATCTGAATACCTTTGCCCGTCACGGCGTGTTTGAATTGCCGGGCATGGCAAAAATGGTTGCTGACAAGTTGAGTGATAGAAAGAACATCATGCAGGCAAACGTGTTCCCATATCAGCTAATGACGGCATATCAGTCATCCAGTAAAGCGATCCCGCTGATGGTGCGCGAAGCATTACAGGATGCGCTAGAAATTGCATTAGAAAATGTATTACCCGTGGTGGGGAAAATGGTGGTATGTCCAGATGTATCTGGTTCTATGCATTCGCCGGCAACCGGTTTTCGCCCTGGAGCAACAACCGTAACCCGCTGCGTTGATATTGCGGCATTAATTGCTGCCACTTATCTGCGTAAGCAGCGAGATACGGTAATTTTACCCTTTGAGTATCAAGTGGTAGAGAGCAACCGGGTAACATTGAATCCAAGAGATACGGTACTGACCAATGCCGCCAAGTTGGCTGCGGCCTGCGGTGGTGGAACAGATTGTAGCGCACCGCTGAAATGGTTAAATGCTAAAGGCATTCGTGCTGATTTGGTACTGTTGGTTTCGGATAACGAGTCTTGGGGAAGTATAAATCGTAAGGGAAGTGGCGCAACAGAAACCATGCGCCAGTGGGAAATGTTTAAGCGTTTTAATCCGTCGGCCAGACTGGTTTGTCTGGATATCCAGCCCAATGCCACCACACAGGCAAAGGAACGGGATGACATTCTGAATATTGGTGGGTTTTCTGACACCGTATTTCAGTTGATTAGCGCATTTTCCCAAGGACAAATGCAATCTCAACATTGGTTAGGTGAAATTGATAAAGTGACATTGTCACAATAACTGAGCATCGTGGCATAACCGCTAGAACTAAATGATAAGGAATTTACTTTCCCGATCACCATAATGTTATGCCTCGCCTGATAAAGGAGGAATGCCGATGGAACTACATCACTACGAATGAGGAGGTCACGGGTTCGAATCCCGTCGGTTCCGCCACAATGGAACCGTAGCTCAGAGGCAGAGCACCGGATGCTTGCATCCAATACGTTTCATCACTGTTGTCCTCCGCTTTTTCAGGGCCAGAGTTAGATTGTTAGATTAATCGTAAAAATAATAGTTAGCACCATTGCAGAACAACGCAAACGGGTAACCAATGCCCGCAGGGATTACATAGCTTAGCCGGTTCAAATCCGGCCTCGGTAAGGCGAAATCTCAGCATCGTTGGTTGTTATCGGTTTGCTTTATGAATAAGCGGTAAATGCAGGCGAAACTACATTGTTCCCGGTTCGAGCCCGGGTTACTGAGTCATCAGTAATAGCTCAAGTGGTAGAGCACGTGTTTCGCATAATACTTGTTACCGCAGCTAAATACAGGGCAAATGCCGGTGGAACTACATCCAAGTGCAAAGGTCGCGGGTTCGACTCCCGCCGGAATCTAACCAGGTTCCGTAGCTCAGTTGGATAGAGCATTGTGAATGTTTCACTAAAACTTGTTGCCCGACCTCAATGAATACCGTTTGTTGAAATGATAAGACAAACGAAGAAATGGAAAAGAGTAAAGGATAAATAATGAAACCTTCAATTCAGGTAATGAACGTTGAGAATGGCCGCCCGGTGAAAATGTGGACTCAGGGGGTGCCGGTTGAAGACGAGGCTAAACGCCAGTTAGAGAACACGGCCAAAATGCCGTTTATCTTTAAACATATTGCGGTGATGCCGGATGTGCATTTAGGTAAAGGATCAACCATTGGATCCGTTATTCCTACTGTGGGGGCGATTATTCCGGCCGCAGTGGGCGTGGATATTGGTTGTGGCATGATTGCGGTAAGAACCTCTCTGCACGCCAGCGATTTGCCGGATAACTTATCTGCCGTGCGTGACGCCATAGAACGAGCGGTTCCACATGGACGAGACGTTAATCGATCCAAACGAGATAAAGGTGCCTGGAATGATGTGCCTGAAGTAGTAAACCGCGCATGGTTACAGTTAGATCCTGACTTTAAGCAGATTATTGATAAATATCCGAAGTTAAAAAATACCAATAACCGTGTTCATTTAGGAACCTTGGGAACCGGTAACCACTTTATTGAAGTTTGTCTGGATGAGAACCAGGCAGTGTGGTTTATGTTGCACTCCGGTTCACGAGGTATCGGTAATGCTATCGGAAGCCTGTTCATTGAACTGGCTAAAAAGGATATGCAACGACACTTCATTAACCTACCACATCAAGATTTAGCGTATCTGGTTGAAGGGAGCGAACATTATAACGATTACGTTTTTGCCGTTGATTGGGCGCAACGTTATGCCCGATTAAACCGTGAAACCATGATGAATAATGTGATTGCCGCAGTACGTAGTGTTATCACCAAGCCCTTTACTTTAGAGATGCAAGCGGTGAACTGTCACCATAACTATGTACAGAAAGAGCAGCATTTTGGTCAAGAGGTCTTGGTAACGCGTAAAGGTGCAGTGAGCGCTCAGGCGGGTGAATTAGGGATTATTCCAGGCTCCATGGGGGCAAGATCCTTTATTGTGCGAGGAAAAGGTAACCCGGACGCGTTCTGCTCCTGTAGCCACGGAGCGGGTCGAACCATGAGCCGTACCGAAGCCAAACGTCGTTTCTCGATAGAAGATCAAATCAAGGCGACGGCTGGCGTTGAATGCCGTAAAGATTCAGACGTTATTGATGAGATACCAATGGCCTATAAAGATATTGATGCAGTGATGACCGCACAGTCAGAACTGGTAGAAATTGTTCATACTTTAAAGCAGGTAGTTTGTGTTAAAGGGTAATTACCTGATGCGCAAAGTATAAGATTAAACAGGAGCGTAAAGTGCAATGGATTGAAATTGATGGTTCAAAAGGTGAAGGTGGGGGGCAAATTCTCCGCAGCGGGTTGTCGCTGTCTATGATCACCGGTAAAGCCGTGAGTTTTACCCATATTCGAGCCGGGCGAAGTAAGCCCGGTATTATGCGCCAACATTTAACCGCGATTCTGGCAGCACAACAGGTTTGTGCTGCTCAGGTGAGTGGAGCAACATTAAATTCAACTGAGTTGACGTTTATTCCCGGTCAAATTAAGTCAGGAGACTATCAGTTTGATTTAGGTGGTGCAGGCAGTTGTGCATTGGTATTACAAACGCTGTTACCGGCCTTATGGTCAGCCAATGGTGAAAGTCGAGTGAAATTGATCGGTGGTACACATAACCCTATGGCACCATCAGCCAGTTTTCTGCAGCAGGTTTGGCTGCCATTAATGGCGAAAATGGGCGCAAAAGCAACCTTAGTGGTACATCGCTGTGGCTTTTATCCTGCGGGTGGCGGTGAGGTTGAAGTGACCATTGATCCGGTTAAACAATGGCAGGCGCTACATTTGCCTCAGCGCGGTAAACTGATTGATATCGGTGCACAATCACTGATCGCTGGCGTACCTGAATCCGTTGCTTTCAGAGAATTGAACATCGTAAAACAGCAGTTAAAGGCTGACGAATCAATGTTGTGCTCGGTTGATGTTTCATCAGCACGTTGTGCCGGTAATGCGCTGTTAGTAAAGCTGCAATTTGAGCATTTAACCGAACTATTCTGTGCGATTGGTACTAAAGGAAAAGCGGCAGCGAAAGTGGCACAGGAAGCTTGTGATGAAGCACAAGTCTATTTGAAGTCGGCGGCGGCGGTGGGTGAGTATTTAGCCGACCAATTACTGTTACCAATGGCTATAGCAGGGGAAGGGAGTTTTACAACACCAGTGATAACTGACCATCTTTCTACCAATGCTTTCGTTATCGGTCAGTTTCTAAATTGCCGTATTGATATTCAATCTGTACATCAGGGAATTGAAGTAAACATTCAAAGACAGTGAAACCGAAAGAAATCTATCGGGCAGCATGGATAACACCAGATAAGGGCACTCTAATATGAGTGCCCTCTTTATTTTTCCAGTCTAAAAAATTAACGCCCATTTATTAAGTAATAACTTATCTTTAATGTCACGCATGCCTAATTTAAAAGTAAATGGCTAAAATTTACTTATGTATTTTTTGGTGTTTTCCGATGATGTTTTTCACCTATGCTTTTAAGTTCATTTCTAACTTTGTTTTTATGATTTAAATTTTACGATTTTGTATTTAGGTATAATTTAAATATGATTAATTTTAATTAATTTACTTTAAAAAAATAAATAATAATTTATTTAAAATAAGAACTGATTTTTTCAGGTGTCCTTTTTTATTTCAATCAATTGATTTTTTTGATTAAATTTAATTTAGCTGATGGTTTTGATTGATTGGGCGGTAAGAACGATTTATTTTGATTTTACTCTCAATTTAATATTAAATTCTATTGGGGGAACATACCCAAGTATGATTGAATAAAATAACTTTGGATAATTCACTTTAAGTATTGCAATAGCCTTATATTGTAAATAACAGTCATGTTCTTAAAAAAATAATTCAGAATACCTGAGTCTTTTTTCTATAAAGTGGAAGTAAATATAAAGCGTGTTGAAACTTTAAGGCAGGCTTTTGCTGGGAGGGAAATATGAAAGGTAATAAACCGATTTGTCATTACTGTGGCGAATCTAAAACAGTTAACCGGCATGGAACAGCTCAAAATGGCTACCCTAGATTTTATTGCAAATCGTGTAAAACAACATTTCAAACCAGTTATATCTATAAAGGCTATGAAGAGAATATCCTGAGACAAATAAAACGTATGTCAGAGGATGGTTATTCGCCCGAAAGAATAAGTTATGAACTGAAGATTGCCTTGACATCCGTACGTCAATACATGAAGCACGAGATAATCGCGCAGTAATACCATCAATGAGACGCTATGCCTATCTTAAGTTAGATAAGGGGTAGGCGTTAGTGTAATGTCAACAGGCGATTACCTAAGCAGAAGTGAACGCGGGTTGACGGTATCTTCATTCGCATCGACATCAGACTTGCCGTTGTAACCGCAGTCAGGCTTAACCAGATTAATACGGGTAAAATAGCGACACCACTGCCAACGCCCGTGGTGCTAATTTCTATAACAATCAAACCACGCACAAAGCATCCCAGGCCCGGAAAATCCAAATATTGTTAAACACGCTTATGTGTTGTTTTTGATCGCGGTAATGATATTGGTGAGAAACCGCCTTGGAATCGCTACGGTAGCCAGTATTTATCAGAAGATCTCAATCTTGCGGTAGTGAAATAAATTGTGAAAAATGAGATACATTTATCAACCTTACTGGAACAAAAAGGAGAAATAATGAATACTGAGATTCAGTCGCTTTGTTTTAATGAAAATAAATTTGATTTCGGTGGTACAAACGTTAAATTGACACCTGATTACAACATAGCGAACACAGACATTGAGCGCTAAAAATGACTAACCAGAAAGTTAGTGAATTTATCTAAAAAAAGCCATATGTCTGAAATCCATGCTATGGATGGTTGAGCATCTACAATATTCAAAGGGAAATAAAAACATTATGGCATTCGATCTATCTAAAACGTTGGTGATAGGCATCTCAGCTACAGCGCTATTTGATTTATCAGCCGACAACGATATGTACCAGGAAAAGTTACAGCAAGATCCTGATTCGGCCATGAAAGAATTTCGGCTCTATCTGCGTGGAAATGAAGATAAGCCGTTAAATGATGGTGCAGGCATGCCGCTGGTAAAATCGATACTGGCCTTGAATGAACATAAAAAATCTAATGATGACGGGCCTGTTGTTGAAATTGTTGTCGTCTCTCGCAATGCGCCAGAGGTTGGTTACCGAGTATTAAAAGAGATCAAAAAGCGCGGATTAAATATTTCGCGTTCGGCTTTTACTTCTGGTGAATCGATTAGCGATTATCTGGATGCATATTATATCGATCTGTTCCTGACAACCGACATGCAAGAAGCTAAGCGGATAATGGATAATAATCAGTGTGCTACCGCTTTGGTGTATGCACCGAAGAAGACGCTTGAGCAGACTGCATTACCTCAACTGAGATTCGCTTTTGATGGCGATGCGGGGATCTTTAACGCGATTACGGGTCATGAATCCGAAGCTTCAGTTAATCCAGGTCCTCATGCTAATTTATTGATTAAATTATCTAAAGTACAAGAACGCATTTCTGAAAGTCTGGATCATTCACCGCTGCGGGTGGCGTTGATTACCTCTCAAAACAGTTCCAGCGATCCGGCTGAAATGACCATGGTTGATACACTGAAACATTGGGGTATCTATATAAATGATATTTTCTTCCTTGGTGGTTTACAGAAGACCCGTTTCCTTAAGGCATTTAAACCTCACATCTTCTTTGATAGTCAGGATTCTCAGCAAGATGCAACAGAATTGGATATGCCTTATGCCAAAGTCATGTATACCAATTCGGCTACAACATTAGCGCTAGAAGCGAAAGTAACGGAGGCGTCGGAAGAGGGAAAAAAGTCTGAAGTACTTAAAGTCGAAGCTAAAGAATCGGCAGAGAAGAAAGCCACGGTGATGGTGGAAGACGATAATGACGAAGACAATGAAAAGCTGACGACAGAAGAAAAGAGAAAAGAGGGTAATGAACTGGGCGTTTCTTTAGATGAATGCCTGAGTCCTGCTCCGCCAGAAGATTTAAGTAATTTACTAAACAAATTTATTCGCAAAAAACCTGCTGATGCAGAATAAGATTGTTTAATGATAAATATCGGGATCCGCTTTTAGTTATGAATGTTGATATTGTTATTGCTGATTACCAGAACCCCACTCAGGGAAAAGATCTGCTGATGCTGTTAGATGGTTACGCTCAAGATCCTATGGGGGGTGGTGAAGCGTTGGAACCATCCGTAAAGGCAAGCCTGCTAGAGGAATTGGCGAAATTACCTCATGCCTTTACCATTTTGGCTTATGTTGATAATAAACCTGCAGGCTTAATTAACTGTTTCTTAGGTTTTTCAACGTTTGCAGCTCGACCTCTGGTGAATATTCATGATGTGGTGGTGAGCCCATCATTTAGAGGGTTGGGATTGAGTCATAAAATGATGGCAAAAGTTGAACAAGTTGCCCGAGATAAAGGCTGCTGCAAGATGACGCTGGAAGTACTTGAAGGTAATGACGTAGCTAAAGGCAGTTACAGTAAATTTGGTTTTTCAGGTTATGAGCTGGATCCGCAGATGGGAAAAGCCGTTTTCTGGCAGAAGAAACTGAGTTAATCGAGTAGCAAGACCGTTAATTTGACGTAAAAAGGGCATCCAGCTATAGGATGCCCTTTTAGTTGATGAGCCATTTTTAGGTTGTTATGTCTAAATCCAGAACATCAGTGCCAGAATTTGTGGTGACATAATTCTTAGAAACATGGCTAATGGGTATACCGTGGCATAAGCAAGAGCGGCAGCGCCGCTGGTAGGGTGCATACCGTTGGCGAAGGCCAGTGCTGGAGGGTCAGTCATAGAGCCTGCCAGCAACCCGCAGATAACCAGATAATTCATTTTTGCTACGGTATGGGCCAACAGGCCTACGATCAATAATGGGATAGTGGTGATAAGTGCGCCATACCCCATCCAGATAATACCGTCACCATTGAGCAGGGTATGAATAAAGTTGGCTCCGGATTTAAACCCAACAACGGATAAGAACAGCACAATCCCTAGCTCACGTAAGGCTAGGTTAGCGCTGGGGGGCATAAACCAGTGCATTTTTCCCAGCGTACCGATGCGACCAAGAATCAGTGCAATCACCAGCGGGCCGCCAGCCAAGCCTAAACGTAAA
The DNA here is from genome assembly GCF_003096015.2 of Limnobaculum parvum. NCBI lineage: Bacteria > Pseudomonadati > Pseudomonadota > Gammaproteobacteria > Enterobacterales > Budviciaceae > Limnobaculum > Limnobaculum parvum. The sequence continues at coordinate 2,005,743 of NZ_CP029185.2, read as the reverse complement.
GCCGCGGGAAAGCCGGGAATAAACAGTGGAATCGAGCCCAGCAAAACACCCAGCCCGATACCAATGAATACGGGTAACATCTGTACCTGCTGAAGGCGCTGTTGAGCATTGCCAACAATATCAGCCACCATATCAATGGAAGAGGGTTTACCGACCAGATTAAGAATATCGCCAAAATGTAATGAAAGGCTTCGCCCCGCCATTAGCTCAACGCCAGTACGGTTGAGGCGCGTAATGACCACGTCATAACGGTGCAGATTTAAATCGCCAATTTTCTTACCCATGACATTTTCGCTGGTTACTACCACTCGGGCCATTTTCAGATCGCTGGTTCGAGTAGACAGCGCAACGTCAACTTCATTACCAATAAGAAGCTTGGCTTGATTGAGTAATTGCCGATCGCCAACCAGATGCAATAAATCGCCAAGCTGTATTCGGGTAGAGGTAGAAGGCACCATCAGTAAATTATCTCGTTTCAATCGCGAGCAAATAATACTATCACCGTTTATAAGCGGAATATCTTGTAGCTGTAAGCCATTTAGATTGGTGTTACATACCTCTACGTTGATGGTTTGCAAATTATCTGCAGAAGCGCCTGATTGGTGATCGAACTCTTTAGCGGACTGGTCAATACTTATTTTGAATGCCAGTCGGATAATCCACATTACCAGCAGAATACCGCAAATACCAAAAGGATAAGCCATCGCATAAGCCATACCCATTTGGTTGACTAAGACGCCATTGGCATGAAGATCGGTTAATACCTGCTGTCCGGCACCGAGAGACGGCGTGTTGGTTACCGCTCCGGAAAAAATGCCTAAGACAATCGGTAGAGGAATATCGAACAGTTTATGCAATCCGGCGGTTACCACGCAACTGAGGATAACCAGAAGGAAAGCAAAGCTATTTAAGCGCAATCCAGAACGGCGTAATGAGGAGAAAAAGCCAGGGCCAACCTGAATGCCAATAGTATAAACAAACAGAATCAGGCCAAACTCTTGCACGAAATGCAGCATGTTTTCGTCAAGTTCAATATGATATGTATGGGTAAAGTGACCCACAATGATGCCGCCAAATAGCACGCCACCAATGCCTAACCCAACGCCACGAATTTTCCAGTTGCCAATCCACAAACCGAGAACGGCAACCAGCGCTAACAGACTGACTGTTAGGGCAATATCACTCATTATAACCATCCTTGCACAGGTGTTTATAGCGCTTATTGGTTAATCATTTTTATCTTTGTATCGTCAATCTGGCTCAGATACAGATAAATTTATCATAGAGAAAACCGATATTAAAATTGTGACTGGCTTGGCGAAACAGAGGAATGTGTACGATAAAGATTGATATTTATCATAATAATGGTATTTGCACGAAACGATTCAAGAAAGGTGAGTCAATGAATCAAATTCAGAAGGGGAGCAAAACAACGAGACTAAGGAAAGTCTGGCGACTTAATTAACCGCCAGACGATGTTGCCTTAAGGCTAATAGGTGAATGTTATTCCCACCAGATATCATACAGCTCGCTGGTTTCGACATTTTCCATGCCATTTTGTGTTAACCAGTTAGCAATCAGGGTACGGTGTTCTTCGGTGCAGCTACCGATTTTTTGCAGGCAGATAATACCTTCCCAGTCTAAATAACCGCTGCCACCAAAACCTAGACCGTTAGGCTCAATCACTTCTTTAATCATGCGATTAATAAAAGCGTCAATAGTATCGATATCAGTACCTTGGGCGAAGTTCCAGTTAGCGGTAAAGCCAATTTCCTGAAACTCATCAAGATGTAATTTTTTGCGTAAACGACGACTGCGCTGCTGAGCCATGAGTTCATCCTCTGAAAGAAAAAGGGAATCTTACTCGGATGTAGTGATAGCGTCCAGTCAGAGAATGAACCCGGGTAGCCCAGGTTCATCATAAGACAGTAATAAGGAGTAAGAATCAGCTACTTCTTCTTGTCCTCTTCATGAGGATGCTTTTTCTCATGTTTTTCTCGACGTTTTTCTTCCGGGGTTTTTAGCGGTTTTTTCTTCTGATCGTGACTCATGATGTTTTCCTATGGTGGGTGAGTACATTAATGAGTTAAGGCCGTGTTTAACGGTTATGCAAATTGAAGCAGAAAAATGAACTAACAGAGACCACTAAAGGGAGTATAACAGGTTATCTCCCGTAATAATTTTCGAATCAAGCGCTATGAATAAAAAGCAATACGCACCAGCTTGTATATGCCATCTACTTTTTCAATCACCAGATTATAGCCATTATCGCTATTTTCATGTTCAATGATGTAGCCTTCAGGACTAACCGCATCAAGTACTTGGCTTTGATCCGCGTCACCCTGACGGTATTGGTTGGTTTGAATCAGCCTCATCATCTCTGCATCAAATAACTCATTATATTGGGCTAGAAACTCGGCTTCATTCTGAAAGATCATGGGTGAGTGTTCATAATCGCTAAATGGGAAGCTCATCATTTTAGCAACAGCTTCCTTATCTTGCGTGCTGACGGCAAGCTGTAAATCATGCCAGAAAATAGTGAAATCTGAATGTTGGTCAAACTGGTAACGGCTTTCTGTCGCTGACGCTTCCTGTGCACCAATGACAGGAGAGAAGGAAAGACCAAGCATAACAACCAAAGCGCCTATCATGTTTTTCAGCATAGTGAGTTACTGTCAGTAAGAGTTGATGAGATGAGTATAAAGTATATCTGGTAAGTGGTTTATTGGCTTATCAGTAAATAATTTATTGGCTATCACAAAAATATGAAAATATTTGAGCAGATTAAAATGTTGTTTGCTGAATAGCAATCACCTCGTGAATCACAAAGTGATTGCTGAATAAAAAATGGGTGCTACTCCTTTTTTTGCGCGGCTTGCTGCAATGCGCCAAGTGCTTTGGCGAAATCTTCGAACGAACAGAAACCATTGGCGTCGATAGGGCAATCAGCCATCTCCAGTACAACTCGTTTAGGGGGATGACTCAGGGTTAGCCTATCACCATGACGAATTTGTTCTCTGGTTTGATAGAGATATTCAATCTTCATTAAATTTTTATCGGTGGCCTTATCTTTCCAGCGTTCAAAAACAATTTTCCCACCAATGGGTGTTTTTTCGAACTGGCCGGAAAGTTGATATGGCTTAATCTTTAATATCGAAAGTAAGGAGACGATATTAGAGTCATGGCCCACTAACAGGTTAAATTTTGCTGGTTGACGCATTACGTCTTGAGTAAAAATGGCATGAATATAGCGAATCATTGGGGCAGAAACGTCTTTGGCCACCAAAGGCGAGCCGAACAGTACTTCGCTGTAGCGATCTTTAATCGCTGCCAGCATTTTCCATTCACTGTCTGACTGTATGGCACCCCAGGCAATGTCTTGTGTCGGGAAGCCTTCATAATACTGTAGAATAAAGGCGTCAGAAATAGAGGTACCAATGCGTAGAGGACCGCTCACTCCAGGCTCTTTATCTTTAGTAACGATAAATTCGGCAGGTTCACTGTTTAAGTCGCAGCGTTTGTCAGTCAGGCAGACACTACCATTCTTATAATCGGTAATTTTACTCAGTAAGTCATAAGCAGGCTTTAACTCCCGATTTAAACCCGCTAATCCATCAACGCTGGCTTCTGCATTCATCGCCGCAAGTGCCGACTGTTTAAACTCATCTGAGCCATCGTGAATAATTGGATTAAAGTTTGGGTCCATCACGCCAAGGTCTGTTTGATGAAAAATTTTCACTTCGCACCCAGGAAATGCTCCCAGAGTAAAATATTGCGCTGAGGCAAGTGTTCTTTGCAGGCTGTTGGCATAGATAAAAGTATCTTTAGCTTGAGGACAGGTATCATTAATAAAGAGATTTTCCTGTGTTAACCAAGAACGGACATATTCACCAAAGTAACTCTCCAGAATACCGCCCTTAGTGGTGAGATAACCGCCTTTAGTCTCCCATGCGGGCCAGCTTTTTGGTGTTGATATTGCAAGCACACTACCAGAATTAGCTAAAGGGGCTCGCAGGCCATGACGACTGAATAAAACGACCTGTTCTAGCTGATATCCTTCAGGGGTTGCTGATACCGCAACTGAACAAGGAAGAGAAATCAGCAGACCACATAACCATGCTCGGCAGTTGAATTTTTTTATCATGGCAATACCCATATATTGATATGAAAGGGAACCCTAGTTTACCCGCGAAAAACCAATAATATATTGGTTATTTATCATAACGAAGTTGAATTTATTTCATCTGGAGCAGAAGTGTGTTGCTATTTGAATGAACGGCTACCTTAACGTTTAATCTCTGATAACAGGCCGCGACGCATTCACTGCTTTTTGCCCATAAATAAACCACTACCCATTCCGATAATAAGCCCTTTCTGTTTTTCCAACCTATTGTATTTAATGAATTATAAGCTGATATTTTCCATCATATTGGAATAATTAAGGTAAGAAAGTTGGGTGAATAATATACCGTGAGATGAGTATCACAAATTGGCAACTTGGCTATTGTTTGCCCAGTTAGACGTGATAAATATGAGGTCTAATATAAGAGAATTGGTTCCAATATAATGGAAATTAACAAGAAATCGAAAGTACCCGCATTGACCCGAGCTATCGATATTCTCAACTTTGTTGCGGAAAATGGTCATTGTTCGGTGACGGATATCGCTGGCAATCTCTCTCTGCCGAAAAGTTCGCTCTATTTAATGATTGATGAATTGAAAAATCTTCGGCTGCTAGCCCAAAGTGATGATGGTTCTCTACGTTTAGGACTGAAGTTGATGGAGCTAGGCAGCCGTTCTGTTGAACAACTGGACCTGCGCCGCATTGCTAAAGATTATCTCACCCAGCTAATGCTGGAGACTGGATTGGTTTGCCATTTAGGGATACTGGATGGTAACGATCCTATTTATCTGCTGAAAGTTGATTCCAAAAGCACCATTCAGGTGCGTTCATGGGAAGGGAAGCGCCTTTCGTTATATAGCTCAGCATTAGGTAAATGCTTATTAGCTTGGATAAGTACTGAGCGGCAAAGTGCATTAATTTCCGCCCTTGAATTCAAGGTAGTCACGCCTTACACCTTGACCTCTGAAGAAGCGCTGGTGAATGAGCTGGGTCTCATTCGGCAGCGCGGCTGGAGTTTCGATAATCAGGAAGACTTACTGAATATCCAGTGTATTTCTGCCCCAATATTTGATTCATCCAACAATATTATTGCCGCGATTTCAGCGGTAGGAACCACTTTGCAAGTTAACGAAAATAATTTGCAGATGTTAGCGGAAAGAGTAATGCATGCAGCAGAACTGATTTCCAAAGAGCTGGGCCATAGTCACAAATAAGGAGCAAAAATAGTCATGATTCGACCTTCTGGTATTTATAGTGCGATGCTGACCCCATGGAGAAATGGGGTACCTGATTTAGCGGAACTCAGAAAAATTGTTGATTTTCAAATCGAAGCGGGATTAACCGGATTATTTCCTGTGAGTTCGGTTGGAGAATCGGGTCTGATGTCGTTTGAACAGAAGTGTGCGCTGATGGAAACGGTTATTGACCAAGCCGCCGGACGAGTTCCGGTCTGGTGCGGTATACCAGCCAGTACCGCTCAGGAAAGTATTGCACTGGGAAAATTTGCCAAAGAAAAGGGCGCTGCGGGTTTAGTGTTAATGCCACCGGTTTTTTATCGCCATTCTCCAGAAGTGATTGTTGCCACCATGAAACAGATTATCGAAAGCACAACGCTACCGGTATGTCTGTATAACATCCCATTCTTTGCTGATGCCATCACACCAGCAATGGTTGCGGAGTTGGCACAGTTATCCAACGTTGTAGGTATTAAAGACTCGGGGGGTAATGCCGTTGAGTTTATGCAGATGCTCTCTCTTTGCAGCGAAGTGAATCCACCATTTAACGTGCTGACCGGACGTGAAGAGTTTCTTTATCCCTCGCTCAAAGCGGGGGGGAAAGGCTGTATGACGGCAACAGCCGGTGTATTACCTGAAGTTATGGTAAAAATTTATCGCCTGACGATGGAAGGAAAAGATCAACAGGCTCATCAATTACAAATGGCGGCATTGCCAGTCATGATGATGCTGTCTTCATTACCATTCCCGCTGGGTTACAAACTGGGGATGGAAATAAGAGGGTTCAACATGGGGGAAACACCATTCCCACAAGTTGATTCAGTAAAAGAAAAGGCTAACTCAATAAAAAATAAACTAGAGAAAGCCCTGCAACAACTTCTAAGTATTGCCAACTAGCGAAACAGAGGATAACCATGAACTTACCTAAAATCAAACAGGTTAGAGCCTATTTTATGGGTGGAGCTACCGCAGAGAAGGGGTCTGGCGGTGCAGATTATCATGACCAGGGCGATAAACACTGGATTGACGATCATATTGCGACACCTATGAGTAAATATAAGCAGTATGAGCAATCCCGTCAGTCGTTTGGGATTAACGTGCTGGGAACACTGATTGTTGAAGTGGAAGCTGAAAACGGCGTAAAAGGCTTTGCGGTTTCCACTGGCGGTGAAATGGGATGTTTTATTGTAGAAAAACATCTGAATCGCTTTATTGAAGGCAAATGCGTATCGGACATCAAGCTGATTAACGATCAAATGATGAACGCCACCATGTACTATTCTGGTTCTGGCGGCCTCGTAATGAACACCATCTCCTGTGTCGATCTGGCGTTATGGGATCTGTTCGGCAAAGTGGTTGATCTGCCGGTGTATAAACTCCTAGGTGGTGCTGTTCGTGATGAAATTCAGTTTTATGCGACTGGCGCACGCCCCGACCTAGCAAAAGGATTGGGTTTCATCGGTGGTAAAATGCCAACCCATTGGGGGCCGCATGATGGTGATGCGGGTATTCGCAAAGATGCGGCTATGGTCGCCGATATGCGTGAGAAATGCGGCCCTGATTTTTGGCTAATGCTGGACTGTTGGATGAGTCAGGACGTGAATTATGCCACTAAACTGGCCCATGCTTGTGCCCCATACAACTTGAAATGGATTGAAGAGTGTCTGCCTCCACAGCAGTTCGAAGGATATGCGGAGCTGAAACGTAACGCCCCTCTAGGAATGTTGGTCACCTCCGGTGAACACCACGGGACATTACAGTCGTTCCGAACCTTGTCTGAAACGGGTATTGATATCATGCAGCCAGATGTTGGCTGGTGCGGTGGCTTAACCACATTGTTAGAAATTGCCGCTATCGCCAAATCGCGTGGTCAACTGGTGGTTCCTCATGGCTCTTCTGTGTATTCACATCATGCGGTAATCACATTTACCAATACGCCGTTCAGTGAGTTCCTGATGACTAGCCCGGACTGCTCAACCATGCGTCCACAGTTTGATCCGATCCTGCTTAATGAGCCGGTACCGATTAATGGACGGATGCATAAATCAGTACTGGATAAACCCGGCTTCGGTGTTGAGTTGAATCCGGCGTGTAAATTAACCCGCCCATACACACACTGATATTTGATTAGCCGTTAATTAAATAATAAGCCTGCCGGTGAACGGGCAGGCAATATCAAACTCTATATCATTAAGGATCTAGTCATGACTACGGTTCTCAACACGGCTGTAACTAAAACAAGGTGGCGTCTGGTTCCCTTTATGCTGACGCTGTATATTTTGGCCTTTTTAGATCGTGCCAATATTGGTTTTGCCAAGCAGTCTTACCAGTTAGATACCGGTTTAAGTAATGAAGCCTACGCGTTGGGTGCGGGTATCTTTTTTATTGCTTATGCCTGTCTGGGGGCTCCAGCCAATCTGTTAATGAAAAAATTTGGTGCCAGAAAATGGATCGGTGTTACGACGCTATGTTGGGGAGTTTTATCTTCGGCAATGGCTTTTTGTGATACCGAATGGAAATTCCTGACGGTTCGCACTTTATTAGGGGCGGCTGAAGCGGGCTTCTTCCCAGGAATGATCTATCTGACCTCGCAATGGTTTCCTCAGCGTACTCGTGCCAGCGTAATGGGGCTGTTCTATATGGGCGCGCCATTGGCGTTAACACTGGGTTCTCCGCTATCGGGCGCGCTATTAGAAATGCATGGTTTTGCCGGACATCCGGGCTGGTTTTGGATGTTTATGATTGAAGGGGTTCTGGCCGTTCTGGCTGGTTTTTGGACCTTTTGGTATTTGGACGACAATCTGCAAAAAGCACGTTTTTTAACCGCCGAGGAGAAAAAAGCGTTAATCGAGCAGATATCCAGCGAAGAGTCGAAGAAACAAACCTCAAGGTTAATGGATGTGGTTAATAATGTGCAGGTGTGGCATTTGGCAATTATCTATATGTTGATTCAGATTAGTGTATACGGTCTGATTTTTTTCCTGCCAACTCAGGTTGCGGCATTGATGGGGACCACGGTGGGCTTTAAGGCTTCAATGGTGGCGGCGATTCCATGGATTGCGGCGATGTTTGGGACTTACTATATTCCCCGTTATTCAGACAGAACTGGAAATCGTCGCAATCTTGCGGCGTTTACGCTGGCGGTTGCTGGTATCGGTATTGGCGTGTCGGCTTTTGCCCCTCCGGTAGTGGCTATTATTGCACTGTGCTTTGCAGCCGCAGGCTTTATTGCCGTTCAACCAGTGTATTGGACCATGCCAACCAGTATGTTATCGGGTGTGGCACTGGCGGCAGGGATCGGATTCGTCAATATGTTTGGTGCAATCGGTGGTTTTCTGGCACCGTTGATTCGAGTCAAAGCTGAAACGGTAATGAATAACTCAATGGCGGGTCTGCTGACATTAGCAGTACTGACGGTGGTGGGGGCTATAGTGATTATGGCGCTGAAAAAAGATAAAGTTTCAGAAACCATGCCGGGAGCCGTTGCTGAAGTTAAGTAATATCTTCTTATCAAAATAAGTGTAAGCCCCAAAATCGGGGGCTTACACTTTTATTCTCAGGCCGGTTTCGTTTGTTCCGGCAAGGTCGCTGGTATATCACTCGTGGCTTGCTGTAGCTGAGACAGGGAACAATAGAGACGCCAGATCAACCCTGCCAACTCTCTGGCGGAGGCATCATGATGATGGGAAAGAACGGTACTCATCTTTAATAATTCTTCTAGGGCTATTTCCAGCGAACGTTGTTGAACGCCTTTTTCCGTCATAATGCCTTTTAAACAACGAATACAGACTTCTCGTACCACTACCAGTGGGTCTGAGCGGATTTCCCAATCTCGTAGTTGCCATACAACATGGCTACAGTTAAGCAGAACAACACCCCAGCGCAATACCCAAATGCGGGCCTGTTCATCTTTACTTTGGGTTAGCTGACTAATGCGGTGATAGACCATAGACTCGAAATAACTTTCAGTTTGAGACGGTTTCTGGCTCAACTGGTTCATAAAGTCACGTCGTAATGCCTGAATAATCCGTCGGCTTTTCACTTTATCAGAGCTTGGTCTTAATATTTGGAAGGCTGCGCCGGCAAGAATAACACCGGCTAGTTTGCCAAAGTCATCATTAATATAACTGCTAAAATCATAATCTGGCGGATTGGTAATAGTTAAAAATGATCCCATAAAAACGATGAGCTGCCCCCAAAGGGATGCGTAGCGAGGATGCTGCAATTTTAACATCTGCATGGTCAGCAATATCGGAAGCAAAAAGGCGCAGAACAGCCAAAAATCATCGATTTGAATGATCAGGCCAAACTTAACCATATAGCAGGCAATGGAAAGCAGTACGATGGCTTTAATCAACGTCATGACGCTATTGATGGGCGAGGGAGTCGCAGAATAAAGAACGCAACTGATAGCCGTTAATGTTAATGCAGATGCGCCCGCATCCCACTGGGTATTTATCCAATAGGCGCAGCCGATCACAATACATAAAAATGTTCTTAATGCGTTATAAGCGGCTTCAGTAGAATCGGTATGTTGAGCGATACTTTTAACTTTTGGTGGTTGCAGATCGCTATCCGGAGCGGTAGCTTCCAGACGAAGTAACCAACGGCTGGACTCCAGATAGAGCCAACAAAAGTGACGCAACCGTAGCCAAACTGTACGATGGCGGAAATCGCGTTCATCTGGCGGGTAGATCTCTTGTAAAATCTTAGCTAGGCGATACTTATTGGTATCGGGTTTGTTTAGCTCGGTCAGTAAACGGTGCAGAACTTCAGGCAAGTTTTCTGGCCGCTCCGGCCAGTTGATTATCAAACGGCGAATGCCTGAAATCACACTGGTAAGACGCAATTGCTGGTGTAGCATGTAGTTAAGAATATTATTACGCCGCCGCAAACGGTAATGGCTCCAGACAGCCTGAATTCTCAATACGTTCATGGTCAGAATTTGGTTAATAATACCTTCATGAGATGTGCGTACTTGAGGTGTCATTTCTGCATGCCATAAGCTTTCTGCGTGTTCCAGCAAACGGCTGTGCATCTTTTTCAGTGAGTCAAGCAGGGTGGAGCCATCAGAAGTACTGGGTAGAATCATCATCATAACGGCACCACAGAGAATGCCCGTCACAACTTCACATACTCGAGCCTGAGAGGTATTAAAAACTTGTAGGGAGTCGGTACTGTTAGTCAGTGAGAAGCTAATAATAGCTGCGGTGTAGCCCGCCAGCGCAAAAGCATAAGAAACATTGTTCTGATAGTGGTTAGAGATATAGGTACATAGCGATAGCCAGCCAGCAATGGCAAAAGTAAACAGCCAGGGATCGTTCAGGCATGAACCAGCAATTAACATTGAGGCCAGTGCGCCCAGTAAACTCCCCAGAATTCGCCCAATGCTTTTACTGATAACGCCACCAATGGTAGGAAAACTGACGACCGCCGCGGATGTCATAGCCCAATAAGGCGCATCTAAATCCAATAAAAAGGCGACGCCAAGCGCCAAGCACATTGCAATAGCGTTGCGTAACGCATAGCGCCACTGTGCTTGAGTCGCTTTCCCCCAAGGGGTATTTTTCCATTCAAGCCAAGAAAGATTCACATCATGCGCCTATTGATGAATCGAGACGGAGCAAGTGGTTCCGGCAATCAATAAAACGTTTTCGGGAACCTTGGTGAGTTTTATTCTGATCGGTACTCGTTGAGCAAGGCGAACCCAAGGAACGTTAGGTTTAACATTCATTAGCATATCCACATCGCCATCGACGCTTTGGTCAGAAATAGCCCGGCCAATACTCTCAACTTCCCCATTCAAGGGGGTGTTGCCGTTATACAGTGTAATGCTGGCTGAATAACCGGGTTTAATATGGCTTAGTTTGGTCTCTTCGAAATAGCCCATTACATAGAAAGAGTGAATGTCAACCAGAGCAACCAGAGGTGTGCCTGATGTCGCGTAGCTCCCGGCCCGAATTTGCAAATTGGTCAGATAACCATCCGTTGGCGCATAGATATTAGTATGGGCGAGATCCCATTTAGCCTGATCGAGACTGGCTTGTGCTGCGTTATAGTTTGCTTGCATAGCCTTAACGTTTAAATTGGCATCATCCAGCTCTTCTTTAGAAATGACACCACCGCTTAATCGACCTCGGCGTTCAGCCTCATGATTGGCTTTGCCTAAATCTGACTGTGCTTTTGCTAAAGCCCCTTCGGCTTTAGCAACTTCAATTTGGTAAGCACTGGGGTCTAGGGTAAACAGCAAGTCGCCCTTTTTGACCATTTGATTATCTGTGGCGTTAACCAGCGTCAGCCTGCCTGAAACTTCCGGCGTAATATTAACCAGCTCTGCCCTGACTTTAGCATCGCGAGTCCAGGGTGATTGCATATAGTAATTCCATAACAACCAACCAGCACTTAGCGCAATGGCAAAAATAATGACCGTAGAGAAGTATTTTATGACATTAATCTTCATATGATTACCAATGGGTTAGCATCCACATAGAGCCGCTGACGGCAATAATAAAGATAGAAAGGTCCATCAGGGTAGGATGCCAAATATCGCCAGAATACAACCAGCCGCGAATGGCACGATGAACTAATAGCCAGATGATGAAACCAAGAAAAAGTGCTTTAAATATTGGGGGGAAGTAGAGAGATGCTCCGAACACCAGATCGGATAATGCATTGTTCTTATTTATTAAACCAATATCCACGTTAATGATACCTGTCTGATGTGATGTAAGTTATCCCCGTCAGTTATTGTGACATAAGACTCTATGGCATAACTTACATTTATTGAGAACGTTTCGGTAAATGCCAGCATAGCACTATCAAATTACAGTATCACCATACTTATCAAGCGCTATGCAAGAATACGCACTTTCGTGGCTATTTTTTACCAGAGAGATAAAGCTAAATTACAGTTTACGACGTTATATTTATAATAGAACAAGCCGTGCGGAAGTATGAACCTAACTAAATTAAAATTTGGTCAATCGAGAGTGATTAATTATTTTTCACATAATTATTTCAATGAAATTGGCAGTAAATACTATTTGGCTGTTACTATTTATTTCTATAATTCCCCCTATATTTATGCCTTAAATAGTAATTCAAAATTTTGGGTCTTTTCATAAAAGAGGAGTAAGTGATTTTCATTTAGTTATCTGAAGGCATAATGAATAAAAATTAATTTAATAAAAACAAATAGATAAAATTTATTTTTTGAATGTAATAAATATGTAAAATTAAATTCAATAGTCATTACCTATTGAATTTAATTTTAATTTAGAAAATAACGATTTGTAATAAAGTGGTTTTAAATAATACCCTCAACAGCAATAAAGGTGTTTGTTTATTAGAATGATGGTTTTAATTTCTGCCTAATAATTAAATCATACACCTCGTTTAAACGCATGTTTAAAGCCAGCTAATACCGTGTTTTTTTAGTTTATCCAGATTTTTTATGACCCGTTGGAGCTTAAGAACGATCATTAAAAATAATGGTGAAGTGGATTGCTTTTTTATTGTGATGCACTTGATACGCTGATATTCGGATTTAAAATAAGAGTATATTTACTTATTTTTTAAAGAGTTAAATAATTACCGGGATTACAGCCAAACAATCTCGGTTTTCGGCTAGGAGGGATCCGTAGCCGGAAAAAGGCAGCATTCACAATGTGAATAATGAAGTAAACATAATAAAAAGGTTGAATTTTTTGTTGTGACATAACGGCCAAAGAGAGCGACAGCTGGAATCCAATATGGAATGGTGAAAGTGTCCTATCTCTATGATGAAAAAGGATATGGGGTGGTTTGTTACACGCTCTTTTTATCAGAAGTATATAAGGAGAAGTAAGATGAAGGAAAATCTGCCTGTTTGTCACCATTGCAGTAAGATGGACTGCATACGTAAGCATGGATTAGCCCGCTCGGGAGTGCAGCGTTACTATTGCACATCCTGTAAAAGAACATTTCAGGTTCGTTATATCTATCTGGGAAATGAAACTAACATCCTGCGTCAGGTTAAGGCCTTGCTGGATGAAGGAAAGAGTCGAGTAGAAATCAGCCAGACATTAGGGGTCAGCCAAGGAATTATCGACCGTCACATATACTTAATTACGCTGGAAGAAGAAGAGAAGGTTGGTGACTAAGCGAAAACGTCAGATGCTTGCTGAAGTTGACGTTAAGGTTGATCTAGGTACTTTTGTGTATCACGGCAAGGTATCGAGATTATTATTCATATCATGCATCGGCTCTTAGTTCAGCTTGAGGGTGAACACATTTGACGGGAAGCGATCTTCGCTTCCCGTTCATTATTTCTACAATCCGCCATTAAACGCATCTAAACGAATAGGGAATCCATTTTCCGGTATGGTAGGACGTTTAAGTCAACGGTATCACATCGATATTCGACCCTGATAAGTTCGCGATTAAATCGGCTTTTTAGGGAATAATCGAAGCTTATGCTGTTTTGTAGCAAAGTGAACGGTAACTAAATAAATTTTAATGATAAAAAGCGTCCATCACACGGACGCTTTTTTGTTATATACCCTCATTAATGGAGAAAAGTTTTTGTTTGTATTAGGTATTTTTGAAACCATGCGTAGGTGTTAGACCTAATATAATATTTCAACATTTTCATCTATAAAGTTAGCTTTATCAGGCCATGTTTTATCATGCGCTTGCCTATCAAATTTTTCCTAGTTGAATTCAATCTATCAATTTAATCAACCTTAAGTCGTCCATTAAAATATAAAATGTAAGATCTCGGCTATTTTTTCGTTTTTTGGATAACGACTTTTCTTAAACTAGTCTAACTTGTAATGGCTTTGAGGTTAGCGGCGTTTGGAAACTGGCAGTTATATCAGCATGCTGAGTAACTATAGACCACTTTTCAAACAATTAATGGAACTCGACAAAAATAAAAATTAATTTTTTTGATCGGGATGGCAAACAGCCTTCGGGAAATACTTGTCTGTTGTGTATAGGCTATTTAATCAGATTATTTTCATCGTAATTTTATTTAGTAAAAACATAGCAGTGCCAAGTAATTATTTTTAAATTTTATCAAAAAGCTTCGTAGGATTAATTGGATAATAAGGCAACATTTTTAATATCCTGAAAACGAAGTTTTAGTGAGAAAGAGTGCCAAATGTCTTCATCATCAATTTATCAATGTAATGTTTATTTTGGGCTGGATGTCGCTCGGGCTTCAGATATTCTTTATGGTGGGTATTTTGAACATCGACTGTCTTCTTCTGCTCAATTAAGTCTTTATCATCAAAGAGTTAAATATGATGATATCCGATTGGAAACTGGAAACTATAGTTTCCCTATCATTGCTAGAGGATGTACTCCCTCGGATATCATATGTATTGGTTTTATGGCTCATGGTGGTGATATGGCCCGTTATAATACGGTGCCAATTGGTTCGAATGAAATACAAATTTATCCAGAAGGGACCGAGCTGTTATATCAATCATCCGGGCCATCTCGTTGGATTATCTATGGGGTTCCTCGCACGATATTTCTGCAAGCGATGTTGGCGTACAGCGGTCAGGATATCCTCTTATCAAAAGAGAATATTGTTTCGTTGAAACTGCCTGAAGGGTGCATCGATAGGTTACTGAAACAAACCAATGAAGTCTTCACTATCGCCCAAAATTGCCCAAAATCAGGGCATAGAAAAGAGACGCTTAAACAAAGTCTAGAACAGTTACTGGCTACTTATAGTCAGGTTATCTGCGATGCTATGTTGGAATCTTCAATTGAAAAGAAGAGCAGCGTATCTCAGCGCCACAATAATCTTATTTTAGATAGTGAATATTTCGTTATGTCTTGTGACGATGTCAGTGCCAGTTTGATCAATATAGCCCAGCGGACCGGGTATAGTCTGAGAGCGCTCGAACTTATTTTTCGTAACTCAGTAGGAATGTCACCGGGAAAATGGTTTTTAAATCTGAGGTTAAACGGAACGTTACGTGATTTGTTGATGGCAACGCCGATGAGTACCGTATCCGGTATTGCCACTCGTTGGGGGTTTCAGCACCTCTCGCGCTTTTCAGAGCAATACCGGAAAGCGTTTGGCGAATACCCGAGCCACACATTAAATCGTAGCAAGAAAAGAGATAAATTAGTTTTCTCTGAAAGAGAACTTGATAGTCAAATAAAGTTATAACCAATTGATTTTGCTTTTGTAAATATCATTTCCCAGAACCCTCTTGGATAAGTAAAAGTACTCTTATGCCAAGTTTAATATTAGTAAAATCTATTATTTCAGTTTGATTGTTATCATTAATTATTAAATGACTAAATATCCAAAAATATAATTCCTATGATTTTTTCGTTTTTTGGATAACAGAATGGTAGAACATATATTACATTGTTCGTGTTGTTTCATTGAACCTAAACTAAAGCAGGAGCGCATTATGTTTAAGAAGAAGACACCATGTCGTTATTGTCAGGACAATCAATCTGTCAGAAAACATGGAAAAGGACGTGCCGGTTATCAACGTTTTTATTGTGTAAATTGTAGTCGTACATTCCAAGTGAAATATGTCTACTCAGCTTATTACAAAAATCCAGAGCCAGCTTTATCCTAACGGTAAAAGCTATTGGAAATTATTCTCTAAAGTCAATTGTCATATTCTAAGCTGAGTTATAAATCATACGGATGCTAATTAGCATCTTGATTTTTGTTTTACCATGCTAGTAACTACATGATAATAAAATGAATAATATTAGTTATCTCCGGAATTATAATTGTGAGGTGGCGTATCAATATAATTGAAAAACATCTACTGAATAAATAGGTTAGCGCTGTTTATTTTATTGAGAAGCCCGTTTTTTAACGGGCTTTCATTTTAACTGTATCTATAATTAATTCACTTATTAAGTACACCTATAATACCTTACGATAATCACCTTAATATATCTGGTAACTTATTTAGATTACTTCATTTCTTATTCAATTAATTTTTATATTCTTTTAATAAAACTTATATTATTTAATCGTGATATTAATTTCTAATAATCTAATAGCTTTAACTAACTATTTTGGATTATTGCAATAGCCTTAGTGTCATTCGATGAGCCGATCGCAACTCCATTTATTTATGAATCGCCCTGTTTTAGGGCCTTGATGGGATCTCGTAGACCAATCATCTAGTCTATGATGTCGTATTAATATGCGGGAACAATAAAAACCCCACAGTTTATGTGGGGGTTTTGACTGGGTTCAGATAATACTATTTAATATCAAATAACACATCAACAGCAGCCAGTTGCTCCGCATTGAGTTTGCCGCCATAGTTGCGAGAGATAGGCTCAAGGTATTTGTATTTTCTGGCTACGGTCGTTTTAATCGTAGTAACGAAATCGTCGCCAATAGCATAGATACCAGATAACCGTCCAATTTCTTCATGCAGTGCGGCAACTTCAGCAAGATCGTTAGCTCGGTAGGCAGCTTTAATTTTTGTAAACAGTTCAGGCACGACATTATTTAAGCCAGAAAGTACGCCTGCACCGCCATTCATCAGATTAGGTACAAAGTATTCATCGTAACCGGCAAATATGGAGAAATCTTTACGTACCGGTGCCACAGCTCGAACAATAAGACGGGTATGGGAAGAGCAGTCTACGGTGTCTTTGATACCAACAAAATTAGGGCATTCTTTAGCTAATTTTAGTACCAATGTGGCATCTACGTCACAGCCGGTACGGGCAGGGAAGTTATAAATCAGCCACTTTCCTTTAAAGCGATTATTCAGATCGATAAAATAGTCATACAGCTGCTTGGGCGTTTGGGCGTAATAATAGTGAGGTAGTGCCATAACCGCTTCATAGCCTTCGGCATAAGCGATATCTGCCAGATGAACCATATCATTGACACAAGTCGTCGATACGTGAGCGATCATTGGGAGCTTAGTCATCTTACGTGCTTTTTTCAGCAATACCTCACGCTCGCTGAGGCTCATGGTGACAAACTCACCAATCGTCCCCATCAATAAGATACCATCGGTTCCTGAAGCGGCCAGACGATCAAAATGCTTTTGTAGTGCGTCGTAATCAATTTCACCGCTGGTTTTAAATGGTATAACCGAAGGGCACCAGGCACCGGAAAACAGGGCATTACTATTCATCTTTTGTTCCTCTGATGATTCTCAATATAATTTCCCGGATACGATGCCACCAAATGATTAATGACATATCAGACCCGGATGTCTGTTCTGATCGCTTAGAGCTAGAATGCGGTCATCACGGGTTATTTTCTATCGTTTAAATTAACTCTTGTATAATGGAGTTTAAATCTCGTATGCAAGAGTTATGAATATACCGAAGATAAAAACGTTGTTAAAGCAACAAAATGGCAATAGGCGGGGGCAGATCACAGAATTGAATGATGAATCCGCAGAAGAAATGCTCTGCGGTTGGTAGAGGATAAGAATTAACGAATGGATTCAGATAACATGTTGGCGGCGGTTTTTACTAATTCAACAAATTCAGGGATTTTTTCTTCAGGAACCTGAAAACTAACGCCAGACATACTCATTGCCGCGATGACTTTATTATTTCTATCAAATACCGGTGCAGAGATGCAGCTTACGCCGTCATAATCCTCTTCATTGTCAAATGCCCAGCCTTGGCGACGAACAATCGCTAATTCTGTTTTCAATGCGCTACGGGTTGTGATGGTGGTCTTGGTTTTGGCTTCTAATATTTCTTCTGGAAGCAAACGTTCGACCTCGGCCTCAGGTAACCAGGCTAGAAGGCATTTCCCCAAGCTGGAACTGTGTAATGACAATCGTTTTCCTAACCAGCTTCGTACCACTATCGAGCCAGGGCTTTCAATTTTTGCTAGATAGATAGCAGAAGTATTATCTAGAACGCCTAAATGACAGGCTAATCCGGTGCTATCTCGCAGAAAAGTCATTGGAGCAATAGCCAGTTCACGAATATCAAAACTTTCAATGGCACGAATACCCAATTCAAACAGCGTCAATCCTAAATAGTAGCGACCTTTTTCTTGGCGTAGAAAACCATGGGCGACCAGACTATTAAGCAATGTGGCCGTTGAGCTTTGAGCTAAATCGAGACTTTGATGAATTTGGCTAAAGGTAACGCTGCCTTGCGTAGAGACATACTTTAAAATGCGGGTGGTTTTATCAATAGCCGGTGTTTTGGTCGTAATCTCTTGCATAACGCCCTGAGTCTGGAGTCAGATAGTAAATCGCAGTGTAAAGTAAAAATGAAGCAAACTCAAAATACCGACGGCTAATCACTCTCATTTTGCGTAAGTGACGATATTATGAATAATAGTTGCTGTTATTAGCGTACTAAAGGCGGAGAACAGAAGTGTCATCATTTAAGGATATTGAAGAGCTAAATGACTTACATCAGAGCTTACCGGCGTTTGTTGATCGGTTACACCAATTGCTGACGCAATTGGAACTGTCGCTGGAAACTTATCATGCGGATCATATCTCTGTGCGCTGTTTTCAGAAAACCACGGCGGAACGCTGGCGTCAGGGCTTAATGCAGTGTGGTGATCTGCTGTCAGAAAAAATGATCAATGGCCGTCTTATCTGTTTGTTTAATCTGCATGAGCCGTTACCGGTTGGTCAATGGCAAATTGGCTGCATTGAGCTACCCTATCCGGGCGATAAGCTTTATCCGCAAGAGGATTGGGAACACGTAGAATGGGTCGTACCCGGCGATCCAGACAGTTTTCATCAAACGGCGTTGGCGTTATTTTCAGACGATATTCTGTTGATGCCACAGCTAAAACTAAAATTCAGTAATCCGGTAGGTGAAGGAGAACGATTGCCCAATCCAACACTGGCGGTAACCGATAATGGGATCACCATTAAGTTTCACCCATACAGTATTCAGGATGTGGTGAGAAGTGAAAGCTAGCTAATGGTAGTAAAGGAAAAAGGGCCACCATCTGAGCCGATGATGGCCATCATCTGTCAAGCTAAAGCGGGTAAGGTTGCCACGGCATTTGCCATACGGGTTAGCGCTTG
Source organism: Limnobaculum parvum (assembly GCF_003096015.2). Classification (NCBI taxonomy): domain Bacteria; kingdom Pseudomonadati; phylum Pseudomonadota; class Gammaproteobacteria; order Enterobacterales; family Budviciaceae; genus Limnobaculum; species Limnobaculum parvum. The sequence goes on along the minus strand of NZ_CP029185.2, from coordinate 1,986,370 downwards.
TTCCAGTAGTGCGCGTTGGCAGCCAAAATTCAGGCGAACAAAGTTCGGATTACCAAAGTCACTGCCAGGAGATAGCCCAACACCCGCTTGCTCAAAGAAGGCATGTGGATTGGTTACGGCTAATCCTGAAGCATCAATCCAAGCCAGATATGTCGCTTCAATGGGCATCAGTTTTAGTCCGGGAATCGCATTAATTCTTTCTAGCACCAGATCCCGGTTACCGCGTAGATAAACGAGTTGTTCAGAAAGCCATTCCTCTCCCCCTTGGTAGGCGGCAGTTGCAGCCACATAAGCTAGAATGTCTACACTGGGAACAATGCCAGAACGTGCTTCGATAAAGCGATGGCGCAACGCGGTATTGGGAATTACGGCAATTGATGCACCTAATCCGGCGATATTAAAGGTTTTGGATGGAGACATTAACGTTACAGAACGTTGAGCGGCATCTTCGCTGAGAGAGGCGAAAGGAATATGTTTTAATCCTTCATCCAACAGCAGGTCGCAGTGGATTTCATCTGAACAGACAATCAAATTATGTCGTTGGGCAAAATCAAGCTGGGCCACTAATTCATGACGACGGTAAACGGTTCCCCCAGGATTTTGCGGATTGCATAACAGCAACATCTTTTCTGAACCGGAGAGCTGATTTTCAGTCGCTTCCAGATCGAGCACCCAACGTTTATTTTGTAGCTTAACCGGTGCAGAAATCTGATTACGGTTAGCAAACCGGGCCGCTTTCATAAATGGAGAATATATTGGATGTGGTGCAATAGTTCCTTGCTCAGGCGTAGTCAAGGCCCGAACGCATAAGTTTAATCCACACACTAAGCCGGGTAGAAAAACCAGCCACTCTGATTTTATATCCCATTGGTAGCGCTGTTTCATGCGCTGAATAAACACGTCAATCAGCGCAGGGGAAGGGTAACCATAACCAAATACCCCATGCGCTACGCGTTTTTGCAGGGCTTCAATGACCACGGGAGGAGATTTAAAGTCACTATCCGCTACCCACAGGGGAATAATCTCCGTATCTTCATATTTGTGCCACTTATCACTATCGGTGTGACGTCGCTCCACATACAGATCAAAATTAGATGCCATAATAAAACCTTTAGTGCGCCTTAGATTGGTGTCATTGATTAAAGTGTAGACTACGCCAGATGTGTTCTCTTGCTCAAGAATTGTTTTATTTTTACTTGATTTAGGGGGAAAGATGTCAAAACTGGAGGTGTGTTGTTATAGCGCCGATTGTGCCGTAAAGGCCGAACGCGCTGGCGCGGATCGCATAGAACTTTGTGCAGGCAAGCAAGAAGGGGGAATTACGCCGAGTATCGGTATGCTTGACTGGGTTTCTCATCAGGTTTCTATTCCGGTTCATCCGATTGTTCGTCCCAGAGGTGGGGATTTTTGTTATAGCGAAAATGAGTTTGCCATTATTAAACGTGATATTGACCAGATCCGTGCTCTTGGTTTCCCCGGCATAGTGATTGGGATCCTGACGGAAGACGGCCATATTGACGTTGAACGTATGCAGAAAATCCTCCGACAGACGGAAGGAATGTCGATTACTTTTCATCGGGCGTTTGATATGTGTGCGAATCCGTTATTGGCATTAAGTCAACTGACGGATTTGGGCGTAGACCGTATTTTGACGTCGGGACAACAGCAAACGGCCGAGGTTGGTTTACCCTTAATTCGTACGCTGATTCAACAAAGCCAGCGGCCAGTAATTATGCCTGGAGGTGGTATTCGCCTGACGAATATTCACAAGTTTATTGAAGCTGGTGTTCAGGAAATTCATACCTCTGCCTGTCAGACCATACCGTCTAGTATGCGTTATCGTAAGGCAGGAGTGAGTATGAACACCGATAGTGAAGCAGATGAATTTGCTCAGTTTCAGGTTGATAGTGATATGGTCGCCGCCATGAAGGAAGTTTTCGCGCCCTGCGTGGTGCGATTTCGCCAACAGATAGGGTAATCGCTTGGTGATTGCTAAAAGGCCAGATTGATTCTGGCCTTTTTACGTTTGTTACTCGAGCAAGTTTTGGTGAACGCTAAAATTTGGCGTAGCCCATTACATTACTTGGCGCTAAATCCGTTCCGGATTGATGCGGTGGTGCTTTCAATAATACCCTTTTTCAAATGACCTATATATAACAGTGGGTTATTCGGCGTTAACGATGCGACATCACCTTGGCGCATATGAAGCAGATCTACCGGGCTGACCCACACTGGGTCAGAAGTCGTGATGGGAAGTCCTGCCTGATTGTAGGCTTCAATCACAAACTGAGAACAAAAGAAGCTTCCTTTGGCATCCTCATCTGAGCCCAGTTGAAGTTTAGCCAATGTGCTAATGCAACCATTGCGGAATTTTTCAGAGAATGGATTCAGGCTGCATAGCTGACGCGTCATCATAAACGGCGCCATCAGCGCCACGCCATTATAGTTATAGCGTTGACCGACCTGAGACTCTGAAAAGTGACGAATCGCTAAAGCTTGCTCCGCGGATAATTCAGGTACCCGCAAGACAATGATCTTGGAGTTATGATCCATCACTTTATCGAGAGAAACGATTTGTACACCGCTGCCACCGACAGCTTCAACCACCTGATCGTTACCTAAATAGATAGCGGCATGGCTAACGGTAGAAGCACTAAACAGGCGGATTCCCAAGGAGGTTGGCCCATAAGGTGAGGTTAACAAAATATCACCGGCGGCCATTTCTGTAGCTGGAATCACCAGACTTCCGCCTTCAGGATAGGAGTGAAGGCGCTGCATTTGAATTTCTACCGGTAGCGTATTCGCGGCACTGAGTGGGTTATCTTCTTTTTCAGAAATTTGCATAGTGCAGCCGCTAAGCAAAAAGCAGCCACTGAACACAATGGCAAACAGAGAAATAGTGGGCTTGAGAAATGACATGCTTAATCCCTTAATACATTACACTTAACAAATCGACACTTAAGGCCTTTTTGCTACAATAACAGCCCTGATTGGTGCAGGGTATCCTTCAATGGTTTTACTGTGATCTTGCGGATCAAGAAACTCAGCTAAAGAGTCACTGGTCATCCAATCGGTTTTTCGTTGTTCTTCAATGGTGGTAGTGCAAACATCAACAATGCGAATATCTATAAAGCCGCACTTTTCCAACCAGTTAACCAGTGCCGCTGCCGATGGAATAAAATAGACGTTACGCATTTGAGCGTAGCGATCTCCGGGTACTAAAACTTGGTGTTCATCGCCTTCAATAACGATGGTTTCCAGTACCAATTCACCACCAGAAACTAACTGATTTTTTAACTGATACAGATGATCCAGAGGAGAGCGGCGGTGATAGAGCACCCCCATGGAGAAGACGGTATCAAATGCTTTTAATTCTGGTAACTGTTCAATGCCTAATGGCAGCAGGTGCGCTCGCTGGTCGCCGCCTAACAGTTTACGTACAGCTTCAAACTGGCACAGAAACAACTGAGTAGGATCAATACCAACGGCTAAATGTGCACCAGCACCAATCATGCGCCACATGTGATAACCGCTACCGCAGCCAACGTCTAACACGGTACGACCGGCTAACGAGGAAATATGGGGAACTACACGCTCCCATTTCCAGTCTGAGCGCCATTCGGTATCAATATGGATGCCATACAGATCGAACGGCCCTTTACGCCAGGGCATCAATGTTTTCAAATGGGTATATATCCCCAGTTGCTGGCCTTCACTCAGGCCGGGAGTGGTATCTGCGGTAACGCTATGTAATAAATCCAGTCGTTCGGGTTTAATGGCTGGCAGGTAATCAACCGCGTTAAACCACTGTTTGAATTGCCCATGATGGGAACCTTTCTGCCAGGTAGCAATTTGGGCCGGTAGGGTTTCTAACCAGTGGCTGAGAGGGCCTTTAGCAATCAGGCTATAAAAATCACCAAACTCAATCATGAATCAGACTCCTCTTTTACCGCAATTAGTGAGCCAAAGTTAAAACATTGAAACCAGATTTCCGCATGGTTGAAACCCGCCTGATGCAGGCGAGTTTTGTGGGCTTCTACGCTGTCGGTACGCATCACATTTTCCAGCATGCTGCGCTTCTGGCTGATTTCCAGTTCGCTGTAACCATTGGCACGTTTAAAATCGTGGTGCATATCAAACAGTAATTCACCAATTTGATGGTCTTCAAAACTGAATTTTTCCGATAACACCAGAATGCCACCGGGCAGCATCCCTCGATAGATTCTATTCAGTAAACGCTGGCGGTCATCGGGTTCGAGAAACTGTAGGGTAAAATTCAGCACTACCATCGAGGCATTTTGAATTTCAACATCACGAATATCCGCTTCAATGACATCCACCGGCGTGGCCGCACGGAACGCATCAATATGACGGCGGCAGCGTTCAACCATCGCCGGTGAGTTATCGACAGCGATAATATGGCAACCATCAACTTGAATATTACGTCTAACCGACAAGGTTGCTGCGCCGAGAGAACAGCCCAAATCATAAATGTGAGTCTTGGGGCGAACAAAGCGTTCAGCGAGCATTCCAATCATAGAAATAATATTGGAATAACCGGGCACAGAACGTTGAATCATATCCGGGAACACTTCGGCAACCTGTTCGTCGAAAGTCCAGTCGCCCAGTTTATTTATTGGGGCAGCAAATAAGGTATCGCGGTTTGACATAGCAATAGAAAGAGTCAGAACAATGAATAAGAGGCACAGTTTATCAGAGCAGTGGGGGAAAGTCTGTAAACCCGACGGCAAATAACCACGAGCGCGGTAACGACATTTTTGTATTTTTGCGATACGGGATTAATACAGAATCAGAATTTGTTCCCACGGCAAATAATAGATATTGGCACAGATCATCATGACCATAGAAATATAGGTAGCGATCATACCGGAACGACGCCAAGACCAGTCGCGGTGGCGTAAAGCATAATAATGGCTTAGACGACCCGCGAATAACATCATTCCACTAACGTGAACCAACCATATGTTGGCTCCGTTCATTTCCATAATTACCATTAAAATAAGTGCAATAGGAATATATTCCACGGCATTGCCATGAATACGCACGGCCATCTGCAACTCATAAAAACCACCGTCACCAAAAGGAACACGATATTGATTACGAAGTTTTACGACATCGAGAGACAGCTTAAATAGTAGAAGTGCGCCCAACACCGCATACAGTGCGCTAACCATTCATCACCCCATAGATATGATTTTTGCAACAGAATAATAACGGGATATAACAAAAAATTCCGCCATGAAAGAAATAACTTTAGCTTATGTACTATTTTATAAGGTAAAAAATCTGACAATAAGGTTGAATGATTATCATATTTAATTTTCAGGGAAAGAATAAACACAATTATGGATGGGGCAGAGAGGTAATTTTTGTTCGAGGCGCGCGGATAAGCCGGTTTTAAAAACAAGAGTGCTGATTTTTTGTTCATTTAGGCATAAATTAGTTCGAATCTGGTTGATGTCACCTGATGTAGCACTTATCGGCAGTGATAATTTCCTTTATAATAACCGCCTTTTGGGTGTCGCTATTGTCAACAGTTCAGCCTCATCCTGATTGAACAAAATAACGAACGATTGGTATTCAGAATTATTATTATGCCTATTTATGAATATGAGTGTGGTGTTTGCCACCATCGTCTGGATAAATTACAGAAGTTAGCGGATGCCCCTTTGGTGGAATGCCCAGAGTGTGGTGAATCAGCGTTAGTTAAATTGGTCTCCCCCGGAAATTTTCATTTGAAAGGTTCCGGCTGGTATGCGAGTGAAGCCCCGCAAAGCCGTAAGAATACTTCATCAGATACCCCTTGTGCTGGGGCCTGTCAGGCGAATTGCCCGGGCGCAGCATTGGCAGAATAAAAGGATAGATCGTTATGCGTACTCATTATTGTGGACAGCTCAACACCACTCACGTTGAGCAAGAAGTAACCCTGTGCGGCTGGGTAAATCGTCGTCGTGACCTAGGCGGCTTAATTTTTATCGATATGCGTGACCGCGAAGGTATTGTGCAGGTGTTTTTTGATCCTGATAGCAAGGCTGCATTTGAGAAAGCCTCTGAGTTACGTAATGAGTACTGCATCCAGATCGTTGGAACCGTACGAGCCCGTCCTGAAAGCCAAATAAACAAAGATATGGCGACGGGTGGCGTAGAAATCTTGGCTCACACGCTGAATATCATTAACCGTTCAGAACCACTGCCGTTGGATTCTAATCAAACCAATACTGAAGAACAGCGCCTGAAATATCGCTATCTCGACCTGCGTCGTCCAGAGATGGCCGATCGCCTGAAAACCCGTGCGCGTATTACCGCATTTGTTCGCCGCTACATGGACGGCAACGGTTTTCTGGATATTGAAACCCCAATGCTGACTAAAGCAACGCCGGAAGGTGCGCGTGACTATCTGGTACCAAGCCGGGTACATAAAGGTAAGTTCTATGCGTTGCCTCAATCACCTCAGCTGTTTAAACAACTGTTGATGATGTCCGGTTTTGACCGCTACTATCAAATCGTGAAGTGTTTCCGCGACGAGGATTTACGTGCGGATCGTCAGCCAGAATTCACCCAAATCGACGTAGAAACCTCATTTATGAGCGCAGAGCAGGTTCGGGCCATTATGGAAAAAATGGTGTGTGAACTGTGGGCAGAAGTAAAAGGCGTCGATTTAGGCCAGTTCCCTAGCATGACCTTTGCGGAAGCGATGCGTCGTTACGGTTCAGATAAACCAGATTTACGTAACCCAATGGAACTGGTCGACGTTGCAGATTTGCTGAAAGACGTCGATTTCAAAGTTTTCTCTGGTCCGGCAAACGATCCTAAAGGTCGTGTCGCTGCGCTGTGTGTACCGGGTGGTGCACAACTGACGCGTAAACAAATTGATGACTACACTCAGTTTGTTTCTATTTATGGTGCCAAAGGTCTGGCTTGGATGAAGGTCAACGATCGCAATGGCGGAATGGATGGCGTTCAGAGTCCGATAGCTAAATTCCTCACCGCAGAAATTATCGAAGCGATGCTGGATCGTACTCAGGCGAAAGATGGCGATATACTGTTATTTGGCGCTGACAGCTTTAAAGTGGCGACCGACGCCATGGGCGCGCTGCGACTGAAAATGGGTCGTGACCTGAAGATCACTAACGAGAATAGTTGGGCTCCGCTGTGGGTTATCGACTTCCCGATGTTTGAAGATGACGGTGAAGGTGGCTTAACGGCTATGCACCATCCGTTCACGTCACCGAAAGAGATGACGCCAGAGCAGTTGGTTGCCAATCCGGAATCAGCCATTGCGAATGCTTATGATATGGTACTGAATGGCTACGAAGTGGGTGGCGGTTCGGTGCGTATTTTCAGTAGTCAAATGCAACAATCTGTATTTGGTATTCTGGGAATTAATGAACAGGAACAGCGTGAAAAATTCGGTTTCTTACTGGATGCGCTAAAATATGGTACACCACCGCATGCAGGGATCGCATTTGGTTTGGACCGTTTAGTCATGTTGCTAACCGGTACCGAAAATATTCGTGACGTTATTGCCTTCCCGAAAACGACAGCAGCATCCTGTCTGATGACTGAAGCGCCAAGCTATGCTAATCCGGCGTCGCTGAAAGAGTTATCTATTAGCGTAGTGACTGAGAAGTCAGATAAGTAATATGAAGCAGTTTAAGCGCCCGGAATCTGTGCTGGTTGTGATTTACAGCCGAGATAGCGGCCGGGTGCTTATGTTACAACGTAACGATGATCCTGATTTTTGGCAATCGGTTACCGGTAGTCTGGAAGCAGGAGAGTCTACGCAACAAACGGCACTGCGCGAAGTCAAGGAAGAGGTTGGTATTGATATTCAGGCAGAACAACTGATTCTGCAAGACTGTCAGCGTAGCGTTGAATTTGAAATTTTCACACACTTTCGCCACCGTTATGCGCCGGGTATTACGCATAATCTGGAGCATTGGTTTTGTCTGGCATTACCCGCAGAGCGTGAGATTGCATTGTCTGAGCACCATGCTTATCAATGGCTGGATAAAATGCAAGCGGCTCAACTGACAAAATCGTGGAGCAACCGGCAGGCGATTGAAGAATTTATTATTTCTCATTAAGCCTTAATCGGCTTTCGACTGGAGATTTTTTATGGCAGGTCATAGTAAATGGGCCAATACCAAGCATCGTAAAGCGGCACAAGATGCAAAACGCGGTAAAATTTTCACAAAAATCATTCGTGAACTGGTAACAGCTGCCAAGTTAGGCGGTGGTGATCCAGGATCGAATCCGCGTTTACGTGCTGCTATCGATAAAGCGTTATCAAACAACATGACGCGGGATACCTTAAACCGTGCCATAGCCCGCGGAGTGGGTGGTGATGACGATAATGATATGGAAACCATCATTTATGAAGGTTACGGCCCTGGCGGCACAGCGGTTATGGTTGAGTGTTTGAGTGATAACCGTAACCGTACCGTATCTGAGGTTCGCCACGCGTTTACTAAAACCGGCGGTAATTTAGGTACTGATGGCTCTGTTTCTTATCTATTTACCAAGAAAGGCGTTATCTCCTACGCGGAAGGTACCGATGAAGATGCGGTAATGGATGCGGCGTTAGACGCTGGAGCAGACGACGTTGTCACTTATGATGACGGCGCTATCGATGTTTTCACCACACCGGAAAGTTTTGGTGATGTGAAAGATGCGCTGGATGCTGCGGGTTTGGTTGCTATCGCGGCAGAAGTTTCCCTGATTCCATCAACCAAAGCAGATCTGGATGCCGAAACTGCACCAAAACTGCTGCGTCTGATTGATATGCTGGAAGACTCCGACGACGTTCAAGAGGTTTATCACAATGGTGAAATCTCTGATGAGGTTGCGGCAACCCTTTAATGGCCATTATTCTTGGCATTGACCCCGGCTCGCGAATTACTGGTTACGGTGTAATTCGTCAGCAGGGGCGCAAGTTAGAGTATCTCGGCAGCGGTTGCATTCGCACCGCTGTTGACGATCTTCCTACCCGTCTTAAGCTGGTTTATGCTGGCGTCAGTGAAATCATCACCCAGTTCCAGCCAGACTTTTTCGCTATCGAACAAGTGTTTATGGCTCGCAATGCGGACTCGGCATTAAAGCTGGGGCAAGCGCGCGGCGCTGCCATTGTTGCGGCAGTCAACGTGGATTTACCGGTATTTGAATACGCAGCCCGTCAGGTTAAACAAACGGTGGTAGGGCACGGTGCAGCAGAAAAATCACAGGTACAGCACATGGTAAGAACATTGCTTAAACTGGCTGCGAACCCACAGGCCGATGCCGCCGATGCGCTAGCAATTGCCATTACCCACTGTCACTTAAGCCAAAATACCATCCGTATGGGTAACGCCAGATTAACGCTGGCTCGCGGTCGGGTTGGGGAATGACTGGGTGAAACGCTGAAGTTAAGCGATGCGGCGATCAAATAAATAAAACAAAAGCTGGATATTTATCCAGCTTTTGTTTGTAATACGTGTATAAATAGAGACGTTGAGCGGCAGGACACTTAAGATGAACGTTTATCTTTAGTTTCTGCCCTGTGTAAGCCATAAGGAGCCTGAGTCGTGATTGGTCGTTTACGTGGAGTTATTCTGGAGAAACAGCCCCCTGAAGTTCTACTTGAGGTGAATGGTGTAGGTTATGAAGTATTTATGCCAATGAGCTGTTTTTATGAATTACCCGATCGGGGTCAGGAAGCGATTATCTTCACTCATTTTGTGGTGCGTGAAGATGCTCAATTACTGTATGGTTTTAACGATAAGCAGGAACGGGCGCTGTTTCGCGAGTTAATTAAAGTGAATGGTGTCGGGCCAAAACTGGCATTAGCTATTCTCTCTGGCATGTCAGCGCAGCAGTTTGTTCATGCGGTTGAGCAGGAACAAATTAGTATATTGATTAAACTGCCGGGCGTAGGTAAGAAAACCGCAGAACGTCTGGTGGTAGAAATGAAAGATCGCTTCAAAGGATTAAATGGCGATCTGTTTAATAACAATAACGATTTGCCTCCGCTCAGTCCGTCGAAAAGCGCGGATAACGATGCAGAGTCGGAAGCGGTATCCGCACTGGTTTCTCTGGGGTACAAACCGCAGGAAGCCAGCAGGCTGGTCAGCAAAGTGGTAAGGCCAGGTGCTGATAGCGAGACTCTGATCCGTGAAGCATTACGTTCTGCACTGTAAGTAGAAAGAGAAAAAGCATGATTGAAGCCGATCGTTTGATTTCACCCGTAGCGCAGTTTGCAGAAGAAGACCCTATCGACCGTGCGATGCGCCCCAAACTGCTGAATGAGTATGTGGGGCAACCCCATGTCCGTGAGCAGATGGAGATCTTCATTCAAGCGGCAAGATTGCGTGGTGATGCCCTAGACCATCTGCTGATTTTTGGCCCTCCCGGACTAGGGAAGACCACATTAGCTAATATTGTTGCCAATGAGATGGGGGTAAACCTGAGAACCACTTCAGGGCCCGTTTTGGAAAAAGCAGGGGATCTGGCGGCGATGTTAACCAATCTTGAACCTCATGATGTGCTGTTCATTGATGAGATCCACCGGCTTTCGCCGGTAGTGGAAGAGATCTTATACCCTGCGATGGAAGACTATCAGCTAGATATCATGATTGGTGAAGGCCCGGCCGCGCGTTCTATCAAAATTGATTTACCGCCATTTACTCTGGTAGGAGCCACCACGCGAGCCGGTTCATTAACTTCGCCATTACGCGATCGCTTTGGTATTGTGCAGCGTTTGGAGTTTTATCAGGTCGCCGATCTGGAATCGATCGTTTCACGTAGTGCTAAGTGTATGGATCTCAACCTGTCACCGGAAGGCGCCAATCAGATAGCCCGTCGAGCACGTGGAACACCACGTATCGCTAACCGACTGCTGCGCCGGGTGCGTGATTTTGCTGAGGTTAGGGCTAATGGCTCGGTTGATGGTGACGTGGCAATGCGCGCTTTGGATATGCTGGATGTCGATGCTGAAGGTTTCGATTTTATGGACCGCAAACTACTGCTGGCCATTATCGATAAGTTTCTGGGTGGCCCGGTAGGGCTAGATAACTTGGCGGCAGCAATTGGTGAAGAACGAGAAACCATTGAAGACGTTATCGAACCCTATCTGATTCAGCAGGGTTTTATTCAGCGCACCCCAAGAGGGCGGATGGCAACTCAACATGCTTATCAGCATTTTGGCATTACCAGAGACGATGAACGGCGTTAATTTAGCGGTCATTAAAAATAAAAAAACCGGAGAAAACATAGCTCCGGTTTTTATTGCGTCAGGTTTGTTATCAATAATTATTGATACAGGCTCAGGTTTTCTTTTGCGTAAGCTTCGAAATCGGTGCAGCCGCCAATGTGAACCTGATCGATAAAAATTTGAGGCACGGTTTCTACTGGTTTACCGACTGTTTTTTCCAAGTCAGCTTTAGTAATACCTTCCGCGTGAATATCAACATAGTTATAGCTGAAATCGTCACGTTCCTGACTTAATTTTTCTGCTAATTCTTTAGCACGAACACAATAAGGACATCCAGGACGTCCAAAAATCACAACAAACATGAATACTCCTTGAAATTATTAGATATGTTCGGTTTTCGCCGTTAGCCAATATGATAAAATCAGCCGCTACTATGCCCGTCATAGGCAGTAAAAAAAAGCAGGAATTACCTGTCAGTTTGATAAATCTTATCTATCTGACACTAACTGCATCAATTTATAAAGAAAAATTTGTGTAAAAAAACATATTGTAGCCAATCAATGGGGGATCACCTTCTGACAAAGGTGTTGCTTATGTTACGATCTCCCCTGTTTTAAGCCTATTCTAGGCTATGTCAACAGAATATCAGGATTTTTTATGACGCCGACTATCGATCTTATCTGTTCTCACCGTTCGATCCGCGCTTTTACGCCTCAGCCGATAACCGATGAACAACGCCAAGCAATCATTCGGGCAGCGCAATCAACATCGAGCTCCAGCTTTTTGCAATGCAGTTCGATTATTCGGGTGACCGAGCGAGATTTACGTTTGGCATTGGTTGAATATAGTGGTGGTCAGAAGCATGTAGCTCAGGCAGCCGAGTTTTGGGTGTTTTGTGCTGACTATCATCGTAATCAGGAAATCTGTCCTGAAGCCGATCTGGGCTATGCCGAGCAATTACTGTTGGGGGCGGTAGATACCGCTATGATGGCGCAAAATGCCCTAACGGCAGCAGAATCATTAGGGTTGGGCGGGGTATTTATCGGCGGTTTAAGGAATAATATCGCAGCAGTGACCGAGTTACTGCAATTGCCAAAACAGGTATTGCCGCTATTTGGTTTATGTTTGGGTTATCCTGATCAACAGCCTGAACAGAAACCGCGTTTACCTGCGGAGATTGTGGTGCATGAGAATAGCTACCAGCCGTTAAATCGGGCGTTACTGGCGCAGTATGACGCCCATATTGTGGCTTATTACGAGGCCCGCTCAGAAAATAAAAAGCATGTGAGCTGGAGTGAACAAATCGCTGCGACGGTTGGTAAAGAGCGTCGTCCATTTATTCTCGACTATTTACATAAGCAGGGATGGGTAACTCGCTGAGTTACCGAAATTGGTTATTGGATGGTTGGTATTGAAAGCCAGCATCCGATAACTTTTTTATTAGTGCCTCCTGATCAATATCATAGCTACGGGTCAGGTCGTTGAGAGATTCATATTCATCTCTTAGTTTCATATTAATGATGCTAAATAACAGGTGAGGATCCATAGCTAAAAAATTTTGACGTTGCATATTTTTTCCGGCGATAGCGTAAAAATTGATAATAACTTACCTCATTAGGTCATAAATAGGGTAATATTCGTGCGTTATTGCACTTTCTTTTTGATTTACTGAGGACATACCATAATGGATAAGCTGATCGTCCCTGATCTGGCCCTAATGCGTAGTTGGCTTGAACAGTTGGGCATCGCCTTTTTCGAATGTGATTCTTGTCAGGCGTTACATTTACCGTACCTGCAAAGCGTGGATGGTATTTTTGATGCTAAAGTCGATCTGCTCGAAAATGTGATTTTGTTCTCTGCCGTAGCGGAAATTCGTCCTGTGGCACTGATCCCTCTGGTTGCGGATCTCAGTCAGATTAACTCCTCGTCATTAACCACTAAAGTATTTGTTGATGTTCAGGATGACAATTTACCTAAGCTGGTTATTTGTCAGTCGTTGAGTGCCGCCGCAGGTATTACGTTAGAACAGTTTCACTTGTTGCTTCAGGAAGCAGAAGAGCAAACTACTCAGATCATTATGGAAGCCAGAGCAAACGAGCTACTGACGGCCAGTGATAACGAGCGTGAAACAGAAGAAGATATTCAGGTGCTTCGCTCAATTACCCATACTATCCATTAATTTTTTCTATCTCTGCTTAATCCAGTGGTTCCGGAGTCTGTTCTGATGCAATGCCAACTTCACGTCGCAGGGCTTTGCTATTCATGCCAATGGATAGATAAACCCTATTCACAGCAACTGAAAGAGAAGCAGCAAGCGTTAGTAACACTACTGGAAACGGTGCCTGTTGAGCATATCGGTATACCCGTTTCTGGTGCTGAGGCAGGATGTCGGAATAAAGCCAAAATGGTTGTGAGTGGCAGCGTTGAGCGCCCGGTGCTGGGGCTACCTGTTAAACAGGGCGAAGCTGTCGATTTGTGTGGCTGTCCGCTTTATCCTGAATCTATGCGTGATGCTTTTCCGCATCTCAAACAGTTTATCGCCCGAGCTGGATTAACGCCCTATAACGTGGAGCGTAAGCGGGGAGAACTGAAATTTATTCTGCTTACTGAAAGCCGTCTGAATGGCGGTTTGATGCTGCGCTTTGTTTTGCGTTCAGAAACTAAACTTCAACAGTTACGTCAGGCTTTGCCTTGGTTGCAGGCTCAATTACCTCAATTACAGGTGATATCGGTAAATATTCAGCCGGTTCATATGGCGGTGCTGGAAGGTGAACAGGAAGTGATTCTCACCCAGCAGGATGTGTTAGAAGAGCAGCTCAACCATATTCCACTGTATATTCGACCGCGCAGTTTCTTTCAGACCAACCCTGAAGTAGCAGCAAAACTCTATGCCACGGCAACAGAATGGGTCTCAATCCTGAATATTCATAGCATGTGGGATCTGTTTTGCGGTGTAGGGGGCTTCGGTCTTCATTGTGCCGCCAACGCTAAAATTAAACTGACCGGCATTGAGATCAGTGCTGAAGCCATTGAGTGTGCTAAACGCTCGGCCGCCGCCATTGGGTTAAGTGATATTGAGTTTGATTCGTTGGATTCGACTCAGTTTGCTCGTAGCAAACACCAGCAAAATATTCCGGACTTGGTACTGGTGAATCCACCGCGTCGTGGAATTGGTGAAGAACTGTGTGAATATCTGAACCAAATGTCACCAGACTGGATCCTTTACTCCAGTTGCAATGCACAAACTATGGCAAAGGACATACAGCAGCTTACCGGCTATGGGATAGTAAAAGTTCAGCTGTTTGATATGTTTCCCCATACCGCTCATTATGAAGTTCTGACTTTGCTACAACGTATCGAGGTCAGATAATTTCTTAACGCTTATTCTCTTTATAGGGAATACCTTCCAGCTCCAACAACGCTTTTTTTACGTGTAAACCACCAGAGTATCCGGTTAGCGAATTATTTTTTCCCATTACTCGATGACAGGGAAGAATAATGGCAATAGGATTAGCGCCCACAGCACCACCTACGGCCTGTGCACCTTTCGGTTTATTGATCGCGGCGGCAATATCACCATAGCTAACGACTTTTGCGTAATCGATGGATTTTAGCTGATGCCAGACGCTTTTTTGAAACTCAGAGCCTTCCGGCTGACAAGGGATTGCGTTGAAATCGACTTTCTTACCGGCAAAATAATCGGAGAGGGTTTCAACGACTTGACTGATAATAGGATGATGGGCGTTTTCAACCCATGTATTTTCTGGTCTGCGGCTCTCCACCTCATTGGGTAACCAAAGCTGACGCAGAGCAATATCGTCCGCCACGATGCGCAATTGGCCAACAGGGGAGAGATAGAGCAGATGATACATAGCAGGTTAACCTTTAGCCGGAAACGAGAGAAAAGGCATATTAACACTGCGGAACTAAAAGTAAAAATGGCCTCATAAAGAGGCCATTTCCACCGATAAAATAATTAATTACTGTGGAAACCATTTATGACTGATTTGCTGATAGGTACCGTCTTTCTTTATCGCGTCTAGCGCCGTGTTGATTTTATTCATGAGTTCAGCGTTGTCCTGCTGCACAGCAATACCTAAACCAGCACCAAAGTAGGCAGGATCGGTAATGTGCTCCCCCAGAGTGACGAGTTCAGGGCTGGTTTTCAACCATTCATTCACTGCGGCAGTATCGCCAAATACCGCATCCAGACGACCATTCTTCAGGTCGATAACTGCGGTCTGGTAGCTGTCATAAGGAACGGTTTTAATTTCAGGATGCTTTTCATTCATGTACTTTTGGTGGGTGGAACCATTCTCCATACCCACTTTTTTACCTTTCATTTGATCAACTGAGGTAAGGGTACCTTTACGCACAATGAGAACCGCAGAGTTAGCATAGTAAGGTTGGCTGAACAGAACCTGCTTACTACGTTCAGCCGTGATATCCATACCGGAAATTATCGCATCATAACGACGAAATTTCAGGGCAGGGATCAGGCTATCAAATGCGTGATTAGAATATGTACACTCTGTTTTCATCTCTTTGCACAGCGCTTTAGCCAGATCGAGATCAAAGCCTGTGATAGTGTTGTCTTTATCCATAAATTCAAACGGAGGGTAAGTTGCAGATGAGGCAAAACGAATGGGACCCGCAGCCTGTGCAGCTAATGAGGCACAGGCTAATAATAGAATGGCTACAACTTTCTTCATGGTACAGACTCCGATAGTAAAAAATGGTGATGACTTTTTATTCGCACAAAATGAATATATATTCAATTGATGTGAATAGGCAAGCAAAAAATGATAATAGTATTTCTTGTGATTTTAATATGCGGATTAACCATCATTTTATTGATGAAGTGATAATACATAATCCTATTGCTCATTTTGAGATAGTGATAATTGTAAAGTATTTTCATTTAACGAGACTAATATGACTAAAAATATCCTACGTAAAAACATGCTGGCAGTGGCGGCTTTTGTACCTTTTATTACTTTTTCTGCACCTCTGCTGGCGGTTACAACAAGCGAGACTTTGACAATTCAGCATAATCTGGCCGATTTGGAAAAAAGTACCGGCGGACGATTGGGCGTAGTATTGATTAACACCGCAGATAATTCACGCATTGCTTATCGCGGTGATGAGCGTTTTCCGATGTGTAGTACCAGCAAGATGATGGTAGTTTCAGGTGTGTTAAAGCAGAGCGAAGTACAGAAAGATCTTTTGAACAAACAGGTAGATATTCGAGAATCGGATTTGGTTAACTATAATCCGATTACTGAAAAGCGGTTGAATACAAAAATGAGTTTAGCGGAGCTAAGCGCTGCGACATTGCAATACAGTGATAATGCGGCAATGAACAAGCTGATAGCGCAATTAGGTGGAACGAAAAAAGCTACCGCCTTTGCACGTTCTATCGGTGATACAGCGTTTCGTCTGGATCGTACTGAGCCAACGCTAAATACCGCGATTCCCGGTGATAAACGCGACACCACAACACCATTAGCGATGGCTGCCAGTCTGCAAAAATTGACGCTGGGCGATGCGCTTGCTGCACCGCAGCGTGCTCAACTGGTGGAGTGGTTAAAAGGGAATACTACTGGAGCCGCCAGTATTCGTGCTGGTCTGCCTGCTGAATGGGTCGTCGGTGATAAAACGGGTAGCGGTTCCTATGGCACAACTAACGATATAGCGGTTATTTGGCCAAAGGATAAAGCACCATTAATTCTGGTCACTTACTTTACCCAGAATGACAAAGAGGCAGAATCCCGTAGAGAAGTTTTGGCATCGGCAGCCAAAATCGTTACACAGGGCCTCTGATTTTTTATCCTGTCAGACATAACAATTCCGGCGGTATAGGCCGGGATTGTTATCACATCAAGTACTTGCGGAGTTATCTTGCTACAGAGCCCCACAGGTCGTATTCGTCCGCATTCTCAATGGTGACCTGAACAATGTCACCCACTTTAACCTGATGCTCTTCATTCAGATAAACCACGCCGTCAATTTCTGGGGCGTCAGCCATACTTCGGCCAATAGCGCCTTCTTCATCAATTTCATCAATAATCACCGGTAGCGTCAGGCCAATTTTGTCCTGTAATCGTTGAGTGGAAATTTGTTGTTGAAGCTGCATAAAACGGTGGAAGCGCTCTTCTTTTATCTCTTCCTGCACCTGATCCGCAAGTTCATTAGCGGCAGCGCCTTCAACCGGACTGTATTTAAAGCAGCCTACGCGATCCAGCTTCGCTTCACGCAGGAAGTCCAGCAGCATAACGAAGTCTTCTTCGGTTTCACCAGGGAAGCCGACAATAAAGGTAGAGCGCAATGTCAACTGTGGACAGACTTCTCTCCAGCGCTTAACGCGTTCCAGTGTGCGTTCTACTGAACCCGGACGCTTCATCGCTTTCAGAATTTTTGGGCTGGCATGCTGTAGAGGAATATCCAGATAAGGAAGAATTTTGCCGGCGGCCATCAGTGGAATCACATCGTCTACGTGTGGATAAGGGTAAACATAATGTAAGCGCACCCAGATCCCCATAGAAGAGAGTTGTTCACACAGGCTAACCATGTCGGTTTTAACCGGCTGACCATTCCAGAAACCGGTACGGTGCTTTATATCTACGCCATAAGCTGAAGTGTCTTGCGAAATAACCAGCAGTTCTTTTACCCCAGCATCCACCAAACGTTTTGCTTCATCCAGCACCGAGCCAATAGGGCGGCTCTCGAGATCCCCACGCATAGAAGGAATAATGCAGAAGGTACAGCGATGATTACAGCCTTCGGATATCTTCAGATAAGCATAATGCTTAGGTGTTAGCTTAACCCCCTGAGCAGGAACCAGACTGGTAAATGGATTGTATTCTGGCTTCGGCGCATAGGTATGAACATGGGCTAATACCTGTTCATAGCTGTGAGGGCCGGTGATTTCTAGCACTTTAGGATGAACTTCACGGATCTGATCTTCCTTCGCGCCCAAACAGCCCGTCACGATAACCTTACCGTTTTCGGTTAATGCTTCCCCAATAGCTTCCAGAGATTCCTGTACGGCACCTTCAATAAAGCCGCAGGTATTAACGATAACCAGATCGGCTCCTTCATAACTTGGCACAACCTGATAACCTTCGGTTCGCAACTCAGTAAGAATGCGTTCTGAATCAACCAGATTTTTAGGGCAGCCTAAAGAAATAAATCCGACTGTTGGAGCATGGGGCGTTGTAGTTTGGGACATTATGCAAAACTCATTGATTTAGTGATTCAGCGACAGGCCGATTTATCGACATTTACTGCTGTTAGAGACTGGGACAGAATTCTACCGATGTCAGAGCCAAAATTATATAGCCAACTACGGTGATTTGCCGGCAGGCAGATAGCAGCAGTGTAGAGCATTAGGCTGATAAAAACAGCAAATTTGAGTTTCAAAATACATCAAAGTGAAAGAAAAGTGATAAGGTTTGGTAAGGTGGCCCGTTTAGGCTATGGCGTGATGTGGTGATCGGGTAATCAGTAGTAAAACGTGTTCTACCTACAAAGCCCCGTTTCTGATAAACCATCGCGATAAAAAAAGCAGCCTTTTGGCTGCCTTTTCACGTTATATTCGCTATAAATTATTCAACGATTGAGCCGTCAGGCCGTTTTAGATCTTTACGGTCGCGCCAGCTGGTAATAACCGACGGTAATACAGCTTGAATGGCAATCAGAACAAACCAGATAACCCAGCCTAATATTTTCATCATCGTATAAAAAGAGAAACCGGACGCGTCAAATCCATCAACGGGTTTAATCGAGATGATATTTTTGAACAAGTGAACCATATTGAAGCGCCAGCCGTAGTGAACTACGCGAGTGATTTGATTCGCATCATTAGCAGATTGAGCCTGAGCCTGAATATCAGCGCTGTTGAATTTGAAATACCACGGGAAGTTCCATCCGGTATCTTCATTACGATAAACCATAATATTTTTGTTTTTGTCGATGGTATAGATGTAATACACATCGCGAGTTGGGCCATCCGCCGGGTTTTCCGCAGAAATTGGACCATCGTTATCCACGCGTTTAACTTCAGAGCCGGTGATTTTGACAATATCCGTTGAAGGCAGATAGAAGCTGCAAAGAAGAGCGGTACCGATAGCAAAACAGATCAGATAACCGATAAATATTTTTTTGATTAATGACATAAAAATCACGCTTCCCTATGAGTTTGGGGTAATGCACTTCCTACATTGTATGCCATTGTGTAATGACATGCATGAACAAATCGTGAGAGTGACTGAATTACAGGCAATAAAAAACCCGATAAGTATGAAACGTAAAAACGACTTATCGGGTCAACCTCAATGAGGGAGTTCTAAAGTAAAGCAGTGGCATTATTTAAGACGTGAATAGGTCAAAATAGTTCATCACCTAAGGGAGAAATATTTCATTTTTTTACTATTTATTGTAATCATATGATTTATATTAAATTAATCTACGGTAAACTTGGCCAAATGATAATGATCAATGAACCCGCCAGAGTCAGTAAAACGTTGGCAATAGCATAGGTACCGGCATAACCCAACGCAGGAATATTACTACGGGAAGTATCGCTGATAATTTCCATTGCTGGCGCACAGGTTCTGGCACCCATAATGGCACCAAACAGTAGGGCACGGTTCATTCGTAAAACATAGGCGCCAAACAGGTAGCAAATGACTACAGGAACCAAGCTAACCAGTAGACCTGCAATCAATATTTGCCCGCCAACCAGCCCCAGATTATTACCAATACCGCTACCGGCACTCAACCCTACACCTGCCATAAATACCATCAACCCAAACTCTTTTACCATGTTGAGAGCACCTTGAGGAATGTAACCAAAGGTGGGGTGATTGGCCCGCATGAATCCCAGCATAATTCCTGAGAACAGCAGACCCGCAGCGTTACCAATACCGAATGAAAAGTTACTGAACTGGAAGGTAATCTGGCCAATCATCAGGCCAAGAATAAAGAAAGCACAGAAGGCCAGCAAATCGGTAACTTGGCTATGAATAGAGATAAAACCAATGCGTTCCGCTACGCTCTTAACCCGGTGAGCATCGCCGCTGATTTGCAAAACATCACCCGCATTCAGCACGATATTGTCATCAATAGGCATCTCAATCTGACTGCGGATAACCCGGTTAAGGAAGCAACCATGGTCAGTCAGGTGAATCTGGCTTAGGCGTTTACCCACCGCATTATTGTTTTTTACTACAATCTCTTCGGTGACGATGCGCATATCTAGTAAGTCGCGCTCAAACACCTCTTTGCCGTTACGGAAGCTAGGATCTAATCGAGCGTGTGCATCAGGATAGCCTACCAATGAAATCTCATCATTTATCTGTAAAATCGCATCGCCGTCTGGTGACGCGATAATGCCGTTACGGCGAATTTTTTCGATATAGCAGCCCGTTTGGCGATAGATACCCAACTCGCGCAGGTTTTTACCCGCCGACCAAGCGACCAGCTCCGGACCCACTCGATAGGCGCGAATGACCGGCAGATAAACTTTGCGCTGGCTATCATGATCCAGACCTCGCTCTCTGGCAATTTGCTGGGCACAGGTGGATAAATCCTGTCGCTGTAGTTTTGGCATATAGCGAGCAGCAAAGATTAAACTGACCAAACCAATCAGATAAGTCAGGGCATAGCCCAGACTAAGGTGATCTTGAGCGGTAGCTAATAAGGTTGAATCAGACGTGGTATGACGTAGCGTGTCACCAGCCCCTACCAGCACTGGCGTTGAAGTCATCGAACCTGCGAGCATTCCGGCAGTGAGGCCAATATCCCATTTGAGGATTTTACCTAACCCTAGCGCTATGCACATCGCACTACCAACCAGAATCAGAGCCAGCAAAAAATAGTTTTTTCCATCACGGAAGAAGATGGCAAAGAAGTTTGGACCGGCTTCAACACCCACACAGAAGATGAACAGCATAAAGCCCAAGCTCAAGGCTTCCGTGTTAATCGTAAAATGTTGGTAGCCTAATAATAAGGAGATAACCAATACGCCAATCGAGCTGCCCAGTTGAACTGAACCCAGTCGAATTTTCCCTAAACACAAGCCTAATGCTAATACGACAAACAGTAAAAGAATGTAGTTACTGTTTAGCAGGCTGATAATATCTATATTCACAGTGTTAACTTTACGTCATTTGCAATGGATGAATAGTGGATTCATCTTTATAACCCACATAAAAAAGAGTCTTGCACTGACAAAAAAACTGTCATCTGCAAGACCTTTATATTTCTGACGGGCCATTTTAAAGCTTATTACCGTATCATTCATACTAAAAAATACGGCGTTACCTCACGAGAATAATAAATTTATATTCTCGTTATTTCTCATTAGATTAATCAGATTGTCTTTTCATTAGGCTAACGATGAATAGACAGCAGGAGCAAAGCACGACAGAAGGGCCGGCTGGCGTATCGTGGAACGCGGAAAGTGTCAAACCACCGGTAACGGCAATAATTCCAATAATAATCGCAAAACCAGCCATTTGCTCTGGAGTTCGCGAGAATCTGCGCGCCGTGGCAGCAGGAATAATCAATAATGAGGTGATGATCAGCGCACCAACAAATTTCATTGCCAGACCAATGGTTAATGCAGTGACCAGCATCAGCACTAACCGAACTCTTTCAGGATTTATCCCATCAACCTGTGCCAGATCGGGATTAATGGTGACCGATAATAATGAACGCCATTGCCACCATAAAATCGCCAGAACGACAGTCACACCCGCACCAATCATCCATAGGTCATTAATCGTGACAGAGAGTAGGTCGCCAAACAGATAGGCCATCAGGTCAACGCGTACGTTGGACATTAAACTGATCGTGACCAAACCTAAAGAGAGGGCACTATGGGCTAAAATACCTAATAGCGTATCCACAGCAAACTGAGGGCGACGCTCCAGCCATACCAAACCAACTGCCAGCAACAGGGTGATGGCAATCACCGCGTAAAAAGGATTAATGTTGAGTAACAGGCCAAAAGTCACCCCTAATAGAGAAGAGTGCGCCAGAGTATCGCCGAAATAGGACATTCTGCGCCAAACGACAAAGGAGCCTAAAGGACCTGCGGCCAGAGCCAGCAATACGCCCGCCATCCAGCCAGGAAATAAGAGTTCTATCATGCTTTATGACTGCCTGAAGTTTTAAGAACAATACGACCCTGTAGGTCATGCTGATGATTGTGTCTATGATGATAAATCGCTAACTGGCGGGCACCGCGATGGCCAAACATCGCGATAAACTCTGGATGTTCTGACACCGTTTCCGGTGCGCCAGAACAACAAATATGCTGATTAAGACACAGGACTTCATCCGTTTTTGCCATCACCAAATGCAGGTCGTGAGAAACCATTAATACGGCACAGTTCAGCTCGGTGCGTAGCTTCTCGATTAAATCATACAGTGCCAGTTGTCCATTAACGTCAACACCTTGGGTCGGTTCGTCCAGTACCAGCAATTGAGGGCTATTTAACAAAGCTCTGGCCAGTAAAACACGTTGGGTTTCCCCACCAGATAGCTTCTGCATTGGCATTTTTACCAAGTGTTTGGCCTGAACGCGGCTGAGGGCTGGCAGGATATCCTCTTTTTTAACACCCGGACGCAGGCGCATAAAACGCTCAACGGTTAATGGCAAGGTCGGGTCAAGATGTAATTTCTGTGGCACATACCCAATACGTAAATCTTTGGGGCAGCTAATTTTCCCCGACGCGGGAGATACCAGCCCCAACACCACGCGAACCAGCGTTGATTTACCGGCACCATTTGGGCCGAGTAGGGTAAGAATCTGTCCTTCATTCAGGGACAGAGAGACATCGGAAAGAACTTTCCGGTTACCGAAAACAACAGAAATATGTTCTAACTTAAGCAAATTGGACATGTTTCATTTTTCTTGCAGAATTCAAGATGTGTTATATTATAACATATCAAAGGCAATTACTATTCAAATGAGATTAGAACAAATGCAGAAAACAGCAAATACAAAATGGTTTAACCGCATGATTTTGGCTGGAACATTATTAACAGCAGGTATGGCTATTAACGCGTCAGCCGCCGTTTTAACCTCAACTAAACCGCTGGGATTCATTGCGTCAGCTATTACCGAAGGGGTCATTCCGGTAGAAGTACTGCTTCCAGATGGCGCATCGCCGCATGATTATGCGCTTCGTCCATCAGATGTCCAGAAAATACGCTCAGCGGATCTGGTGGTATGGATAGGGCCGGATATGGAAGCGTTTCTGACTAAACCATTGCAACAGGTAGATGAAAAGAAACAAATTCCATTAGCCAGTTTGGACTCAGTAAAACCATTATTGATTAAAGGCAGTGACGACGACGGTCATGATGAAGCCAATAAGGGTCAACATACTGATAATAAAAATAATCATGATGAGCATGAACATCATCATGGTGACTACAATATGCACATTTGGATGTCCCCGGAGATAGCAAAACAGTCCGCAATTGCAATTCATCATAAATTATTGGAACTAATGCCCCAAAATAAGGACAAACTAGATGCTAATCTTAGTCAGTTCGAGAAACAACTAGAGCTGACAAAAGAAAATATTGCTAATATAATGCAGCCGCTGCGCGGCAAAGGATATTTTGTTTTCCATGACGCTTATAATTATTTTGAGAAAACATTTGGTTTAACCCAATTAGGGCATTTCACAATAAACCCAGAAATCCAGCCCGGAGCGCAGCGTCTACACCAGATACGAACACAGTTGGTTGAGCATAAAGCGGTATGCGTTTTTGCTGAGCCACAATTCCAGCCAGCCGTCATAAACGCTGTCGCCCAAGGGACGAATGTCCGCATCGGAACACTGGATCCGTTAGGCAGCAAAGTAACGTTAGGTAAAGATAGCTACATACAGTTTTTGACTCAGCTATCCCAACAGTTTACGAGCTGTCTGGAGTAACAGAACGAGGAATTCGAGTAGTGCTCCAAGTAGTTAGAACCATTGCGTTGTTTTATAACAATTTACCCCGGCCTCATAAGTTTACCTTTGGGGCGCTTTTATTGCTCACATGGAGCATGTTGGTTTGGCAGGCGGCAGTATATAAACCGATAACGGAATCGCCGCTTCCTTTACCCACCATACCCACAACGACTGCAACCGACAGTAGCACTTCAACGGATGTTGATGATACTGAACCGATGGATCAGCCAACACCTGATGATGAAATTCCTAAGGATGAATTGGATGATACAACCGGTGATGCGTCGACACCGAATGAATATGTTGTTTCTAACGGTGATACTCTTGGCAGCATTCTGACTCAGTTTGGTATGGATGCTTCTGATATCTATTTACTGGCCGATAAGAATAGTGCATTAGCTAACCTGAAGATTGGACAACAATTGAGCTGGGTGCTGGATGATGACGATGTCCTTCAATCATTGACTTGGGTGGTTTCTCGTCGTGAAACTCGTGTTTATGAACGCGCAGAGAATGGCTTTAAAGAGACGATCAACACCTTAAAAGGTGAGTGGAAGAACTCCATCGTGACGGGCAAAATGGATGGAAGCTTCTTGGTCAGCGCCAGAGCCGCAGGTTTAACTAACTCAGAAATTCGGGCAGTCACTAAAGCGCTTCAATGGCAGTTGGATTTACGTAAATTGCGTAATGGCGATCGTTTTTCAGTGTTACTTTCCAGAGAAGTGCTGGATGGTAAGAATGAACAAAGCCAGCTGATTGGCGTAAGAATGCAGAGCTCCGGTAAAGATTATTACGCTATTCGTTCCGGTGATGGTAAATTCTACGATCGTGAAGGTTCTGGTTTAGCAAAAGGTTTCATGCGTTATCCAACGCCGAAACAATATAAAGTGACATCACCGTTTAATCCACGTCGCTTACACCCGATTACGGGGCGTGTAGCACCGCATAAAGGGGTCGATTTCTCCATGCCGATTGGTTCTCCTGTTTTGGCGGTTGGAGATGGTGAAGTGGTCGTTGCTAAATTCAGCGGTGCGGCAGGTAACTATGTAGCGATTCGTCATGGACGCCAGTACAGCACTCGCTATATGCATTTGAATAAGATTTTGGTGAGGCCGGGACAAAAAGTTAAACGAGGCGATCGCATCGCATTATCCGGCAATACAGGCCGTTCCACCGGGCCTCACCTGCATTATGAACTGTGGGTTAACGAGCTGGCTGTGAACCCATTAACCGCGACGCTTCCACGTTCCGACTCTTTGATTGGTCAAGATCGAGCGGAATACCTTGCCCAGGTTAAAGAAGTAGTTCCACAACTTCATCTCTGAGAATAAAATGAAACGCAGCCGATAATTTGGCCGCGTTTCATTCTTTAGCACTGTTTAATTTTTTATATTCATCTGATGAGCAGACTATTATCAACCAGAAGGGTTGCTCATCTATCTAATGAGTTTTGGCATGCAAAAACAACAGCGTTCAAATATTGAGTTTATCCCTTTATTTAAAAAGTCCTTTTTTCTGCCTAAATATTGGGGAGTCTGGCTGGGGGTTGGCGTCATGCTCTTATTGGCCTATGTGCCAGTAAAAATAAGGAATCCGATGTTAGCTTGGCTAGCTAATTTTGCCGGGCGATTTGTTGGTAGTGCCAGACGACGTGCTCGCATCAATCTATATTATTGTTTTCCTGAGTTAAGTGAACAACAGCGTGAAATAATTATTGAACAGATGTTTGTGACAGCCGTACATTCCACCATGCTGATGGTAGAACAGAGCGTACGCAGCCCTGAATATCTGATGAAGCGGGTACGCTGGCATGGTGATGAACAGTTAGATGCTATTCGTGCTTCCGGACGTAATGTGATCTTTATGGTACCGCACGGTTGGAGCGTGGATATTCCGGCTATGATGATGGCTGCACGTGGTCAGCCGATGGCCGCCATGTTTCATAACCAGAAAAATGAGCTGGTCGACTGGATGTGGAATACCGTACGTCGCCGTTTTGGGGGGCGTATGCATGCCCGTCAAGATGGTATTAAACCGTTTATTAGTTCAGTACGTCAGGGCTACTGGGGATATTATCTGCCGGATCAGGACCACGGTGCAGAACACAGCGAGTTTGTTGATTTTTTTGCTACTTATAAGGCCACGTTGCCTGCTGTGGGGCGGTTAATGAAAGTATGCCATGCGGCGATTGTGCCGCTATTCCCCGTTTACCGTTCTGACGAGGGAATTCTGGATATCTATATTAATCCCGAAATGAGCGATATCGCTGACGCCGATCAACATACCATCGCCCGCAGAATGAATGAAGAAGTTGAGAAATTGGTTCGCCCCAATCCTGAACAGTATGTTTGGGTGCTTAAGTTTCTGAAAACCAGAAAAGAAGGGGATACTGAACCTTATAAACGCCAAGACCTGTGGCCTAAAGATAAATAGTCTCTACTTTTCATTAATAGAAAGCAAAAGGGCCCATTTGGGCCCTTTTGCATATCAGTACTCAATCACTCAATCCGCAGAATACGACAGGTATTGGTACTGCCAACTAATGCCATCACGTCGCCTTGAGTAATGATAACCAAATCGCCGGACATCAAAAAGCCGCGATCGCGCAACTGATTAGTGGCGGCCATTGCGGCTGCCAGACCATCGCAGTCACCGGTAAACATGACTGGCGTCACGCCACGGTAAAGGGCGCACAGATTTAACGTTTGCTCATGACGAGACATAGCGAAAATTGGCAAACCGGAACTGATCCGAGACATCATCAATGCGGTACGACCTGACTCGGTCATGGCGATGATCGCGCTAATTCCTTTCAGATGGTTAGCCGCGTACATAGTAGACATGGCAATGGTGTCTTCAATGTTATCAAACTCAACGTCCAGACGATGCTTGGAGACGTTCAGACGGGGCATTTTTTCTGCGCCAACGCAAACGCGAGCCATTGCAGCGACGGTTTCGGCAGGATACTGACCGGCAGCCGTTTCAGCAGAAAGCATCACGGCATCGGTACCATCCAACACAGCATTGGCGACATCCATCACTTCAGCACGGGTTGGCATCGGATTGGTAATCATGGATTCCATCATTTGGGTCGCGGTGATGACCGTGCGGTTTAGCTGACGAGCACGTAAAATCAGCTTTTTCTGCACAGCTACCAGTTCGGGATCGCCAATTTCTACGCCTAAATCGCCACGGGCCACCATGATAGAGTCAGATGCCAGAATGATATCGTCGATAGCTGCATCGGTAGCAACTGCCTCTGCACGTTCAACTTTAGCGACAATTTTAGCGTTACAGCCAGCATCACGCGCTAGGCGGCGTGCATAGTTCAAGTCTTCACCGGTGCGAGGGAAAGAGACGGCCAGATAGTCCACGTTGATTTTCGCTGCGGTGATGATGTCTGCTTTATCTTTCTCGGTTAACGCATCGGCAGAAAGACCGCCACCCAGTTTATTAATTCCTTTATTGTTTGATAGTGGACCACCAACGGTCACTTCGGTAAACACTTTCATTCCCTGAACTTCGAGAACTTTCAGCTGTACGCGACCATCATCCAGTAACAGAATATCGCCAGGGACGACATCCTCAGGTAAGCCTTTATAGTCGATACCGACTTTTTCTTTATCACCATCACCAACGGAAAGGTTGGCGTCTAGCAGGAATTTATCGCCAATATTAAGGAATACTTTGCCTTCTTTAAAGGTAGATACACGGATTTTAGGCCCCTGCAAATCACCTAAAATGGCGACATGTTTACCTAATTTTGCTGAGATTTCTCTGACTTTGTTAGCGCGGAGTTGGTGATCTTCGGGGGTTCCGTGGGAGAAATTTAAACGGACTACATTGGCACCTGCGGCAATGATTTTTTCTAAATTATTGTCACGGTCAGTTGCAGGGCCTAACGTGGTAACAATTTTGGTTCTTCTAAGTCTTCTGGACATGTATCACTCCATTCAACATGATAAGTTTTGACCTGATTTTATGTGGGGTTTTATACCACTATATAGCTAGCTTCTCAAATAAGCGCTGTCAGGTTTCATATCACAGCGCGCTAATCTCTTGCTTAATATCAAATTATCAGATTTTGTGAACTAGCAATTCCTTCACCGGAATGAGAACTGGGATAAAATAAAGATTAAAGACCTCTATCAAAGCGTGATTCTTTCAGGGCATCTTTCACGCGTTTCAGATTATCTCTGGCAAGGCTGCTGCGTAGGGTAAATCCTGTTGCCAGCACATCAATAATGGTTAATTGGGCAAGACGGGAAACCATTGGCATATAGATATCGGTATCTTCAGGAACATCCAGTAAAATAGATAACGTGGCAGCATTTGCCAACGGCGTTCCCTGAGAGGTAATAGCAATAACAGTGGCACCATTTTGGCTAGCAATGTTGGCTAGTTCAACCAGACTTTTGGTTCTTCCGCTATGCGAAATTAACACCACAATATCACCCTGATTAGAATTCATACAGCTCATTCGTTGCATTACAAGGTCATCAAAATAGATCACTGGGACATTAAATCTGAAAAATTTATTCATGGCATCGTGCGCCACAACCGAGGAGGCACCATAGCCAAAAAATGATATTTTTTTCGCTTGAGTCAGTAAGTTAACTGCCCGATTAATGGCTATAATATCAAGACTGCTCTTGGTCATATTTAGGCTGGCAATGGCAGACTCAAAAATTTTATGGGTAAAGGCATCGGTAGTGTCGTTTTCATCGACATTGCGATTTACGTAAGGTGTCCCGTTAGCCAGACTTTGTGCCAGCGCCAGTTTAAAATCGGGGAAGCCTTTGGTATTTAATCGGCGGCAAAAACGGTTAACAGTTGGCTCGCTAACGTTAGCAATTTTAGCTAAGGTAGCAATGCTGGAGTGAATGGCTGTTTGTGGTGCAGCTAAAATGGCATCAGCAACTTTTTGCTCTGATTTGCTTAATGAATCTCGAAATTGGTGAATTCTTTCCAGCATATTTATATCCCGCTGCGTTTGCCTATTACATTCAAAGGAGAAATCAATCTCTGATCTGTGGAAATATACTACTTGATATCAGATCGTGCAGTAATAAAGCATCGTTTTGTAATTTTTTTTCAGAATATTTGACTCACATCTGATTTTGACACTCTAAAAGCACGGAAAGAGTAAAGGTATAGCTAAATATTTTTTATATTTAATGGGTTATACCTTATCTTCACAAGGGGTTACTACTGGGTTTTACTTTTTTATCCGCCTATTTACGTTAGTCAGATAAAGAGGTACATTACTTATGTAATAAAATTACAAGATTTCTTAAGTCGTACACTTACATTTTTTACGGCTTAATTGAGGAGATAGTTATGGTAGATGATTCGATAGCTCAAGCCTGTGATTTAGTTATTTTTGGCGCTAAAGGTGATTTAGCTCGCCGCAAGCTATTACCATCACTTTATCAACTGGAAAAAGCGTGCCACATTCATCCTGATACGCGTATTTTAGGTGTTGGCCGTGCTGACTGGGATAAGGCTGCGTATACTGAGGTTATCGAAAAAGCGCTGACCACCTTCATGAAAGAGGAGATCGATCCAGAGGTTTGGAAGCGATTAAGCGCACGTTTAGACTTCTGCAATTTGGATGTTAATGACATTCCGGCATTTAGCCAACTGGGTCAGATGCTCGATCAAACCAACAGAGTCACCATTAACTATTTTGCTATGCCGCCCAATACGTTTGGCGCAATTTGCCGTGGCTTAGGTGAAGCTGGACTAAATAAATTTCCCAGCCGTGTGGTGATGGAAAAACCGCTGGGCAATGATTTGAAATCTTCCCAGGAAATTAACGATCAGGTTGCTGAGTATTTTGATGAATCTCAGGTTTACCGTATCGACCATTATTTAGGCAAAGAGACGGTGCTGAATCTGTTAGCTCTGCGTTTTGCTAACTCGCTATTTGCTGCAAAGTGGGATAATACCGCCATTGATCACGTCCAGATTACCGTTTCAGAAGAGGTAGGCATTGAAGGGCGCTGGGGTTATTTTGATAAAGCAGGACAGATGCGTGATATGGTGCAAAATCACCTGTTACAGATTCTAACCATGATTGCGATGTCCCCTCCGGTGGATTTAAGCGCCGACCGTATTCGTGATGAAAAAGTTAAAGTGCTGCGTTCTCTGCGCCGCATTGACCATACCAATATTCGTGAAGCCACTGTCAGAGGCCAGTATACCGCTGGGTTTGTTCAGGGGCAAAAAGTGCCGGGCTATCTGGATGAAGAAGGTGCTAACAAGCGCAGCAACACCGAAACTTTTGTGTCTCTACGGGTCGATATTGATAACTGGCGTTGGGCCGGCGTACCGTTCTATTTAAGAACCGGTAAACGTTTACCATCCAAATGTTCTGAAGTTGTTATCTACTTTAAGAATCTGCCAATTAATCTGTTCCGGGATTCTTACCAGACATTACCACCAAACACCTTAACCATTCGTCTTCAGCCAGATGAAGGGGTTGATGTACAGATCTTGAATAAAGTACCGGGTCTGGAACATAAGCACCGCTTGCAAACTACGAAACTGGATCTGAGTTTCTCTGATACCTTCCATGAACAGCATGTCGCTGATGCCTATGAGCGTTTATTGTTGGAAACCATGCGTGGTATTCAAGCACTGTTTGTTCGTCGTGATGAGGTAGAAGAGGCGTGGAAATGGGTAGATTCCATTATGAATGCCTGGGCTGCGGATAATGAACCACCAAAACCTTATCAGGCAGGTACTTGGGGGCCCGTCGCCTCCGTTGCTATGATCACCCGTGATGGTCGCTCATGGAGCGAATTTGAATAAATAAGACAAAACGGTGCCATCCCGCTCGGTTAGTATGGGATGGCGATAACGATTGTTAATGAAGGTAACTACCATGGCAAACTTAACGAACTTTCCATCAACGGATGATTTAAATCGCCGCTTAGCGCAACAGGTGGTATCTGAGTTGCAAAAAGGAATTGATACTAAGGGAAAAGCGAGTCTTGTAGTCTCCGGCGGCAAAACCCCGTTAGGTTTATTTAAATTACTCAGTCAGCAGCCATTGGCATGGGAAAAAGTCACAATTACTTTGGCTGATGAACGTTGGGTGGACCGCAGTGACGATTCCAGCAATGAAAAGTTGGTACGTGAAAACTTATTGCAGGAACACGCTGCCACGGCACATTTTGTCTCATTAAAGAATGAGAGCCTCACACCATTTGAAGGCGCATCTGGGATAGAAAAATCGCTGAAAGAGATAGCAATGCCTTTTGATGTAGTGATTCTGGGTATGGGTGATGATGGACACACGGCATCATTATTTCCTGGGGCCGAAAATTTATTTCCGGCACTGGATATGAAGTCTAAACATCTGTGCATGGGAATGACCCCATTAACAGCACCGTTAGACCGATTAACGCTGACGCTACCTGCGCTATTAAACAGTCGCCATATTTTCCTGCATCTGGTGGGGGAGAATAAGCGAGTGGTTTACCATCAGGCACAGGAAGGGGATAACGTTAATGAAATGCCTGTTCGTGCGGTCATACACCAAACCCAGACGCCGGTAGATGTATTTTGGTCTGCATAAATATTTAAATAATCCTGCGTGTGGCGAGTCAGTTGCACGTTTATGTTAACGGCTGCGACGTGCCTGGCTGAGTCAGGTATTTGACTAGCCACATGGAGTTCTCACTAGATGAAAAACTGGAAAGTAAGCGCTGAAAGTATCCTATCTGATGGACCGGTCGTTCCTGTTATTGTTATCAAGGAACTGAAAGATGCTGTTCCTTTGGCTAAAGCATTAGTTGCCGGTGGTGTTCGCGTACTGGAAGTTACCCTGCGTACTCCATGTGCGATGGATGCGATTCGTGCTATTGCCAAAGAAGTACCTGAGGCCATTATTGGAGCGGGTACGGTGTTGAATCCTCAGCAACTGGCAGACGTTGCCGCTGCAGGCGGTCAATTCGCTATCAGTCCGGGGCTGACCGAACCGTTGTTGCAGGCGGCGGTTGAAGGCAATATGCCTTTAATTCCGGGAATCAGTAGCGTTTCTGAACTAATGTTGGGTATGGATTACGGTTTACGTGAGTTTAAATTCTTCCCGGCAGAAGC
Organism: Limnobaculum parvum; assembly: GCF_003096015.2. NCBI lineage: Bacteria > Pseudomonadati > Pseudomonadota > Gammaproteobacteria > Enterobacterales > Budviciaceae > Limnobaculum > Limnobaculum parvum. The sequence continues at coordinate 1,954,075 of NZ_CP029185.2, read as the reverse complement.
TAACGGCGGCGTAAAAGCCCTTCAGGCGATTTGTAGTGCTATCTCTTCTGTTCGTTTCTGTCCTACCGGTGGCATTACCCTGAACAACTGTCGTGATTATCTGGCATTGCCAAGCGTGTTGTGCGTGGGTGGTTCGTGGTTGGTTCCGGCTGATGTTATTGCTAAAGGTGATTTTAACCGTATCACTGAACTGGCTCGTGAAGCCGTAGCGCACGCCAAAGGTTAAATTGAGTTCGCCTATCCAATCGCTAAAGGAAATGGATTTATCCATCGCCTATGTACTGAAGGGCGATTACGGCGACTTGGTTTACCATGACAATGTTTAAATAAATTAGAGGCACCAAGATGAGTGCCTCTAATTTATTGCAATCAACGCCGAAAATTTGAGCTGACTGTCAGAGTCTGATACTTAGCAAGCGGCAACAATCTTAATTTCCACTTTATATTGTGGTTTCATCAGCGCCGCTTCAACAGTGCAACGTACAGGGGCATTGCCGTCAGAAACCCAAGCATCCCACGCGGCATTCATGGATGCAAAATCGACCCTATCGGATAAAAAGATGGTGACATCCAGAATGCGTTCTTTACTGGAACCTAACTGATTGAGCATGACATCGATATCAGCAAGTACGTTAGCCGTTTGGGCGGTGACATCTGCATCCAAATTGTCAGGTACGCTGGTATAGTAAATCGTATTGTTATAAATCACGGCATCAGACCAGCGATCGGTAGGGTTAATTCGTTTAATTGTCATGGCGTATTGCTCCTGAATATATCATGGTGATTTCATATTAATCGCTTAAGGTTAGGATAACCACTATTGCGGTTCAATTCCCCTGTCGGATCAATCATAAACCCATTTCTACAAATGTGGATTAGATAAACGGTGGTAGTGAAAACCAGCGCGCTGAATATCGACCAATTTCATGTTATATGAGCGAACAGGGTGGTGGTGACAGGTCAGGACAGGCATAATAAGCCACTTCTTTACCGTATCTGCTCCATGCTGGCGGTCAGACTCATTCAAGCTTAATCCAACGGATACACATACTTGGCAGATGATTTCGCACCTAAAGGTGCATTAGCTCAGGCAATTAAAGGTTTTAAACCGCGTGAACCGCAGCGCGTAATGGCCAAAGCTATCACTCAGGCAATCAAGAAAAAACAGGAACTGGTGGTAGAGGCAGGTACCGGTACAGGGAAAACCTATGCTTATTTGGTACCAGCAATACGCTCTAAACGCAAGGTTATCATTTCAACGGGTTCAAAAGCCTTGCAAGACCAACTGTTCGCGCGCGATCTGCCGACAGTAGCTACTGCACTGGAATTTACCGGTAAGCTAGCGCTATTGAAAGGGCGTTCTAATTACTTATGCCTTGAGCGGATGGAACAGCAGTCAATGACCGGGGGAGAACTGACTAATTCGACCCTTAACGATCTGGTGAGTTTGCGCCGTTGGTCATCCAGCACTATAGATGGTGACGTAAGTACTTGTACTCAGGTAGCTGAAGATAGCTATATCTGGCCTCTGGTTACCAGTACCAATGACAACTGCCTAGGTAGTGATTGTCCCTATTATAAAGAGTGCTTCGTCGTCAAGGCTCGGCGTCGGGCAATGGATGCGGATCTGGTGGTGGTGAACCATCACCTGTTTTTAGCTGATATTGTGGTGAAAGAGACCGGTTTTGCCGAGTTGATCCCTAATGCCGATGTCATGATTTTCGATGAGGCCCATCAATTGCCGGATATTGCCAGCCAATATTTTGGTCAGCAGGTTACCAGCCGTCAGCTATTGGATTTGGCGAAAGATATTATTATTGCTTACCGTACTGAAGTGAGGGATATGGCACAGTTGCAAAAGAGTGCCGATCGCTTAACTCAGAGTACTCAAGATTTTCGTCTGGCACTGGGGGAACCCGGTTTCAGAGGTAATCTGCGGGATGTGTTGGAGCAACAAACTATTCAACGGGCGCTGCTGTTAGTGGATGATGCGCTGACCCTGTGTTATGACGTAATAAAAATGGCATTAGGCCGCTCGGCCTTGCTGGATGCCGCCTTTGAAAGAGCAACGCAGTATCGTTCACGTCTCGATCGTCTGAAAGATGTCTCTATTCCCGGCTATAGTTATTGGTATGAATGTGGTGCCCGCCATTTTGTGCTGGCCCTGACGCCGCTTTCCGTATCGGATAAATTCCGTGATTTGATGGACGAAAAGAAAGGGAGTTGGATTTTTACGTCAGCAACCCTTTCGGTGAATGATTCACTGGATCACTTCAATCAGCGTTTAGGATTGGAAAAAGCCGAAACCTTAATTCTCGCCAGCCCGTTTGATTATGAAACTCAGGCATTGCTGTGCGTGCCGCGCTTTCTGCCATCGCCTAACCAGTACGGTGGTGCTAAGCAACTGGCTTCAATGCTGCAACCACTTATTGAAGCTAACGATGGTCGCTGCTTCTTTTTATGCACCTCACATCAAATGATGCGTGATTTAACGGAAGCTTTCCGTGAGAGCATGACCTTGCCGGTACTGATGCAGGGGGAAACCAGTAAAGGTAAACTACTTTCTCAATTTGTTGAGTCCGGCAATGCATTACTGGTGGCAACCAACAGTTTTTGGGAAGGGGTAGACGTTCGCGGTGATGCGCTCTCCTGTGTTATTATCGATAAACTACCTTTTACCTCACCAGATGACCCGCTGCTTAAGGCGCGTATTGAAGATTGCCGACTGCGCGGAGGCGATCCTTTTAATGATGTTCAGCTTCCAGATGCGGTTATCACGCTGAAGCAGGGCGTAGGACGCCTAATCCGCGATACTGACGATCGTGGTGTTATTGTCATTTGTGATAATCGATTAGTGATGCGTCCTTATGGCGCTATTTTTCTTAACAGCTTGCCACCGGCTCCCAGAACGCGTGATTTAACGAAAGCGATTGAATTTCTTCATCAACGATCAACGCCTGATGATAAATAAAACTGCTCACGTAACGAATAATTACCAGCATCAATATGGTATAATTGGCGGATTATTTTTATCTGTAATCCCGTCTGAGGTTTTCAATGTCAACGCGAATTCTTGCGCTTGATGCAGCCACAGAAGCGTGCTCCGTCGCCATTTGGAATGACGGTAAAGTTCATGCTTTGTACGAACTGTGTCCTCGTGAACATACCCAACGTATTTTACCTATGGTTCAGCAGATCTTAGCTGAAACTGGGTTAACTCTGGCCCATATGGATGCGCTGGCTTTTGGTCGCGGTCCGGGGAGTTTTACCGGTGTACGCATTGGTATTGGTATTGCTCAGGGGCTGGCCTTAGGCGCCGACTTACCCATGATTGGTATTTCAACCTTAAATACTCTGGCTCAGGGTGCTTATCGTATGACCGGCATGACGCAGGTTCTGACCGCTATCGACGCCAGAATGGGGGAAGTCTACTGGGGTCAATATCAACGCTCTGCACAAGGGGAGTGGCGTTTGGTAAATACTGAGCAGGTCTTGTCACCTCAGCAGGTAAAAGAACAGTTAATATCAAGTCATGGTGAATGGGCTATCGCGGGTACGGGATGGGAAACCTATCCCGATATGGCTGATGAAACCGATGTGATCGTTCGTAACGGCAAGATGTCGTTGCCGCAGGCAGAAGATATGCTGCCTTTAGCCATTTCCTGCTGGAAAAAAGGCGAAGTTCAGACGGTAGAATCGGCAGAGCCAGTCTATTTACGTAATGAAGTGACTTGGAAAAAACTACCGGGTCGAGAATAAACGGCAACCACCGTTATTTTCCCCATATAGTTTTGTCAGAGAATGTGATTTTTTGATATTACAGTAGTAATAGAATATTCGTCTATGGTAACCATAGAGCTCTTAACGGTTAGGTTCACTGTAATGAGTCTTGTTCTGTCTGAGGAATAACGACAGAACGAAGGCAAAATGCCAGATACAGGAGTATTTCATTGAATAAGGTATGGTTATCCCGTTATCCCAAAGATGTTCCGGCAGAGATAGATCCCCTACGCTACTCATCACTGGCGGATATGTTTGAAAATGCGGTAAATCGTTTTGCCGATCAGCCTGCTTATATTAATCAGGGAAAGGTAATGACCTTCCGTCGATTAGAGAAACGTAGCCGGGCTTTTGCCGCTTACCTGCAAAATTCACTGGGGTTGAAAAAAGGTGACAGGGTAGCGGTAATGATGCCGAACCTGTTGCAATATCCTATCGTACTGTTTGGTATTCTGCGTGCGGGTTTGGTGGTGGTTAATGTGAATCCACTGTATACCCCAAGAGAACTGGAACATCAGCTAAATGACTGTGGCGCAAAAGCGATTGTGATTGTGTCAAACTTTGCCCATACGCTGGAAAAAGTAGTTAAACAGACGCCAATTGAACACGTGATTCTCAGTGGTTTGGGAGATCAGCTCTCCGTTGGTAAGCGTTCTCTGGTCAACTTTGTGGTTAAGTACATTAAAAAACTGGTGCCAAAATACAACCTGCCTGGAGCCGTATCATTTCGCAGTGCTTTACATAAGGGGCGTCACCAGCAATATATTAAGCCACGATTATCACCTGATGATTTGGCTCTGCTGCAATATACCGGTGGCACAACTGGCGTGGCCAAAGGGGCAATGTTGACCCATAAGAATCTCTTGGCCAATATGGAGCAAGCGCGTGCCGCCTATATCCCTCTGCTGGTCGTGGGTCAGGAACTGGTGGTAACGGCGCTGCCGCTCTATCATATTTTTGCGTTAACCGTAAACTGCCTGCTGTTTCTTGAAGTGGGGGGATGTAACCTGCTAATCACCAATCCGCGAGACTTAAAAGGCATGGTGAAAGAGCTTTCCCGCTACCCATTCTCGGCACTGACCGGCGTGAATACTCTATTTAATGCGCTGATCAATGATGAAGATTTCCGTGAGTTAGACTTTAGCCATCTGCATATCACCGTTGGTGGTGGCATGTCGGTTCAGCGAAGCGTTGCCGATCGTTGGCAACAGTTGACCGGAACCCATCTGTTGGAAGGCTATGGCCTGACGGAGTGCTCGCCATTAGTCGCGGGTAATCCTTATGACTTACAGCAATACAGTGGCAGCATCGGTCTACCGGTATCATCTACGGAAATCCGGCTGGTTGACGATCGGGGTATTGATGTACCTGAAGGGCAGCCCGGTGAGCTTTGGGTAAAAGGCCCGCAGGTAATGAGAGGCTACTGGAATCGTCCTGAAGCGACCAACGAAGTCATAAAAGACGGGTGGTTGGCAACCGGTGATATTGTGGTGATGGACGAGCAAGGCTTTATGAAGATCGTCGATCGCAAAAAAGATATGATTCTGGTTTCTGGATTTAACGTTTATCCGAATGAAATTGAAGAAGTGGTCGCCAGTCACGCTAAAGTTCTGGAAGTGGCTGCCATTGGCGTACCGAATGAAGTTTCCGGAGAAACCGTGAAAATTTATGTGGTTAAAAGAGATCCTAGCCTGACTAAGGATGAGCTTTTAGCCCATTGCCGCAGTGGATTAACCGGCTATAAAATTCCGAGAATCGTTGAATTTCGTGACGAGCTGCCTAAATCTAATGTGGGTAAGATACTACGTAAAGATTTGCGTGATGAAGCTATTAAACAGCAAGCGGGTCGTCAAGTGTAACCGGCGTGTAATGAGGCATAAATAACGCCGGAAATCCGGCGTTATTTATGCCAGAAACTAACAAACAAGAGATTATGTTTTGGATTATCAACTGATAACAACTGATGTCGAATTACAGCAGGTTTGCGAACGTGCCAGTCAGGCTTCACGCATTGCATTGGATACTGAATTTGTTCGAACCCGCACCTATTACCCTCAGTTAGGATTGATTCAACTTTATGATGGTGAGCAGGTTGTTTTGATCGATCCACTGAATATTCAACAGTGGGAACCGTTTCGCGCGCTATTGATTAATCCAAATGTCATTAAGTTTCTTCATGCTTGTAGTGAAGATCTGGAAGTCTTTCTCCATGAGTTTGGCGTACTGCCAGAACCCATGATCGATACCCAAATACTGGCGGCATTCAATCAACGTTCACTTTCTACAGGGTTTGCGGCACTGGTTGCGGAATATCTGGATATTGAACTGGATAAAAGTGAATCCAGAACCGATTGGCTGGCTCGTCCACTGACCGAAAGACAGTGCATTTATGCCGCGGCGGATGTTTTCTACCTGTTGCCAATAGCGGATGTGATTCTGCAAGAGACTGAACAGCTAAAATGGCTGGATGCTGCTAAAAATGAGTGCGCCATGATGAGCAAGCGCCGCTGTGAACAGCTTGCTCCAGAAGAGGCCTATATCGATATCAATAACGCTTGGCAGTTAAATCACCGTCAGTTGGGTTGTTTGAAGCGGTTAGCGGCTTGGCGTTTAAATTATGCTCGCGATCGCGACATGGCGGTTAACTTTGTTGTCAGAGAAGAGAACCTGTGGCAAATGGCGCGGTACCAACCTTCATCGATGGGGGAACTGGAACCGTTAGGGTTAAGCGGGCCGGAAATCCGTTATCACGGTAGAACCATGCTGCGCCTAGTTGTAGAAGGTCAGCAATTGCCGGAAGAAGCATTACCGGAAAAAATATCGCGTATTGTGGATCACGCTGGATATAAGAAAGTGTTTAAAGATATCAAATCGCTGATCCAGACCATTTCTGGCGAAAGCGGATTAAACGTTGAACTCCTAGCATCACGTCGTCAGATTAACCAGCTACTGAAGTTTTTCTGGCAGCAAGATATCAGTGAGCAGCCTGAATTGATGCAAGGATGGCGAGGGCAGTTAATGCGTGAACGTTTAGCTGAATTGCTTGAGCAGGAAGCCCGTGTTTTTATGTAGGAATTGCGGCGACGGTTGAAATAGAGAACCGCCTTTCAAGGCGGTTTTTCTCATTTTATGCCCCTATAGGACACGCTTAACGTTTCACGTCATCATGTTCCGGTAGTGTCACGTTAAGCTCCAGTACGGAGATATCATCCCCTTTTTGCTCTAATTGAACGGTAACCATTTCCGGGTCAATTTGCACATACTTACAGATAACCTCAAGCAGGTCGCGCTTCAATTGCGGTAAGTAGTGCGGCTCGTTATCGCCGCGACGACGTTCTGCAACGATAATTTGCAGACGCTCTTTGGCGATATTGGCGGTTGGCTTATTACGGGACAGGAAAAAATCTAACAATGCCATGACTTATGCCCCTCCGAACAGTCGTTTTAACAGACCTTTTTTCTCTTCAGTCAGAAAACGGAATGGTATTTCTGCACCCAACAAACGCTCAACGGTATCTGCATAAGCTAAACCTGCGTCAGATTCGGTATCGAGGATAACTGGTTCACCCTGATTGGAAGCACGTAACACTGATGGACTTTCAGGAATAACACCCAGCAGAGGGATACGCAGGATCTCCAACACATCTTCAACGCTTAACATATCACCGCGGTTAACGCGGCCGGGGTTATAACGAGTGACCAGCAAATGTTCTTTAATTGGCTCTTCGCCATTTTCAGCACGACGAGATTTTGATGCCAGAATACCGAGAATACGGTCGGAGTCACGTACTGAAGAAACTTCCGGGTTAGTGGTGATAATCGCTTCATCTGCGAAATACAGCGCCATCAGGGCTCCGCTTTCGATACCGGCCGGAGAGTCACAAACGATAAAATCGAATTCCATCTCACCGAGGTCTGCGAGTACCTTTTCTACGCCTTCTTTAGTTAATGCATCTTTGTCGCGAGTTTGAGACGCTGGCAGAATATAGAGGTTTTCTGTACGTTTATCTTTGATTAGCGCCTGATTAAGCGTGGCATCACCCTGAATGACGTTAACAAAGTCATACACTACGCGGCGTTCACACCCCATGATTAAATCGAGATTACGCAGCCCGATATCAAAATCGATAACGACAGTTTTGTTTCCTTTTTGTGCTAAACCAGTAGCAATGGCAGCGCTGGAGGTGGTTTTACCAACGCCCCCCTTACCGGAAGTAACAACAATAATTCGTGCCATAAGGTGTTCCTTGTAAATAAGGCTTAATTAAATGATTCAATAGTTAAGATATTATCTTGTAAAAATAGTCTGGCGCTGCGCTCATAAAATGTAGATGGAATTCGGTCACTTAGCCAATATTCTCCGGCAACAGAGACTAATTCAGCTGCAAGATGAGTACAAAAAACTTGGCTGCTGGTGTCGCCACCGGCACCGGCCAGCGCACGACCACGCATCATACCGTAGACATGAATATTGCCATCGGCAATCAGCTCTGCGCCTGAACTCACGGAACTGATAACCACAAGATCGCAGCCGCGAGCGTAAATTTGCTGCCCGGTACGGACAGGGGTACTAATGATTCGAGTTTTTGGCGGCGGCGGTGGTGGTGGTGTTGCAACTTTGGTTACTCTACTTGCCTTGCCTTCTGTCAGCAGCGGTAGACCCGCAGATTGGATAGATCGCTTTTGTTCATCACTATGAAACCCACTCACACCAACAACACGTAAGCCTGCATCCGTCACGGCACGTTGCACCTGCAACCAATCAGCATCAGGTGTGAGTGCGGCAACGTTCAAAACCACGGGCGCATTCTGCAAAAAAGCGGGAGCTTGCTTTACCTTCTCGGTTAAAGCTTCTCGAATGATGTTAGGTTCTGAATGATTCAAATGAACAACAGACAGAGTAAAACTACTGCCTTTTAACTCAACTGGCGATTGTGACATCTATGCTGACTCAGTTTTTGGCTCCCGCTATTGTAGCCAGAGCACTGTTTTAATGTTCAATATTGTAAAATACACGAACGCATAGCTGCATGTTATAGTTAGCTGCATATCTAGGCAAGTCACTGAGTCAATTAATTAGAGCGAAATAACAATGTTGTGTGCAATTTATCGTAGTAATAAACGCGATCAGACCTATCTTTATATTGAACAGCAGGATGATTTTTCCAAAATTCCTGAAGCGTTAATGAATAGTTTCGGTAAGCCTGTGTTTGTTATGGTTCTTGATTTGGATAAACGGCATAAATTAGCCACAGCAGATATTGAACGAGTGAAACACAATTTGGCTGAACAGGGATTCTATTTACAGGTCCCGCCTCCAGTAGAAAGCTTACTAAAGACACCTGATGATTTTGACGATTAAACCGCTTTTAATTTCAAGAAAAAATGTTCTGATGTCGTTTGGTGCTTTAGTCGCGTTGTAACAATAGATTTATTTATGCAATTTGTATAAGAATAATTTGGGATGATGATAGTGAAATTATCAATGATTGCCTGGTTGACAGGTATTGCGCTACTCGCCGGATTCAGCGGCAAAAACCTTCAAGCTCAACCCGCCATCAGTAACGCTTCAGGCAGTACTCCAACAACGAAACAGAGCGCTACTTATAATGAATCACAATTTCCTACTTATGTGGAAAAATTAAAGGCCAGAGCGTTAAGTGAAGGTATCAATCAGCAAACTATCGATCAGGCGTTTGCTAATGTCTATTTTTTGAGTCGTGTGATTGATTCAGATAAAAATCAGTTGGAAAAGAAGATCACACTTGATGATTATTTGCAGCAAGTATTACCAAATTGGAAAGTAGAGCGCGCGCGTCAAATGTATCAGGCCAATAAAACCAAGTTAAATAGGGCTAGCAAACGATCTGGCGTACCGGCCAGCTATATTGTGGCTCTATGGGGGATGGAGAGTTCGTTTGGCAAACGTCAGGGGAAAGAAGATATTATTTCCGCCTTGGCAACATTGGCTTTTGAAGGACGTCGTGAAGCGTTTTTTACTCAGCAGTTGATTGCTGCGCTGCAAATCTTACAACAAGGTCATATTTCGGTTGATCAATTTACAGGCTCATGGGCTGGAGCAATGGGGCAATGTCAGTTTATGCCAACCTCATTCCTTAAATATGGTCTGGATGGTAACGGTGATGGGCGTATTGATATCTGGAATAACCTAGATGATGTTTTTGCCTCAACCGCCAATTACCTAGCCACTGAAGGCTGGAACGCTAACGAGAGTTGGGGGCTAGAGGTAAAAGTAACAAAAGGGCTGACTGATGAAGTCATCGGGCTGGAAGATGCTAAAGCGAAGACGGTAGCCGAATGGCAGAAACAGGGAATTGTGCTTTCACATAAAGTGGCCGGAAATCAGCGGGCCTGGATTATCCAGCCTGATGATGCACAGGGGAGAACATTTATGGTATTTAACAATTTCCGGACTATTATGCATTGGAACCGTTCTACTTACTTTGCGATCAGTATCGGTACTTTGGCAGATAAAGTTGTACAAAACTAAGCGTTTAATCTAAGTTTTTGTGACCGATGTAATGATAACATTCGGATAACATCAAATGGCCTGGCATGATGTTAGGTTGAAAACAATGATAAATATCTGCATCGATAAAATCAGACATAGCTTAATGAAGGAGTAGCAATCATATGTATCAACATCGAGATTGGCAGGGTGACCTATTAGAGTTGCCTGTGAGTAAAGTCGTCTGCGTTGGCAAAAATTATTCAGACCATATCAAAGAGATGGGGGATAACACTCCTCAACAGCCGCTACTGTTCATTAAGCCTGAAACGGCGTTATGTGACATTACTCAGCCAATCGTAATACCGGACGGATTTGGCTCGGTTCATTATGAAGTAGAACTGGCGGTACTGATTGGTCTACCGTTGAAAAATGCGGATGAAGGGCGGGTTGCTAACGCCATTGTAGGATACGGCATTGCTATTGATTTAACCCTACGTGATTTGCAGGCAGAGTGTAAAAAGGCCGGTGAGCCGTGGGAAAAGGCCAAAGCATTTGATAATGCTTGTCCTATTTCTGGTTTTATTCCGGTAGGGCAGTTTGGTGATGCTCAGCAGGCTTCACTTTTGTTGTCGATTAATGGTCAGGTTCGCCAGAATGGGAATACTCGAGAGATGATTACGCCGATTCTGCCGCTGATTTCTTACATGAGCCGCTTTTTTACGCTACGTCCTGGCGATATTGTATTAACTGGTACACCTTCAGGTGTTGGTCCGATTGCACATGGTGATAACTTCACCGTTGCGCTTAATGGTAAAGAAATTACCAGCCGCGTGTTATAATCTTTTCATATCGTCTAGAACAGACGCCTGTAGCCAACAGTTACAGGCGTTTATTTTTGGATTTACCCTTGTTTAATAATGCTGGAATATCATCATGAGCCAATCCTTTTTTTGGCAGCAAAAGACGCTGCCCGAGATGACCGATGACGAATGGGAGTCGTTGTGTGACGGATGTGGCCAATGCTGTCTGAATAAACTGATTGACGAAGATACAGATGAAATTTATTTCACTAACGTCGCCTGTAACCAGCTTAATATTAAAAGCTGCCAGTGTCGTAATTACGATCGTCGTTTCGAACTGGAAGAAGATTGTATCAAACTGACTCGGGACAATTTACCCACTTTTGAATGGTTACCACCAACTTGCGCCTATCGTCTGATAGCCGAAGATAAACCATTGCCTGAATGGCACCCGCTGTTAGCCGGTTCTAAATCTGCCATGCATGCCGCCAGAATTTCAGTACGGAATATTGCGGTACCGGAAAGTGAAGTGATTGACTGGCAGGACCACATTTTGAATAAGCCAGACTGGGCTAGATGATTAATTGATTTATAAGATAAATTTCATCTATTTTTTGATTAACCCTCTTCGGAGGGTTTTTTATTAAGTCTAAATTATCTGACATATTGTTTCTGATAGTGATTGTCTGCTTATAAAAACCAATGTAACTGTATAAAATGAAGCAGTAAATTAACCATAAAGGAGTTTAGTATGTGTCGAATTCTTGTAGCCTTAACCGTGATGATATCGGCCAATGCACTCGCTGCGGGTTGTGCGACACCGCGTAACGCCTTCGATCAGGTTTATTGTAGTAGTACAGAGTTTTCTCAGTTAGACCGCGATCTGAATCAGCAATATTCTCGAGTGGTGAAGCTACTGAGCGCAGAACAAAAGAGTACGTTGAAGACAAGCCAGCTAAATTGGATCAAGCAACGGGATACGAGCTGTAGTGAAGAGAAAGATAGCGGATACTTTGTCAACTTAAGCTGTGCCAACAACATGATGAATGAGCGTATTACTTTCCTTAAAGAACGTGAGCGTGAATGTAGCAGTACCGGTTGCGTATCAGCTAAGCTGGCAGACTAAACAATAATTATTTAGGACCTCGCCGTGCGAGGTTTTTTTACGTTAGTTACATTTTGAAAATAACAAAAAAGCGCCATGATCTGCGCTTTTTTGTTATTAATCTTCTGATAAAAATATCAGAGTGGGTTGTTATAGAAAAAGCGTCTTTTTGGTTTAACGAACTGAGCAATAATCACTAGAGTGACAATAGCCAAACTGATAGCAAAAATAATCAGTAACCACTGGGGCATTTCCAATGAAAGGAATGACCACTGTTTTTCACTACAATCACCGTTAGCCACGAATACTTCAGGTAACCACTTATCCAACGGTAACCAAGTCGGAAAGTTAACCAGAACATCGCAGGTGTTTGCTGGAGAAGGGTAAAGTTGAATCACGGTGTGTTTCCATGTCAACAATAGGCCTTCGATAGAGCTGTATAACCAGACAATAATAGCCAGAAAACGTATCAGCGTAGAGGAGGGTGCCAACATACCAATCAGGGCTGCGCCTAAGATGCCAAATAGCGCACAACGCTCGTAAATGCAGAGCACACAAGGTCTCAATAGCATTACGTGTTGGAAATAGAGGGCAATTAACTCAAGTACAATAACAATCAGAGCCAGCAAGAACCAGGAACTTCGTCCTTTAGAACAGCTATTTAAATAACATAACATGATTAATTCACTTTAATATGCATGAGCGATCGCCGATAGCGGTAGTTTAAACTAGTTTTATTTCTATGCCATCTTTCATATGACATTTATGGTTAAGATTTTCTATCTTAGCCAAGGATTTCTTTTTTCCTGATTGATTTAAAATGATTAAGTAATTTTTTACACTAAAATTAGCCTATTTTTGCAATCTAAACCACAGTTTACTCTATTAGATATTTTGGGATGCTATATCCGGCTGTGGGCTTCTGGTATAATGCAACAAGTCGTTTTTATTTTTGTATCTTAATGGAATAGCACTTTTATGGTGATCAAAGCGCAGAGTCCGGCAGGATTTGCGGAAGAGTATTTAATTGAGAGCATTTGGAACAACCGGTTTCCTCCGGGGACTATTTTGCCCGCAGAACGTGAACTCTCCGAACTTATTGGCGTAACTCGTACCACATTGCGTGAAGTATTGCAGCGTTTGGCCAGAGATGGTTGGTTGACCATACAGCACGGTAAACCAACTAAAGTAAATAATTTCTGGGAAACTTCCAGCCTGAGCCTGTTGGAAACGCTGGTGCGTTTAGATCACGATAGTGTTCCTCAATTAATTGATAATCTTCTGGCCGTCAGAACTAATATTGCCGCAATATTTATTCGCGCAGCGGTTCGTCAACATCCGGAAAAAGCTCAGGAAGTTTTAGCGCAGGCGAATAGCCCAGAAGACCGTCCAGAGCGCTTTACCGAGTTGGATTATAATATTTTCCGTGGTTTAGCTTTTGCCTCAGGGAATCCGATTTATGGCCTGATTCTTAATGGTATCAAAGGGCTCTATATTCGCGTTGGTCGTTACTATTTTTCCAATCCGGAAGCACGTCAGTTAGCTATGAGCTTCTATCAACGTCTTGCTGAATTGTGTCGCGACAGGTTACATGACCAAGTAATGGAGTGTGTGCGTCAGTATGGTAAAGCCAGCGGCGTTATCTGGCATAACATGCAAAGCAATATGCCAAAGGATTTGGCTGAAGCGAATTAATCGTTATCCAAAAGATTTATGTGCTCCGTAGCTAAATATCGATAGTTTACTGACCACTTTTAATGCAGAACTAAACGCATTATTTTTACGATTTGAAGGGGCGCAATATGTGCCCCTTATTCTTGCCCTCACATAATGAACAGTGTCGCCATACTCTCAGGTAACCCTAACTTCGAGTTGGTTTCCTTGTTCTCCGAGCTGCGTGATAGCATCCCGAACTTCTGGAGTGTTTGCTCCTTTACCCATTTAATATAATAAATGCGTTGGCTGAGGCAACCATTGCCCCTCCTGAAAGTATTAAATGAGAGAAGATAAAAGCAGTATAGCGATTCCATGCTGAGTGATAGTATTTTTACCCATTGTTTACATTAAAATGCGTTTTTATTTGAAATGAGTAAGGAAGGAAACAATGATTGCAGTCATCTTTGAAGTACAGATAAAACCGGGGCATAAGCAAGCCTATCTGGATTTAGCCGCTGAGTTAAAGCCTTTGTTGAGTGAAATAGATGGTTTTATTTCTATTGAGCGGTTTGAAAGCTTGTCTGAACCGGGCAAGGTGTTGTCTCTTTCATTTTGGCGCGATGAACAGGCCGTTCAGCAATGGAGACAATTAGCGTTGCACCGACAAGCACAGGCTAAAGGTCGAGCGACGATTTTTAACGATTATCGGCTAAAGATTGCCGGAATTATTCGAGACTATGGTATGACCGATAGAGAGCTGGCACCAGACGATAGTCGTATAATGCACGGTTAAAATAGCGAAAAGAATGGGAACGGAATTAGACAAACCCTAGAAAAAAAGAAACCAGCCCAAGGGAGATTGGACTGGTAAGGAGGTGGTTTCTATTAAAGAGATAATAGGAACTCGTCTAGTTATTAATCTTTAGGACTGAGATAGTAGTCCTTTTATTTACTAATAGATGTGATCTATTTCTAATAATTTAAATTAAAGCGTGTGATTTTTAACGCCGTCAGTGGAAAAAAATAAATTTTATGCACTGTGCGGGTTTCGTGTGTTGTTGCTTCCGGCTAAATTTCGCATCAGCAAAGCGTATTCCAGGTTAATATCTTCTGGAACAGGCAGATAAACGACATGTCCGTTACCCGGAGCGACTTCAGTTGGTTGCCCCTTGTTGGTTTCCATTGATTCAATGGTGAAATGGATATTGCCTCTTGGGGTCATCATCTCGACGCTGTCGCCAACGGAAAATTTATTTTTTACATCAACTGCCGCTAAACCATTACGACGCTCGCCGGTAAACTCCCCAACAAACTGCTGGCTGTCAGAAATAGAATAGCCGTAGTCATAATTTTGATGTTCATCATGTACATGGCGGCGTAAAAAACCTTCGGTATATCCGCGATGGGCTAATGATTCTAACGTTGTCATTAGTGAGTCATCGAATGGTTTACCTGCAACGGCATCATCGATGGCTCGACGATAAACCTGAGCGGTACGTGCACAGTAGTAGAACGATTTGGTGCGGCCTTCAATTTTTAATGAATGAACGCCTAACTGAGTTAACCGCTCCACGTGTTGAACGGCTCGCAGATCTTTAGAATTCATAATATAAGTGCCGTGTTCATCTTCAAAGGCGCTCATATACTCGCCAGGACGCAGCGCTTCTTCAATCATAAACACTTTATCGGTAGGGGCACCGGCACCCAAGGTTGGGTCAACGTTTTTTACTGGAATGGGTTCATGAATATGCACAATGTTGCCGGTGTCATCCTCTTTACCTTCTTCCATTTTATACTCCCAGCGACAGGCGTTAGTGCAAGTGCCTTGGTTAGGATCGCGCTTATTAATATAACCTGAAAGCAGGCAACGGCCAGAATAGGCCATGCATAAAGCACCGTGTACAAAGGTTTCCAGTTCAATGTCTGGTACTTGCTGGCGAATTTCTTCAATCTCTTCCAGCGATAATTCGCGGGAGAGAATGACGCGGGTCAGCCCCATCTGTTTCCAGAATTTCACCGTTGCCCAGTTTACGGCGTTGGCCTGTACGGAAAGGTGAATATCAATATCAGGAAACGCTTCACGTACCATCATAATCAGCCCTGGATCGGACATAATTAAGGCATCCGGGCCCATTTCGACGACGGGGGCCAGATCGCGAATAAAAGTTTTGAGTTTGGAGTTATGGGGGGCGATATTAACCACCACATAAAACTTTTTACCAAGGGCATGGGCTTCATTAATGCCTAAAGCCAGATTCTGGTGATTGAATTCGTTGTTACGCACCCGCAGGCTGTAACGAGGCTGACCGGCATAAACTGCATCTGCGCCATAGGCAAAGGCGTAACGCATATTTTTCAGCGTACCGGCCGGAGAAAGTAATTCCGGTTTAAACATGTTGTTAGTCTCTTAGTCTGATCACAAGTCAGAGCCGCACCCTAAGGGTACAGCCTTGGGAAAATCCCAGGGCCGGAATTGTAGACCTGGTTGAGATGAATGGCAACGGCAGGCGTGAAACAAGACGTGTTTTAAGATTTACTGCTCGTGGGTACAGTTCGATAGTGAAGTTTTATGACTGAAATAGTTAATCGAAAGGTGAGGTTACCGTAGGCAGGCTCGTCTGATGAGCTTCATCACTGAGTACCGATGGTCTTCCGGCCGAGTGCAATGCCAATATATGCAATGTCGTTTATACGACCGGAATGTTCATTGGTACCGATTTACTCGTCACCAGTAAGTATAAGTCGATCGCAACACCGTTGTTCGGTCTACCACATAGGTTGGAAACAGCTCTAGCTCCTTGCTAATGGATTTAGTGCAGTCATTACGCTCATTCCATTCCAGACAGTCGGTTTTTTTATTGCCAAGATAGTAGGGGGAAACGGTAATTTCTATCATGCCGCTGGCACGTTGCTGGCTGTCATACAGGTAACTAATGCTCATTGTCGGGCCGATCAAGGCGAAGGGCTTATTGTCCGGCTGAAAGAAGAAACGGTATTCGCCGTTGACAGTTTCGTCACTACCGCTCAATAAGCTATAAGCCATACGGAATTTATCGTCAGTTTTATAGATGCCGTTGGTTACACCGTTTTCTGCTTTTTTATCATCACTGCCGGAAAGGTAATTATCCGTTGAGCTGACGATTAGCCCTTTATCATCAGTATGATAATCAATCGCACCTTCCCGGGCATAAAACAGTTTATTCATACCAAATAGAGTGACGTTGTAACTATTTCTCCAGCCCTGTTGATTTCTACGGATATCGTAGCTGGAATCAATGCGAAAGCGCAGTTCATTGCGCGTTATTTGGGCATACATATCGGTCAACTGGCCGCAGCGGTCGTAGTTAAATTTATAGTAAAAGGCTGAGTGGGTATTGTCGCTTTCGGTGACGGTTTCCACTTCACGGGCATGATTAAATTCTGGCATGTTGAGCAGAGCCAGATGATTATTAATAACGGTCTCTTTACCCACTACGCAGTCCTTAGCTGTCTCTGCATGGACAACAGAGACCAATAAGGTGTGAATAATTAGAACGAAAAGGGAACGCTTAATAACTAAATTCATTAACCTGACAACTCCTGTTGTATTTTCCATCACTACTCAGAAAAGCATAAATACCTGTTTACTTACTCTTCCCAACGGTAGCCTAACCCGTATACCGAGCGGATAAATACTTTTTCTGGCGCTAAGGCTTCCAGTTTACGGCGTAAATTCTTGATATGACTGTCCACGGTTCGATCGGTTACCACACGGTAGTCGTCGTAAAGGTTATCCAACAGCGATTCTCTGGTCAGCACCTGGCCCGGATGGGTCGACAGGGTTTTTAGCAACCGAAATTCGGCGGCGGTCAAATCAAGGCTGGTATTGTTATATCGAATCTGAAACTGTGAATCATCCAACTGTAAACCCAATTCCACAGAGGGTAATTCTCTGACCGGCAGATAGCAACGTCTTAAAATAGTTTTAACCCGAGCCACCACTTCCCGTGGGCTATAGGGCTTACAGATGTAGTCATCCGCACCGATTTCCAGTCCGGATAGACGATCGATCTCTTCAGTCTTTGCCGTTACTATCACCACCGGCACATCAGAGAAAGTACGAATTTCACGACACAGTGTGATGCCATCAACGCCGGGTAACATCAAATCTAACAGGATCAGCGAAGGAGCGTATTGTTTCACCCAATCAATGACTTCTTGGCCTTGAGTAATCAAATGGGTGCGATACCCGGCGGCCTGAAGATAATCAATTAACAACTGACCCAGCTTAGGCTCATCTTCTACAATCAATACGGGCGGCAAATCATTGCCGGATAATAGGGCGCTTTCTGTCATGGTTATGGGGATACCATTTCTGTTACCAGCGGTAAGAGTAACTGAATTTCTAGTCCGCCTAAAGCAGAATGGTTGGCGCTAATTTCTCCGCCGTGAGCATCAACAATATTCCAGCAGATGGAGAGGCCTAATCCAGAGCCGCCGTTGGCGCGGTTGCGTGAAACTTCAGTACGATAAAAACGCTCAAAAATCTGACTTAACTGTTCATCAGTAACACCAGGCGCAGAATCGTGCCAGTGTAACAGTATTGATGCTTTAGTGATGGTGACCGAGATACGTAGCCGTCCCTGCGTATCGGCGTAAGTGGCATCGGTATAACGCAGACTGTTTTCTAACAAATTATGAAACAGCTGTGATAGCCGGTCGGGATCGCCAAAAACGACGGCACTTTGTGGTAGATCGGTTTCAATGGCTAATCCCTTATGGGTAAAGCGACTTTGATAGGCCGCGATAGCCTGTTCCAGTAATGCGATCAGATCGAGATTGCTCTTTTTATACGTTAGAGCCCCTAAATCGGATAATGAAAGCTGATGTAAATCATTGACTAATTTGGTCAGGGATCGCACTTCAGCCTGCAGCGAATGTAAGGAGGTCGCGGTGAGTTGGCGGACCCCGTCCTCTAGCGCTTCCAATTCTCCCTGCAATACGGCTAACGGCGTTCGTAACTCGTGGGAGACATCGGCAATAAAGGCCTGTCGCATACGTTCGTTTTTTTCTAGCGTGTTGGCCAGTTGGTTAAAGTCATTGGCCAACATTCCCAGTTCATCTTTACTGGTGACCAGAACCCGAGCGGAAAAGTCTCCGGCTGCCAGTTGGTGGGTACCGGTAACCAAGTGTTTTACGCGAGATAACAGGCTGCGGGAAACCAGCAGCGTGGCAATGGCGGCCAGTAGGGTTGAAAGGCCAATCAACATCCAACTGGTGCGATTTTGTTGTTTAGCAAAATTTATATCGGCACTGCGGGTTAATTTTTCGCTCGGCATACCAACAATCCAGCCGATGGTTTTCCCATCCAGCGTGATGGCTTTACGGGTAGCCTGACGTGGAACCGGGTGGGAGGATCCTGCAAGCATATGGTTCTGAGTATCAAAGATCCAGAAAGGGACTCGCCACCCTTGAGGCGGTAACGTCTGTTCGTCATTCTCATCATGGCTTTGTTCAATCGAGGGCAATAGCTGATAAATGATTTTTTCATTGCGCTGGAGAAATTGCCAGTTACCCTCATGGCGATAGCGTTCTGCCAGCGCATTGCCTAGCAAACTTAAACGTTGTTCGTTACCGGAGCGGATATAATCGGTAAAACCCCGTTCAAAACTCAGGCGAACGCCCCAGTGCATGGTAATGAGTACCAGCATGCAGGTGGCTAAAATGGCAAAGAATAGCTTTCCGGTGATCCCCAATTTCATTAGATTTAATTTCCGTTAGTTATCGGATTTATCTCGACGGTTACCCGAACCCAACAAGACGTTTTTAGCACTGTCTTTGGGAACCCGAGCAAAAATTGCCGTCGGAATCAGCATAATTAACCCAATACACAAATAGGTATATAAGAATGCCTGTTGAACGTCAGGGCTACCAACGGCAACATGATGCATTGAGAAGATACCCAACAGAATCCCTGCAATACTGACGCCTAGGCTCATGGATAACTGCATAACCATTGACAGCAGGCTGTTACCGCTGCTGGCGAGTTCATCGGGCAAATCTTTCAGCGTCAGGGTGTTCATAGTGGAAAAACGTACCGCATTAGTTACCCCGAGCATAAATAACAGAAACGGAATCAGCACATACCATCCCAACAAGCCAGCGATTGGGATCAACAGCGTAATGACCGGTAAGGCTAAGGTCGCGATGCTAAGAACAACCCGATAGCCATAGCGGTTAACAATTTGCACCACCAGACGTTTAATGCTCATGCTGCCAATGATCATGGGAATCATCATCAAACCAGCGTGGAATGGGGAAAAACCTAAACCCACCTGTAAAAATAATGGCGTCATAAACGGTAGCATCCCGCCACCAATACGAGCGAATAAACTGCCAGTCAGCCCTAGCGCAAAGGTTGGGATTTTAAACATAGCCAAATTGAACAGCGGCGCTTTAGCCCGGCGAGCGTGTAGCCAATAAAGCCCAAGAGCGGCAACGCCGCTGGTACATAGAAACAAAATGGCCGTTGGAGTCAGGCCTAAACCAGAGTGACCATCCAGCGAAAGGGTAATGGTGGCCATACCAATTGCCAACAAAATAAAACCAACCACATCGAAGGGGCGCGGCGGCATTTTATAGTTAGGCATAATCATCAGGATTGCCAATACGCCAATAATACCGACCGGAATATTAATCAGAAAAATCCAGTGCCAACTGGCGTACTCCACTAGAAAACCGCCCAGCGCGGGCCCCATCAATGGGCCAACCTGCCCGGGTAAGGTAACAAAGGTCATGGCCGCCATATACTGTTCGCGAGGAACGATTTTCATCACGGTTAATCGACCTACGGGCACCATCATGGCTCCACCAATCCCTTGTATTACCCGCGCGCGAATCAGCTCTTGTAAGCTTTCTGACTGAGCGCAAAGCAGAGAACCGAAGGTGAAAAGAACAATAGCGGATAGAAATACCGGCTTAACGCCGATACGGTCCGCTAACCAGCCGCTGGCGGGTAGCCCTACGGCGACAGTAAGAATATAGGCAACAATGACGGATTGCATCTGAAGCGGGCTTTCATTGAGACTAACTGCCATAGAAGGCAAGGCCGTATTCAGAATGGTGGTGTCCAGCGACTGCATAAAGAAACCCAGAGCCACAATCCACAGTTGCCAACGCACATTAACGTGACTCTTTTTCATTTTGTGTCGGTTCCTCCGGGCAGACTCAGGTGGTTAGTGGGGGTTATCAGTGACGGATGACGGTTTTTATACCAAAGCCTTAGGCGATCAAAGTAGAGATAAATCACCGGCGTAGTATACAGGGTTAATAGTTGACTCATTATCAACCCGCCAACAATAGTGATACCCAGAGGCTGTCGCAATTCCGCTCCGTCGCCGCTGCCAAGTACCAGAGGAATAGCACCAAAAATAGCTGCCAGAGTGGTCATCATAATCGGTCGAAAACGCAGCAGGCAGGCCTGAAAGATAGCTTCGCGAGGCGTCAAGTTACCTTGCCTTTCTGCCGTAAGAGCAAAATCCACCATCATGATGGCGTTCTTCTTGACCAACCCAATTAACAGCATAACGCCGATGAGAGCGATCAGGCTGAATGGGGTATCAAACAGTTCTAAAGCCAGTATAGCGCCAACCCCGGCAGATGGCAGGGTGGATAAAATGGTCAGAGGATGAATATAACTCTCATACAGGACACCCAGTACGATATACACAGTCATGATGGCTGCAATAATCAGGAAAATCTGTGATTGCAGCATTTCCTGAAAGACCTGAGCAGTACCGGCAAAAGATCCTCTGACTGTATTGGGAACGCCTAATGCGGTCATGGTTCGTTCAATAGCTGCGGTGGCCTCGGATAAGGAATATCCCTCCGCCAGATTAAACGAAACGGTAGACGCGGCGGAAAGGCCTTGGTGGTTGACGGATAATGGCGCATTTGCCGGGGTCCACTGGGCAAAGTAGGAAAGGGGAATAGGTTTGCCATCCTGATTGATGACAAACATCTTATCTAGAGCGCTTTGGTCTTGAGCAAACTCAGGCGCAACTTCCATGACCACTTTATATTGGTTCAACGGTTGATAGATGGTAGAAATTTGTCGCTGCCCAAACGCATTATTGAGCAGGGCGTTGGCAGCGGAAACATCAATCCCTAATCGCGACATGGTTTCTCGGTTATAGGTGATGGCAATTTCGGCCCCTTTATCCTGTTGGTCGGAGTTAACATCCGTCAGTTCAGGTAGGGTGGCAAATGCCGCCCGAATTTTTGGTTCCCATTGACGTAGAATGCTGAGATCGTCAGACAGCAAAGCATATTGATAACCAGCGTTCGACTGACGCCCGCCGGCTCTGACATCTTGCACAGCCATCAAAAACAGGCTGGCCCCTGGTTCTTGAGAGAGTTTGCCCCTTAGACGATTAATCACTTGTTGGGCTGTGTCTTTGCGCTCTGTCAGCGGCTTGAGTGAGATAAACATGGAGCCGCTATTGGTACGTGAACCGCCGGTAAAACCGGTAACGTTATCCACATCCTGATCGCTACTGACGATTTTCATCAGCACTTCCATCTTCTTTTTCATCGACTGAAAAGAGATGCTCTGGTCTGCCTGTACAAACCCCATCAGTCGACCGGTATCCTGTTCAGGAAAGAAGGTCTTGGGGACATTCACATACAGCCAGACGTTCAGCACAATGGTGCTAAGAAAGATGACGAACACCAGTCGCGAGTGATCTAACGTCCAGTTAAGACTACGGGCATAGCCTTGTTGAAGGGCAAGAATGATGCGGCCAAACCCTTGTGAAGAACGAGGCCGTTCCTGTTTTCTGGCTTGTAGCAACCGGGCGCACATCATCGGCGTTAGGGTAAGAGAAATCACCAATGAGATCCCAATCGCCACCGACAGTGAAATAGCAAACTCGCTGAATAAACGTCCGGGCAAGCCACTCATAAACAGCAATGGAATAAAAACCGCTACCAGAGAAAGGCTCATCGAGAGAACGGTAAAACCGACTTCGTTTACCCCTTTCAGTGCGGCATCAAAAGGTTTAAGCCCTGCTTCAATATGGCGAGCAATGTTCTCCAGCACCACAATGGCATCATCGACTACAAAGCCCGTGGCAATGGTCAAGGCCATCAGCGACAGGTTATTCAGACTAAAACCGAGCATATACATGGCGGCACAGGTACCAATCAGCGAAACCGGTACGGCAACCGCCGGGATTAGCGTCGCCCGCCCAGAACGCAGAAACAGGAATACCACCAGAATCACTAGCGCAACGGCGATAGTCAGGGCGCGTTCAACCTCAAACAACGAGGCGCGAATCGTGGGTGAGCGATCCTGAGCAATCGCGAGATTAATCGAGGCAGGGATATAAGATTGCAGTTCAGGTATTTCTGCACGAATGCGGTCTACCGTATCGATAATGTTGGCATCAGCGGAACGTCGAATCATAATCAAAATGGCGGGAATACCATTCGCCATACCGGCATTACGAATGTCTTGTACCGAGTCGGTGACGGTGGCTACATCCTGTAATCTGACCGCAGACTGATTATTGTAATGAATAATAATCGGTTTATATTGGTCGGCTGTTTTAATCTCATCGTTGGTTTGAACCTGCCAGTTTTGTGCATTGGCTTTCAAAAATCCCTGCGGTTTGCGAACGTTGGCCCGGCTAATCGCGGTTCGGACATCGTCTAACGAAACCCCCTGATTGAACAGCGCCTGAGGGTTAAGCTGTACCCGCACAGCGGGTAGAGAGCTACCGCCAACGGAAACATCACCAACCCCCTCCAGTTGAGAGAGCTTCTGTGCCAATTGAGTCGATGCGTAATCGTAAAGCTCTCCCTGACTGTAAACGTCAGAAGTTAACGTCAGGATCATTATGGGGGCATCGGAAGGGTTGGCTTTTCGGTAGGTGGGTCTGGAAGGCATACCGCTGGGAAGCAAATTGTGCGCTGCGTTGATGGCCGCCTGCACATCACGGGCGGCGCCATTGATATCCCGATCCATATCAAATTGCAGAATAATGCGGGTACTGCCCAGTGAGCTGGTTGATGTCATTTCATTAACACCGGCAATGGCACCTAACGAGCGTTCCAGCGGGGTTGCAATGGACGATGCCATGGTCTCCGGTGATGCGCCCGGCAGTGAAGCACTGACGGAAATCACCGGAAAATCAATTTTGGGCAAGGGAGAGACGGGCAGTAATTTAAAGCCAAGAATACCGCTGAGAATAATGCCCAGCGTCAGCAAAATGGTGGCTACCGGACGGTTAATAAACAGGGCATAGAACTTCATATCACACACCGTCCTGAGTGGTTTCAGTTGGTTGAGTGATAACCGGTTTACGCTTACTCAAACGGTCAAACATCAAATAGATAACCGGCGTGGTAAACAGGGTGAGCACTTGACTGACTAACAGGCCTCCCACCATACATATTCCCAGCGGGTGGCGTAACTCAGCACCAATACCGGTGCTGAACATTAGCGGTAAAGCACCCAACAAAGCTGCCATTGTGGTCATCAGAATAGGGCGAAAACGCAGCAAACAGGCTTGATAAATTGCATCATAAGGGTTTTTTCCCTGCTCACGTTCCGCCGCCAGCGCAAAGTCGATCATCATGATGGCATTCTTCTTCACAATACCAATAAGCAGGATGATGCCGATAATGGCGATAATATCCAGCTCCTGACCAGAGAGCATCAGTGCCAGTAAGGCACCAACACCGGCACTGGGTAAGGTGGAAAGAATAGTTACCGGATGAATAAAGCTCTCATACAATACGCCGAGCACAATATACATTGTGACGATCGCCGCCAGAATTAGCCATAGTGTACTGCTCAGTGAGGCCTGAAAAGCTAGCGTTGCGCCCTGAAATTGGGTGGTGATATCGGTCGGAAAATTCAGTTCCTGTTCGGCCTGAGTAATGGCTTTAGTGGCTTCACCCAGCGATACTCCAGCCGGTAAGTTAAACGAAACGGTGGCTGAAGGGAATTGAGCGATACGGTTAACCGACAGTGGCCCAACCCGCTGCTCAATGGTGGCAATATTGGTTAAGCGAATTGACTGACCGCTGCCATTTTTCAGGTAGATATCATCAAAAGCGTTAAGCACCCGTTGGTTATCAACCTGCTGTTCCAATACCACCCGATACTGATTAGCCTGAGTGTAAATAGTGGAGATCAGTCGCTGACCGAAGGCGTTATACAGCGCATTATCAATGCTGCTCATATTAATACCTAAACGGCTGGCCTCATCACGGTTCACATTAACATAAGCCACTAATCCCTGATCCTGCCAGTCGCTGCTCACATCGGCCAGTTCCGGCAATTGTTTCAGGCGATCGAGTAATTTAGGCACCCACAGCGTGAGTTGGTCTAATGACATCGTTTGCAACGTGAACTGATACTGAGTGCGGCTTATCCGATCCTCAATGGTTAAGTCCTGTACCGGTTGCAGATAGAGGGTAATCCCCGGCAAGGCTTGTACACTGTGATGTAAGCGTTCAATAATTTTAGGTGCGCGGTCATCGCGTTGGTTTAACGGCTTCAAATTAATTTGCAGTCGCCCATTGTTTAGGGTGGCATTACTGCCATCAACACCAATAAATGAAGAGACACTCTCTACCGCGGGGTCTTGCAGCAGGATTTTGGTCACGGCCTGCTGGCGTTCAGACATTGCTGAGAATGAGATAGATTGCGGCGCTTCTAATGTTCCCTGAATCAGACCGTTGTCCTGTAATGGAAAGAAGCCTTTGGGAATAAACAGATAGAGTAAGACGGTCAGGCCCAGTGTCCCCACTGCGACGGACAGCGTGGCCCAGTGATGCTTTAAGGCGATGGTCAAATAGCGTCCATAACCGGCGATAATCTGTTCAAAAAAACGCTCACAGGCCAGAGAGAAACGATTTTGTTTACGCAGAGACGCGTGGCTTAACAGTCGGGCACACATCATTGGGGTGAGGGTTAGCGAAACCACGCCAGAAATCAAAATCGCAATGGTCAGGGTAAGTGCAAATTCATGGAATAAGCGACCAACCACATCGCCCATAAACAGGAGCGGGATTAATACCGCCACCAGCGAGATGGTCAGAGAGATAATGGTGAAACCAATTTCACCCGCACCTTTTAGCGCCGCGTTTAACGGTTTTTCCCCCTGTTCGATATAACGGGAGATGTTTTCTATCACCACAATCGCGTCATCCACCACAAAACCTGCGGCGATAATCATTGCCATTAATGTCAGGTTATTGATGGAGAAGCCGAGAAAATACATTGCGGCAAAGGTACCTATTAATGACAGCGGTACCGCAACACTGGGAATGATGGTTGCGGGAACATTACGCAAGAAAAGATAGATCACCATCACCACCAGTATCACTGCCAGCAACAGTTCAAACTGTACATCGTTAATTGAAGTTCGAATGGTGACGGTACGATCGGTGAGTATTTGTACTTTTACCGACGCGGGCAGGCTCTCGATCAGTTGGGGCAAGACGGTACGAACCTCATCGGCGGCGGTAATAACATTAGCACCAGGCTGACGTTGAATATTTAAAATAATGGCTTGTTTCTGATTGGCCCAAGCGGCCAACTGGGTATTTTCTGCACCTTCCTCAATACGTGCAATATCTTGTAGGCGAACCGGCGCACCGTCTTTATAGAACACAATCAGTTGGCGATAATCTTGTAATGACTTCATCTGGTCATTGGCTGACAGGGTTGCGGAACGAGTCGGGCCATCGAGGTTACCTTTAGCCGTATTGACGTTAGCACCGGTGATGGCAGTACGTACTGTTTCACTATCCAGACCATAGGCGGCGACTGCTTGAGGATTGAGGATAACTCGTACCGCAGGGCGTTCCCCCCCGGATAAGCTAACCAAACCAACGCCGGAAACCTGAGAAATCTTCTGTGCTACTCGGGTTTCTATCATATCCCGCACTTGGCTCATGGGTAAGCCGTCGGAAGTGACTGCCAAAGTTAGAATGGGAGCATCGGCAGGATTGACCTTGTTGTAAATGGGGGGATAGGGTAGATCGTTAGGCAGCAGGTTGGTTGCCGCATTAATCGCGGCCTGAACTTCCTGCTCTGCAACGTCCAAATCCAGATCGAGTTGAAACTGTAGGGTAATAACTGAGGCACCACCGGAGCTTTGAGATGACATCTGCTTCAGTCCGGACATCTGCCCCAATTGTTGTTCTAGCGGAGCAGTAATCGCAGAAGTGGTAACGTCGGGACTGGCACCGGGATAAAGCGTGACCACTTGAATCGTTGGGTAGTCTACTTCCGGCAGTGCCGAAACCGGCAGAGATTTATAGCCCAGTATTCCCGCCAACAGCAGGGCGATCATGAGTAGCGTGGTGGCCACCGGGCGCAAAATAAATTGGCGGGATGGGCCTCCGCCTGAAACTATTTTGTTAGACGCGTGTTCAGAGCGCTCACTCATTTTGCATCCTGTGGCTGGCGAGGGCTTTTAGCATTGGGGGCCGATAGGGATTGCGGTGTTACTACTTCAACCTGCATGTCCTGTTTCAGACGGTCAACGCCATCGGTAACGACGCGTTTCCCTGCCTCAACACCTTGGGTAACGACCACACTCTCTCCACTGCGAAATCCAACGGTAACGGGCTGTTTACTGACTTTATTTTCGTCATTAATCATCCAGACAAAGTTTTCATTATTGCCGGTTTGAATGGCCGCCGCAGGAATAACGATGGCGTTATCTATCGTATCGACCTTTATCTTGGCGTTAACAAATTGATTTGGAAACAGCAGATTGTCCTGATTGGTAAAGCGAGCTTTTAATTTGATGGTGCCAGTGGTGGCATCAATCTGGTTATCTAGACTGAGCAACGCTCCTGTGGATATTAACTGCTTGTTTCCGCGATCCCAAGCTTCAACCGGCAGTGATTTACCCTGATTATAGGCGGGTAAAATGGCATGCAGATCGGTCTCTGGCAATGCAAACAGCACATCAATAGGATGCGTTTGGGTAATGACGACCAATCCGGTACTGTCACCGCTGGAAACATAGTTACCCACATCAACCAGCTTTAGACCCACTCGACCCGAAATAGGCGCGGTGACTTTACTGTACGTTAATTGCAAATTAGCACTGTCAACCGCGCCTTGCGCGGATTTTAGGCTACCTTCACTTTGCCTAACCAGCGCTTGCTGTGTATCCAACTGTTGTTGTGAAACCATATTGGTTTTAATCAGCTTTTGATAACGGGCTAAATCACGCTTGGCATTGCTTAAGGTGGCTTGGATATTTAGCCGTTGGCCTTCCGCCTGAGTTAACTGTACTTGATAAGGGCGCGGATCGATTTCAACCAGCAGATCTCCCGCATTGACGTCTTGGCCTTCGGTGAAGTGTATTGCCATGATTTGACCATCCACCCGGTTACGCACCGTAACCGTATTGGCAGCGGTCACCGTACCTAGTCCACTCAGATAGCGAGGAATATTCTGCACACTTGCAGTGGCAATCTGCACCGGCGGTAGCGGCATATTGTGCCGTCCACCGCCGGTGGGTTGGGATGACTTCGTTACTCCGGGCACCCGAACCGTATTACTGCTATGCCAAAATAGCCAGACTCCGGTAGCAACAATCGCGATAGTGATGAGCGGCAGTGGGCGTAATAAACGCTTGAATTGCAGTGTCATAGTTAGAAGCTCACTTAAACAGCTCAATGGTGGAGCTATTACCCTGAATTAGTTGAAAATACTGTGATTTTATTAGTATAACCTGTTCAGAGAAAAGAATGATGAAGGAAATGTGGAAGTTCGGTAATGAAGCGTAAGCTGGATGTCTGTTTTATGTAATAAAAAACGAGAGTCAGAATCCAGCTATTTAGTCATGTAAAGCGTTATTCACATAAGAAGTAGGGCAAGGTTCCGCTGGAGAACAGACGCTTTCCACTATTCATATGGATAATGACCAAATGAGTTGATTCATTTTGCTCAGTGCTAAAACGGTAGAGATAACGCTCCCCCAGTGTTTTAGGTAAATTGTCACTCGCTTCTAAAGAAACGTGAGTGGTACTCAGAATATAATTGTTGGTCTTGTTATGCGTGTAATCAAACTGTACTTTGCGATTGATGGTGTAATTGCTGCCATCGACACTTAAATTACCCATAATGACGTTGTAACCTTTGCCATTAGCATCAAAATGAAATCTCATTTCGGATGTGAGTAGCGCTTCTTTTTCTTTATTGGCTTTTTCAAATAAGTAGGTGGTGTTTGCTGAACAGGTGAACTTATTGTTGTTACTGACATAAAATAGATACAGGCCGACCGCCAATAGGGTCGTCACGATCAGAGTGGCGATGACAGAAAGTTTGATATTGTTCATTTCACTTTTACCACATAGAAATTGGAGCAAGAGGCATTAGCGCTATCGGGATCCCTATCGCAAGCCTGAATTGATTCCCGGCGGTCATCGGCGGGGAGACTGAAATAGACACGTTTAGGTTTATCGCAGGCGACAGAGAACTCATCTAATCGATTTTTCAAATTCGCTAAATCGGTCGGTTTTTGGTTGTGAATGAAAATATCACACTGCTGATAGGTTTCCTGATGATGGTAGTCAGCAAAATAACTCGGTTTACTGGTGAATAAACCAAAAGCAAAATAGAACAGGAAAATAAACAGGGCAGCAACCAGCGCAATTCGGCTGTAGTACCAATTAAAACGACTTTTTGGCTGAGGTGCCGGAGAAGCGATATTTTTATCGCCGATCGTGGTAGAAGCGATCAATGATTTTTTGGCGATATAAGGTTTTTCTTTACTGTCATCATTGAAGGTTCGGTCGCTGGCGATAACTTTTAGCTCTACATCAGTAGATAGCTGCACGCCATACGAGTAAGTGGTTAGGATGGGTTCAAACTCACCTAATTGATGAAAAGCCTGAGTAATACCACTGAGTTCCGATACGATTGACTCGGCGGTGTTAGTCACATTTTCAATTTCTTGAATTTCATTAGTCAGTTGTTCAAAAGGAACAATCTGGTAACCACCATCAATCAGACGCAAAAATAATCGTTTAGCATTACTACTGAGGGCGCTCAATTTCTGGGGCTCGTCAAGTCGGCTTAACCCACCCGTAAAAGTATTAAACATCACTCGGTCATTAATAATATAGTTATGCAAACGTTCCCTCCGGGTACTTATTTTTCAATGGTGTTTTATCTGTAATTTTGTGTATTTTACACATTAACTAACCAGATTGTAGGGAAATAATAGTGTTACCTAAAGTGTGGTTTTTTTGCACTCAGAGCAGTAAATTTTTATTTATCATATAAATAGAGATGATAATCCATCTCTATTCGTATTATCTTTTGTTTTTTTTACCGCATTATTCGCTATGCTCACCGCCCAACGCTTCAATTAACTCTTGAATTAGCTGGGCAACTTCGCCGGTCATCAGGGTGAAATCTGCGTCAAAACGCGCAGCATAATCTTCTTTATCAATATCTTGATTTTGATCGCGAATGGTTTCAGTAAATTTGATTCGTTTTAGACTGCCGTCATCGGCAATCACAAATTGGATGCGTTCACGCCATTCTAGCGCCAGCTTGGTGACCAGTTTGCCTGCCTCAATATGTACCGCAATTTCATCGCTGACCAGTTCCTGAGCCTTGCAACGAATGACGCCGCCCCCCTCAAGAATAGCTTTCAGTTCAGCTTCATCTTGCAGTACAAATCCTGCGGGGGCATTACCAGAACGAACCCACTCGGTGAGTGTAAGTTCAATTGGGCTTTCCAGCGTTAAAGGTACTACCGGCAATGAACCTAAACTTTTACGCAGCAGAGCCAGCGTGTCTTCAGCGCGTTTAGCACTGGCGGCGTCAACAATAACTAAACCGTTGACCGTATCAATCCACAGACTGGTTTGATTAAAGCGGCTAAACGCACGGGGTAACAGACTGTGCAGCACCTCGTCTTTTAACGCATCTTTTTCAGTCTTTTTTAGTTTTCTATGTTGTTCGGCTTCCAACTGTTCAATTTTTGCCTGTAAGGCCTGCTTAATCACTGGAGAGGGTAGAATTTTCTCTTCCTTGCGGGCAACAATCAGAATCTGATTATCTGACGCATGAACTAAGGCATCACTGCTTGGCCCTAGAGGAGAAACCCAGCCTGTTTTTGCCATATCCTGACTGCCACAAGGGGTAAATGTTAATGGCTTCAGCTGCTTTTCCATCTCATCGGCAGATAGATGGGTTTCGCGACTGAGGCGATAAATCATTAAATTCTTAAACCACAACATAGTTATTTCCATTAAAAAGAGCAAAGCTCTGTATAAACATAGCCGTCATCATAACCAATCGCAAAGTGTCTTGCTGTGATTTTGGCTAACGAAACTTATGAAATAATTGGATAATGCTATTTCTTGAACCGATCATCCAATTTACTGATACCCAATCCATTCACTTTACGGACTCGAATTTGCACCGGGATTCGTTCTTTCATGGCATCGATATGGCTGATAACCCCAATGATTTTTCCACTGGCGTTTAGGTTATCGAGTGCGTCGAGGGCGATATCCAGCGTTTCGGCGTCTAAAGTGCCGAAACCCTCATCAAGAAACAAAGAGTCAATGCTGGTTTTATGGCTGACCAAATCGGATAACGCCAGCGCCAATGCCAAGCTGACCAGAAAACTTTCCCCACCGGATAGTGTTCGGGTATCCCGCAGGTTATCTGCCTGCCAGGTATCGACAACCTGTAGTTCAAGAGCACCGCTCTCTTTACGCTGTAGCAGATAACGGCCATGTAGCCGATTTAGCTGTTGATTGGCCAAGTAGACTAAATGATCCAGCGTGAGGCCCTGAGCAAATTTACGGAACTTTGCACCATCGCTGGAGCCGATCAGATTATTGAGATAGGCCCAATCATCAACCTGCTGTTGATGCAGTGCAATACGCTCCACCACTGACTGCTGATTGGTGCGGTTTTGTCGGTCGTTTTCTAACTGTTGGCGAATTTCGCCCTGACGAATACCGTTAGCTTTACTCTCTTCAGTTAATTGAGCGAGCTGTAAGCTGAGGTGCGGAATATTACTCTCTTCGGTTAGCGATTCTGGCCGCTGGGCCACATGCCGTTGTCGTTGTTTATTGGCTTCATTAAACAGAGCTTGTGCCTGATGCAGCGCGTTGGAGAGCATCTCTTTAAGTTCACTGAGCTGGAGGTGCAATTCCGGAGATAACAGGGCGTCAAGAAACTCAGCTTGATGGTGGAAAGCACTTTGCTGTAACGCGGCGGTAAATTGGTGTTCCGCACTGTCGGTTTTTTGCTCTAGCTGCTGCTGTTGAGATAGCAGGGTGGAAAGCTGACCATTGAGGGCCGTTAGTCGATCGTTAAGCTGTTGCCAAGTGTTTCTGCTGTCGGTTACCGCCAGTTCTAAAGTGTGCTGCTGTTGCTGAAGTTGCAACATTGTCGCATCCGTTTGCCGATCGCCGAATAGTTGATGACGCTGCTGCTTGAGCTGCTCTAACTCCTGTTGGCAAGCGGTAAGTTGAGTTTGATTTTCTGCCGCCTGTGAATTCAGACTCTCTATTCGAGCCGCTAGAGCGGCTATCGGGGTATTCAGGGTGATTAATTGCTGTTCCAATACTTTTTGGTCGTTGAGGTGGTTTTGCCACTGCTGCCATTCACTTTTACGTGTGCTATACCAACTGTCATACTGCTCTGGTGGTGGTAGCATCAGTTCATAGTGGGCCAAGGCAGTTTGCAACTGCTCTGACTGCATTTGATAATCTTGCTGTAGTGACAATCGGCCCTGCTCAGACTGTTGCTGTTGCTGAGTTTTGTTTAACAGGTTTTGTGCCAGTAGTGTCACCCGTTGTTGGGCTTCCTGAGTCGCATTCTGCTGTTTATTGAGTAGATCTTTTTCTTGTAGCCATTGCTGCTCGGCTTGCTCAAGTAGGTTTATCTGT
Source organism: Limnobaculum parvum (assembly GCF_003096015.2). NCBI lineage: Bacteria > Pseudomonadati > Pseudomonadota > Gammaproteobacteria > Enterobacterales > Budviciaceae > Limnobaculum > Limnobaculum parvum. Next base: position 1,921,326 of record NZ_CP029185.2, on the reverse strand, counting down.
TGTTGTAACTGTTGCTCTTGTTGGCGCACGCTTTCCAGATAATCATCGAACTGTTTTTTCTCAGTAAGGGAGAGCGTGACATCCAGCCCTTTACCGTGTTGCTGCCACTGCTGATTGATATCGTCTTGCTCAAGGCTCAGGTTATTCATCTCTTTAGTGAGCTGGTTTTGTTGCTCGCCGTGTAGTGCAACCTTACTTTTTAACTCAATACCGGCATCGTGTAACTGCTGGAATTCGATTTTTAATTGGGTCAGGCGCTGTTGGGTATCCGATGTATTCAATGAGGTATTCTCACCCACTAATGGATGCTGAGTCGAACCACACAACGGGCAGGGAGAACCGGGGTGTAACAGGGCGCGTTCCTGTTCAAATCGGAGAATGATCAGCTCTTGTTCAGCCCGTTTTTCTAAGTCAGCCAGATGTATTTTTTTATCACTATACTGCTGACGTTTGGTTAATCGCTCCTCATCGAGCTGTTTAATGACCACCGAGAGTTCATTTAGTTGAGTTGACCGTACCTGATACTGTTTAGTGACCTGCTGATAGCGATGAAACAGCAGGGTGAGCGACTGCTGCCGATCTCTGGTTTGGGCAAGGTTATGCTGCTGTTGTTTTAACCCATTCAGATCGTGCTGAGTTCGCAGTTGCTGGAAGGCCCCATCATTCTTGTCAAAGCTTTGCTGTAATTGTTGTAGTTGCTTAAGATGACGCTCTTGTGACAATGTCACTTCATTTAACTGTTGATTGAGTTCATCAATCTCTTTTTGCTTAAGATCTGCTAATTGTTGTGCGTTCTGTAAATCGTTATTAATGCGGGTTAGCTGGCTTAATTGCTGTTGCCACAGGAGAAGGTTCTCTCCCCAGTATTGATGGTGTGGATGATGTTGAAAATAGTCATTCAGGGCCTGCTGACGGCTGAGTAGTTGGCGTTGTTGTTGGAGGTTGGCTCCATGCTCGGTTTGCTGTTGTTGCCGTTGCAGGATGAGATGGGTTCGCGTTGATTCCAACTGAGTTAATTGGCTGGTTCTATTTCCAATCTGTAAATCCAGCGGTATGACTTGAGCGTTAATCAGGGTGCGGGTTAACTCATGCTGTTTCAGCTGTGATTCGTGCTGTTGTTCCGCCTGTTCACGCGTTCTCAAGGCAACGGATAGCTGCTGCTTGAGTTCGATTTCGGCCTGAGTGATGCGGGTTATTTCCTGCTGGTTATCTTGACGCTCCTGATGCAAACGTATCAGGTTGCTATGTAGAGGACGCAGCTTCTCTGCCGGTTCGCTACGCTGTAATTTTTCCAGTTGAGGTTGTTGCTGTTGCCAATTCTGTTGGGCCAGATTGAACTGGTGCTGGCACTGTGATTCTTGGCGCTGGTATTCTTCTCGTTTTTCCAACCATTGCTTATCCGCCAGCAGGCGCTCAGTTTGCTGAGTCTGCAATTTTTCCTGCAATTGCAGTTGCTGTGACTGTTGGTTTAGCACTTGAGTTTGTTCTTCGGACAGCAATTGTACGCTACCCAATAGGGTATGCAGGGTATCCAGCTGGTTTTTCGCCTCTTTATGGGACAGGAAAACTTGTTCAGAAATATGACCATAAATCTCAGTACCGGTAAGCTCTTCCAGTAGTTCTGCACGCTCATTGGGGTCTGCATTAAGGAATGCGGCGAACTCGCCCTGCGATAGCATCATGGATTTGGTGAAACGGCTAAAGTCTAAACCGGTGATCTGGGCCGTAAGTTCGAGCTTATCGCGTATTTTATCGGTAATAATTTTGCCATCGTGAATATAGGCCAGCTCAACTTTAGGGGATTGCAGGTTGCCATCCGGCGCGTCTTTCGCCCGGCGCTGGCTCCAGAAAGCGCGATAGCCAACCCCCTGAACTTCAAACTCAACTTCAGCCAGCGATTCAGCGGTGTGGTGAGTCATCAGTTCATTCTGGGTTGGCGTCACGATTAGGCGCGGTGTTTTATGGTAAAGCGCTAGGCAAATAGCATCCAACAGGGTGGTTTTACCGGCACCGGTCGCGCCAGTAATGGCAAACAGACCATTATCGCAAAAGGGTTCTTGAGTGAAATCGATTTTCCACTCGTCTTTCAGCGAGTTAATGTTTTTAAGCCGCAGGCTAAGAATACGCATCAGACGGCTCCTTTATCAACCGGGTGCTCAGATTGTTCGGCCATTTCTTCTACCAATGTATGGAATAACTGACGTACTCGTTGATGTTGCTGATGGGTACGTTGATCATCGTCGTCATCGAGCACCAGCCTGCGTTCGAAGACTTCGGTTACCGTAAGTTCTGACAGCGTCTCTTTTTCCTGACGTTGAATGGCCTGCTGAGTTAGGGCTTTACTGCGGCGCAGTAATATCACCTCAACCGGCAATTGCTCGGCTATTTGCTGTATTTGTCGTTGAATATCATTCAGGTAAAGACGGGAATCCACCTCAATATCTAGCCAGATGGTTTTCTGTTCCTGATGATGTCGAAAACCTTCCAACGCAGATTTTATTTCCTCAATATCACCTTTAATTAAGCGCATTGGCTGAAATTGCGGCACGGTAAGTAATGTAATCTGCGGCGCTGTCTGAGCGGTAAACTCTACCAGCACCACACTTTTTTCTTGACCGGTTTCATCAAAACTCAAGGGGATGGGGGAACCTGAATAGCGAATATATTCTGATTTGGCTACTTTTTGTGGTCGGTGAATATGGCCTAAAGCAATGTAGTCGGCAGGGGGAAATGCCTGCGCCGGGAAAGCATCTAGCGTACCGATATAGATATCACGAACGGAGTCGGAGGTGGATGCGCCAACCGTAGTTAAGTGTCCGGTAACAATAATCGGTAAAGGTTTGGCGTACTGTTGCTGCTTTTCCTTTGCCAGTTGGTATATCTGTTGATAGTGCTGACTGATAGCCTCCAACAAGGCTTGCTGTTTTTCGCTCCCTGACTGACCCGCTTGGCTGGACAGAACATCCTTGGCACGAATAAACGGAATAGCGCACACCAATGCACCAGGCTCACCCTGTGAGTTATTCAGAACGATAAGCTGTTGTTCAGGCTGTTGAGCTACACTGGCTATCACCTGAGTATTAAGATAGGTCAGCAGTTCTCTGGATTCATTCAGCATGGCAACCGAGTCATGATTTCCCCCTAATACCACCAGTTGGCAACCGGTTGGCTGCAATCCTACAATAAATTGATTATATAATTCACGGGCATAGCTGGGAGGAGAGGTGGTATCGAAAACATCACCCGCGACAATAATCGCATCAACTTGGTGTTCGGTGACTTTGTCAGTTAACCAGCGCAAAAATTCTACATGTTCAGCCGCACGGCTTTTGGTAAAAAAGTATTGTCCAAGATGCCAGTCAGAAGTGTGAATTATGCGCATGAATCCTCTCAGTCAAAAAATAGCCATGTGGTGCGCTATGGTCATTAGGGATTATACGCAGCAGAGAGGGTCAGGACTACCTTAGTGGACGCATCAATTAACAGAAAGCGTTGTTAACGTAATAAAAGTGTCATATATCTGTAGCATAATGCTAACGCACTATAATCTATCGTACTTTGGGTTGCTGAGAGATTGACTAAGTTATTGACGTTTCTGCAACTCAAATTATTAGGGTATATAATCATTCAACTCGCATTGTGTTGAGAAAAAACAACAAAGAGCAGAGCCCGCATGATAAAACGCATATTGGTGGTTGAGGATGAAGCACCTATCCGGGAAATGATTTCTCTTGTTCTTGAACAACATGGCTATCTGGCCATTGAAGCGCTGGATTTTACTACAGCACAATCTTTACTTATCGAACCTTTTCCTGATCTGATCTTACTGGACTGGATGCTACCGGGCGGCTCCGGTATTCAATTGCTTAAATATCTGAAGCGCGATCCTCTGATGAAGGCGATTCCGGTGGTGATGCTAACCGCCCGTGGTGAAGAGGAAGATCGGGTTCAAGGGCTGGAGTCTGGGGCGGATGATTATGTGACCAAGCCGTTTTCCCCTAAAGAACTGCTGGCGCGAATTAAAGCGGTGATGCGTCGAACTTCTCCCATGACCGAGCATGAAGCTTTGGTCTTTGATGGCTTAACGTTAGATCCCTCATCGCATCGGGTAATGGCAGACGATAAACCGCTGGATATGGGGCCAACAGAATATAAGCTGCTGCATTTCTTTATGAGCCATCCTGAACGTGTTTATAGTCGCGAACAGCTACTTAATCAGGTATGGGGAACGAATGTGTATGTTGAAGATCGTACCGTTGACGTATTTATTCGTCGCTTGCGGAAAACCCTTGAGGACAGCGGTTATGACAAGATGCTACAAACTGTGCGCGGTTCAGGCTATCGTTTTTCAACTCGCTTTTAAGTTAACTGGTTAGGGATTCGATTGTGCTAGAACGCCTATCGTGGAAGAGAATCGTCATTGAGCTGTTGCTGTTTTGCCTTCCGGCATTGCTGTTAAGCATTTTTATTGGTCATTTGACACAGTTACTGCTGATTTCGGCGCTTTGTGCCTTACTGTGGCATTTTTATAACCTGCTGAAACTGTCTCACTGGTTATGGCTGGATCGCAGTATTATGCCTCCGTCAGGCCGGGGAAGCTGGGAGCCGTTATTCTACGGCCTGTATCAAATGCAGCATCGTAATCGTCAACGCCGCCGAGAGTTGGCCTCCCTGATTAAACGATTTCGTAGCGGTGCCGAATCGCTACCTGATGCGGTGGTGCTGAGTACGGAAAGTGGGCATATCTTTTGGTGTAACAAACTGGCTCAACAAATGCTGGGGTTTCGCTGGCCGGAAGACAATGGTCAGCACATTCTCAATTTGATTCGCTATCCGCAATTTGCTGAGTTTATTAAACGCAAACAATTTGCTGAGCCGCTAACCCTACAATTCAATCATGATAGTTATATTGAGTTTCGGGTGATGTCCTACGATGAAGGTCATATGCTGATCTCCGCCCGTGATGTATCACAAATAAAGCAGTTGGAAGAAGTTCGCCGTAAATTCTTCACCAACGTGAGCCATGAGTTGAAAACGCCGCTTACCGTTTTACAGGGTTATATCGAAATGTTGGGGGATGATGACACTAGGCCCGATATTCGTCATAAGGCTTTGACCAGCATGAAGGGACAAACCGAACGCATGAGCAGTCTGGTGAATCAATTACTGACGCTATCACGCATCGAAGCCGCTCCTCGCTATGCATTAAATGAAAAGATTAATGTTCCAGTATTGTTGGATAACCTTGCTCGTGAAGCCAATATTTTGAGTAACGGCGAACATCAACTCTATTTTGATGTTGATGCCAAGCTGCAAGTGTTAGGTAATCAGGAACAGCTTTATAGCGCGATATCTAATTTGGTGTATAACGCCATCATTCATACGCCATCGGGAACGGATATCTATGTCAGTTGGAAATTAACCCCACGTGGAGCACAGTTTAGCGTGAAGGATAATGGTTCCGGCATTGAACCACAGCATATCGCCCATTTAACGGAACGTTTTTATCGTGTAGACCCATCGCGTTCCAGTCAGACAGGGGGCAGTGGTCTGGGGCTGGCGATAGTTAAACATGTGTTAAATCACCATCATTCTCAGTTGAGTATTGAAAGTCAGTTGGGGGGGGGAGTGAGTTTAGGTTTGTGTTACCGGAAAAACTGGTGGTGGAACAGTAGTTGTTTTGGCGTTTAAATGAGCTTCAGAGGATTTTCCGTCCGTAAAAGCTATATACCTATATTGGCATGGGTGCTCGGACGGAAGGGCGTTTGTATTCGGCATCGGAATGCGTCGGGCTTGGCCGGGTTAGGGGCAGTGATGAAACACCTTGCGGTATTTCACCCTTCGGGCCAGCGCAAGCGCTGTTCAAACAGGTTTCACCTGTTTGTCGTTGGCTCACGCCAAGTCGACCTCAACACCCGCTCCTCGCGACGATTAATTTTTGTTTCATAGGCCTGTTAAAACAGGCCTATGAAAAAATACGGCATCTTATTTTATCGTTTAGTCGCCGCTTTCATCCCCTTAACAAACTCGGCCAGTTTTTCCAGCATAATTTTCGGCTGTTGATGGCTTTGTTCGATAATCTTCACAATGGCCGAACCTGAGATAGCGCCTGAGGCACCACTGGTGAGTGCGGCTTTTACCTGTGAAGGCTCTGATATGCCGAAGCCTTGAATCAGCGGTGCCGCGTTGTACTCTTTCAGTTTTGCAACCAGATGGTCCAGCGGGAGATGGGCTTTGTTCTCTGCGCCAGTAACGCCAGCACGGGAGAGCAGGTAGGTGTAACCACGTCCATGAGTAGCAATTTGGCGCAGTAACTCATCATCCGCATTCGGTGGACAGATAAAAATGGGGGCGATGTTATGGCGCTGAGCGGCCAGTCGGAATGGCAGTGATTCTTCCAGTGGAACATCGGCAACCAGTACGGAATCTACGCCCACTTTTTCACACAGTGCATAAAACTCATCAATACCGCGACTAAAAACGAGGTTGGCATACATCAGTAAACCAATGGGTACATCAGGGTGTTTTGCCCGAACTTTAGCTAATAATTCAAAGCAAAGAGACGGCGTCACGCCTGAGGCGAAAGCACGTAAAGTAGCGCTTTGGATGGTTGGCCCATCAGCCAGTGGATCGGAGAAAGGAATACCCAGCTCTAAAGCATCAGCACCGGCTGCAATTAGCGTATCGATAATTTCCAGAGAGAGTTCCGGGTTCGGATCCCCCAGCGTAACAAAAGGAACAAAAGCGCCCTGATTGTTGGCTGCCAAACGTTCAAATAATTGTTGATAACGATCCATCACATTTCTCCCCGCGCTTTTAAAATATCATGAACTGTAAAAATGTCTTTATCACCACGACCGGACAGGTTGACCACCAGGATTTGTTCTTTTTCGGGTTCTGCGGCAACCATCTTCAAGGCATAAGCTAGGGCGTGAGAAGACTCCAACGCGGGGATAATTCCCTCATGACGGGATAACTGCTTAAAGGCATCCAGTGCTTCATCATCCGTAATCGATACATATTCTGCACGACCAATACTGTTCAGGTGAGCATGCTGTGGCCCAACGGAAGGGAAGTCGAGACCGGCAGAAATAGAGTAAGACTCTTCAATCTGGCCTTCACGGGTTTGCATCATGGGTGACTTCATACCGAAATAGATACCCACACGGCCGTGCTTTAATGGCGCACCGTGCTGACCCGATTCTATACCCAGCCCGGCAGGTTCTACGCCTATCAGTCTGACGCTGGATTCTTCAATGAAATCGGCAAACATACCAATGGCGTTAGAACCCCCACCAATACAGGCAATAACCGCATCCGGCAGGCAATTTTCACGCTCTTTCATTTGCCCTTTGGTTTCTTCGCCAATCATCCTCTGGAACTCACGAACGATAGTTGGGAATGGATGAGGACCCGCCGCCGTACCCAGCAGGTAGTGAGCGGTATCATAATTACCGGACCAGTCGCGCAGCGCTTCATTGCAAGCATCTTTCAGGGTGGAAGAACCGCTGTGAACCGGAATGACTTCAGCCCCCATCAGACGCATTCTGAAAACGTTAGGTGACTGACGCTCAACGTCTTTAGCCCCCATGTACACCCGGCATTTTAAGCCCAGTAAGGCACTGGCTAATGCGGCAGCCACCCCATGCTGACCTGCGCCAGTTTCGGCGATAATTTCGGTTTTACCCATGCGTTTTGCTAACAGCGCCTGGCCTAATACTTGGTTGGTTTTATGCGCGCCACCGTGCAGTAAATCTTCGCGTTTCAGATACAGTTTGGTTTTGCTACCCGCCGTCAGATTACGGCATAAGGTTAACGGCGTTGGGCGACCCGCATAGTTTCTCAGTAAGTCCTGAAATTCAGCATGGAATGCTGGATCTCGTTGAGCACTGACGAAAGCCTCTTCCAGCTGTTGTAATGCGGGCATCAGGATTTGAGGTACATACATCCCGCCAAACTCGCCGAAATAGGGGTTAAGTAATGTCATGTTATATCCCTTAGTCTTCCACTTTTATCATTATTAATAGTTGCGTAGTATGTTAAATACCGCGTTAATTTTGGTAATGTCTTTATGGCCTGGCTGGCTTTCCACTCCGGAATTAAAATCCAACCCTTGGCAGCCAAGGCTGGCTGCTGTGGCGGTATTTCCCGGGCTTAATCCACCGGCTACCATCACATTACCCAGTTCCTGACCTTGTAATACTTGCCAGTCGAAAGATTGTCCGGTGCCGCCAGCACCGTTATCCAGCAGATAGTAATCAACCTGTGGATTATTCAGTTCGGGTAGCTGACCATCGACACTCTGCGCTTTCCAGATCTGGCAATTGGCTGGCAAACGTGAACGTAAGTCATGAATATAGTCGCTATTTTCGTTACCGTGGAGTTGAACGGCGGAGAGATTAATGCGTTCAACGGCCAGACAAATGGTGTCGGCCTTGGCATTACTAAAAACGCCAACCCATTTTAGCGGAGCCGCAGCGGCGACTTTTTGAGCCTGAACTAAATCAATATAGCGCGGTGATTTACCAACAAAGATTAAACCACCGTATACCGCACCGGCATGATAAGCGGCAGCGGCGTCTTCTGGACGAGTTAACCCACATACCTTGTTGGCACCAAAAAGAACACGGCGTATCGCCAGATCCAGATTCTCTTCTGACATCAGTGCGCTACCGATAAGAAAACCATCGGCATACTGGCTGAGTTCACGTACTTGCTGGTAGTTATTAATCCCCGATTCGCTAATAACGATGGTGGATTCAGGTAATTGTGGTGCCATAGTACGGGTGCGATTCAGATCGATAGAGAGATCGCGTAAATCCCGATTGTTGATACCTACGACACGGGCTTGTAATGCAATGGCACGTTGCAGTTCGCTTTCATTGCTAACTTCCGTCAACACGCCCATGTTGAGTGAATGAGCAACCGCGGCTAGCTCGATATATTGCTCATCATCCAGTACCGAAAGCATCAGTAGAACGGCATCGGCATGGTAGAAGCGGGCCAGATAGATCTGATATTCATCAATGATAAAATCTTTGCACAACACCGGCTGATGGACCTGATTGCTAACCAGCGTCAGATAATCAAAGTTGCCCTGAAAATATTTTTCATCGGTTAATACGGAAATCACGGAGGCAAAATTACGGTAACTTTCAGCGATAGCTCGCGGATTAAAATTCTGACGAATCACCCCTTTTGATGGGGATGCTTTTTTACACTCCAGAATAAAAACGCTGTTATCACGGGTTAACGCCTGGTAGAAGCTACGTTCACTGGGAATAATTTTATGACGAAAGTTTTCCAGTGGCTGTTTTTGACGACGTTCTGCGACCCAGACCTGCTTATCACGAACAATGCGCGTTAATACGGTTTCTTGCATCATTTATCCTCTTGCCGCGAGTGCCTGCACTCTATCGAAGGCGGCACCACTATTAATTGCATCCATTGCCTGTTGCGCGTTGATACGCAGATTTTCTTGTCCAAATAATCTCATTAATACTGCCACATTCGCCGCTACAGCAGACGCATGGGCAATTTCACCTTTACCTTGTAACAAGCGAGACAAAATGTCACGGTTTTCTTCTGGGGTACCCCCTTCAAGGTCAGACAGTGCATATTGGTTCAGGCCAAAGTCCTGATTGGTTAACTGATAGCATTCGATTTCACCATCGCGTAGCTCGGCAACCTGCGTTGGCGCATGTACGGCGACCTCATCCATACCGCCACCGTGAACAACGGCAGCCCGTTGATAGCCAAGCGCTTTTAGCGTTTTTGCAATAGGGAGTACCAGTTCAGGGCTGTAAACACCAATCAGTGCTTTTTTCGGACGGGCTGGATTAATTAACGGGCCTAATACGTTAAACAGCGTACGGGTTTTTAACTGCTGGCGTACCGGCATCGCGTGGCGAAAGCCAGAGTGATACTGCGGCGCAAACAGAAAGCAGACGCCCAATTCATCTAGCGCCTGACGAGAAACGTCAGCGGGTAAGTCCAGTTTAATGCCCAGTGCGGCCAGCAGGTCAGAAGAACCAGAACGGCTGGAAACGCTCCGGTTACCGTGCTTGGCGATTTTTATACCGCAAGAAGCGGCAACAAAAGCGCTGGCGGTTGAAATATTGATGCTGTTAGTGCCATCACCACCGGTACCGACGATATCGGCAAAATCGTAGTCTGGACGCGGGAAGGGCATGGCGTCAGCTAAAAATGCGTTTGCCGCGCCAGCGATTTCATCCGGTGTCTCCCCACGAATTTTCATGCTGATCAGCGCGGCGGCCAATTGTGAAGGCTCTAATTCTCCATGTGCAATGCTACTGAAAAGCATCTGGCTTTCCTGCTGAGTTAATGATTCGGCACGGAATAATTTATTAAGAATCGATTGCATCATGTCTTGTGTTTGCATTTTCGTGTACGCCGTTTTTATGAGTATTTGTTTCTTTGCCAGGATGCCTATCTGTGGTGAAAAGCGTCCATAAAAAAGCCCGCATTTTGCGGGCTTTTGGCTATTTGCTTTATCAGATGACAAATTGGTGCAAGTAAACCGCCCGCTAAGGGAAGAATCGCCACCAACGATTTACTAAAACATTTAATGTCATCATGATATTACCTTTATGGAGTTGTGTTAGTTATTGACTGCATCTATGTACTAGTAAACTAGTTTTATGTATTGCTGTCAATATTTTTAATATAGAAAACAAAAGATATTTTTATTTTCTTAGTCACTCGGTTTTCCCTGCCAAAAGAGAGAGTAAATTAATTTTGTTTTTCATATGGTTAATTTTTCAGGATAGGGCCCATGCCAACGTTTGGTCTAACAGTCGTGCTCCCTGAGCAGTTAAAATAGATTCAGGATGGAACTGAAAACCACATACGCGATGCCGATCGTGACGAACCGCCATCACCATCTGATTAAAATGTGCGTTAACGGTGAGCGCTGGGGGAATGTCCGTACCCACCAGCGAATGGTAACGGGCAACGGGTAAAGGAGAAGGTAATCCTTCAAACATAGCCATGCCGTCATGGGTAACGGGTGATGATTTGCCATGTAGGATTTCGCCGGCTTGACCAACGGTGCCTCCATAAGCCTCAACGATGGCTTGATGACCTAGGCAGATGCCAATAATGGGTAACTTACCGAGCAGTGCGGAAAGTAATTCTGGCATACATCCCGCTTCTGATGGTTTGCCCGGGCCTGGCGATAGCATCAGTACCGGATTGTTCATTCGTTCAATTTGTCGAATAATCAGATCGGCAGGCAATTGATTACGATAAATGGTTACCTGATGACCGCTGGCCCGAAGTTGATCGACCAAGTTGTAGGTAAAAGAGTCAATATTATCGAGCAATAAGATATCAGCCATTAGAAAATCTCCTTAACCTGATGGGCACTGGCAATAGCCCGTAGTACGGCTCTGGCTTTATTGCGGGTTTCATCTGCTTCAGACTGTGGATTCGAATCTAGAACGACGCCGGCTCCCGCCTGAATTGTAGCAATGCCGTCTTCAACATAGGCGGAACGAATAACGATACACGTATCCAGATCCCCATGGGCGGTAAAATACCCAACCGCGCCACCATAGCTGCCGCGACGAACACCTTCGTATTGGGCTATCAACTGCATCGCCCGAACTTTCGGTGCGCCGCTTAAGGTGCCCATGTTCATACAGGCTTGATAGGCGTGCAGAGCATCGAGATCCCCTCTCAGTGTCCCAACCACCCGCGAAACTAAATGCATGACAAAAGAATAACGGTCAACTTTGGTTAAGTCGGCCACATAACGACTACCGGCTTCACAAATGCGCGCCAGATCGTTACGGGCTAAATCCACTAACATGATGTGCTCCGCCAGTTCTTTATGATCGGTACGCATATCCAGTTCAAAGCGACTATCCAGATCCTTATCCAACGAGCCATCAGGCCGGCGGCCCCGCGGGCGAGTACCGGCAATAGGATAGATTTCAATTTGGCGACTGTCAGCGTCATACTTCAGTGCACTCTCTGGCGATGCGCCAAATAGCGAGAATGCCTCATCCTGCATAAAAAACATATAAGGACTAGGGTTGTTCTCTTTCAGGGTTTGATAAGCCGCCAGTGGAGAAGGGCAAGGTAGCGTGAAACGACGTGAAGGCACCACCTGAAAAATATCACCGCGGCGAATAGATTGCTGTAGCTCACGGACAATATCGCCATACTCTTCATCACTGCGATCGCAATTTAATTGCATATGGCCGAGTGACGGGGCTGTTACTGGTGAAGCCGGTGCGCGCAATTGTTGTTGAATTTCGGTCAGACGTGATTTTAGCCGCTGTTGTTCAACCTCATTTGGCGTAAACAGGCTAGCCTGAAGACGAGAACCGCCATTTTGATGATCGAGAATCAGTAGGGTTTCTGCCAGATAAAAACAGAAATCGGGACAGCGGCGATCGCTTTCCAGCGCAGGGAGATCTTCAAAACCAGCCACCAGATCGTAGGCAAACAGGCCGCCAAGGAACATAGCTTCTCGCTGATCCTGAGGGACATTAACCAAAGTAAGTAACTGGCGTAATGAATCAAAGACAGAGATGGACTTCAATCGGGCATCTTCATCCTGTATCGCATCAATAAGAGGGTAAACCAGATCTCGTTGTCCGGGGCTAATAAGGTTATTCACCTCTTTTGGTAGCTGTTGGTCCAGCAAGGCTAACAGTGCATTACCATTTTCTGTCAGCGCTCGGAGTGTTACCTGACGGCCTTTAGCCGTAATACGTAATGCGCTATCAATGACTAACAGGCTTTTCAAATTTTGTTTACTGTCAACTTCGGCTGATTCCAGTAACAAAGTAGAAGGGCGATGATGACAAAGTTGGGTGAAAATAGCCGTAGGATCGTCACGATACGGCGTCTCTGCGGTGAATAATTGCAATGTTGGTTTCTGTGTTTGCATGATGTACGCCAGTATGAGTTAGTTTCTGTTGGTTATCTATCAATGGTCAGGCAATAAAAAAGCCCGCATTTTGCGGGCTTTAGGGTTATTTGCTTTATCAGATGACAATATGGTGCAAGTAAGCCGCCCGCTAAGGGAAGTCTCGCCACCAACCTGTTAGTACAATGGGGTATATCATCATGATGGTTGTCCGTATAAATTGATTGAACTCATGTACTAGTAAACTGGTTTTTTTCGAAGGTGTCAACTGCATTGCCCAAGAAAAATTAAAATTGTTCTGAGTGACTTAAAACCGGGGAGCTTAAGGCCGCATTTAAAGGTGCCTTATCCGGGAAAAGTTATAAGCATCAATAAGGCAAAAAATCTGCTAATATCAGCGACTCGTCTGGCCTATACCAGCCCGTTCACTTTCTGCTAAAGAGTCTCCTGTGAGTACAACACTATCCTTTTCTGAATTGCCGCTGGATAAAGCGCTGATTGATAACCTTCATGAGCTGGGTTATGCACAAATGACCCCTATTCAAGCCGCAGCGCTGCCTGTTATTTTGCAGGGAAAGGATGTGGTGGCACAGGCAAAAACCGGTAGCGGGAAGACGGCTGCATTTGGTATTGGGTTGCTATCTGCCATTCAGGTTGATGCTTACCGTACTCAGGCATTAATACTTTGCCCCACCCGAGAACTTGCCGATCAGGTCAGTAAAGAGCTTCGACGCTTGGCTCGGGCTATTGCCAATATTAAAGTGTTGACGCTGTGTGGTGGTCAACCAATGGGGGCACAAGTCGATTCACTGGCCCATCCCGCCCACATAATTGTAGGGACACCAGGACGAATTCAGGACCATTTACGCAAAGGGACTCTGACGCTGAACGACCTGAATATTCTGGTGCTGGATGAAGCCGATAGAATGCTGGATATGGGTTTTTCTGATGAAGTGAATGACATCATTAGCCATACGCCATCTCAACGCCAGACGCTGCTGTTTTCTGCTACTTATCCTGTCGATATTGAAAAAATGAGTGCGCGAGTTCAACGTTCACCTCAGCGAATTATTATTGAATCGGCAGATGACCGGATTCATATCGAACAGCAGTTTATTGAAGTTCCTGCACAACAGCGTATTAATCTGCTACAGAGTATTCTTTCCAGCATTCAGCCTGAATCATGCGTTGTGTTTACTAACACTAAACGGGATTGCCAAGAGATCGCTGAAATATTAAGCGCCACCGGTAGCAGCGTATTGGCTCTGCACGGTGATCTAGAACAGCGGGATCGTGAGCGTGTACTGGTTCAGTTCTCCAATCAAAGCTGCCGCGTATTGGTGGCAACCGATGTGGCTGCCAGAGGATTGGATATTAAGGATCTTCCATTAGTGGTTAACTTTGAGTTACCTTTTGATCCAGAGGTTTATGTTCACCGTATCGGACGAACCGGCAGGGCCGGAGCTGAGGGAATGGCCATCAGTTTTTGCACGGTGAATGAGCTACAGCGTGCCCACGCTATTGAAGACTATCTTTCTGAACGATTAGAGTGGAAACCGTCGGAGCGCTTTAATCATAGTGATATTCAGCCAGTGGTATCGAATATGCTGACGTTGAGCATTGACGGTGGGCGAAAAGCAAAAGTTCGTCCAGGAGATATACTCGGCGCATTGACTGGAGATGCTGGGCTAACTGCGGCTGATGTTGGAAAAATAGCAATCTTTGATACACAGGCTTATGTGGCTATTCGTCGCCAGCAAGCCAGATTTGCCCTCGAACAGTTGCGTAATGGAAAAATTAAAGGCAAAAATTGTCGGGTATGGTTAATTAAATAATTTTATTGTTATGACATGAAAAAAGGCTAAGGATCTTAAATGAGCGAAATAACTATTGTTGCAACATTGACTATTAAAGCAGATTTTCAGGCTCCCTTACTGGATGCGCTAAAAAAACTGGTAGATAGCAGCAGAGATGAAGCGGGATGTCTGCAATATGATTTGCATCAGGACAATCAGAATTCACAGGTTTATGTATTTGTAGAGCGCTGGGCATCACAAGAAATATTGGATATTCACAATAATTCGTCTCATTTTGTCTCCTTTGGTCAATTCGCCAAAGGTAAAATCGAGTCGCTGACGATTAATTTGATGACAAAAATCTATTAGTTTTTTGAAGTGGTAAAAAAGCCCGCATTTTGCGGGCTTTTTGTTTTCGCTATATTACAATCGATTAATCATCAACTGGAGCCGGTCTTGCGGCAGGAGCGCTGGCATAGTTAGTGGCCGCGTGACCACCTGCTGAAGTC
Source organism: Limnobaculum parvum (assembly GCF_003096015.2). Classification (NCBI taxonomy): domain Bacteria; kingdom Pseudomonadati; phylum Pseudomonadota; class Gammaproteobacteria; order Enterobacterales; family Budviciaceae; genus Limnobaculum; species Limnobaculum parvum. The sequence goes on along the minus strand of NZ_CP029185.2, from coordinate 1,906,120 downwards.
TTGGCCGCCATTTCTTTAGCGACTGGAACTACGGGCACTTCTTCAAATTTAGCTTGTGGAATCAAAGGGGTTTCCTCTGCTTCAACGATGTCTAATTCAGGCATAACCGGTTTAAAGGCAGGGGAGCTGGCTACGCTCGCCGCTTTCTTTTCAGCCGGCTCAGTATTGATAACTTCAACCGCTGGCGCTTCAACTACCGCTTGAATCACTTCTTTAACGATAGCTTCAGGCTCAGCACTGAATGCAGGAGAAGCAGCCGGAGCCGATGAACTACCCACTGAAATCGCTTCAGGTGCCGGTGCTGATTCACTTTGCAATGGTTTTGGTGCTTCAATTGGCGCAATATTCATCGGTGATGGCGCTTCAACATGCCATACGGTTTCTACTGATGGAGTGACAACCAGTTCTGTGACCGGAGTAGGTTGTTCATCACGTTCAGCAACGTAGGCGACTGCAATCACCGGCTCAACAGACGATAATGTTTCAATTATTGGCGCTGATGTAACCACTTGAGGTTCTATTGGTGCTTCAACCACCGCAGTAACCGCTGATGCTGTAGCAGTTTGCTGAGAGTTAGCAGCTTCCAGTGCTTCAACCGACTCAAAAACCTTCACCTGTTCTGTTACCAGCGCTGCATAATTAATACAAACTTTACCTGATGCCATCTCTGGTGAAGCCATTGCGAATGTTAATGGCATCGGAGAAACCGTTGGATATTTCTCATCACGATAGCGACGACGACGTTGGCCACTCACTCGCAGGTGACGAGGGGAACGGCGAGAACGACGCGGCATACCGTTATTATCGGTTGCGTTGTTATAACCGTTTTTATCTCCATCAGTTTCATCAGCCAGTGGCGCTGGAGCCACGAAGTTTTCACTGATATCTGCTGGCTGAGGTAGTAATTTAATTTCTTCTACCGGAGCAACATGAGTTTTCACCGCAGCCACTGGCACAATATTTTCATCTGCTTGATCGTTTTGAGTCGCAACGCGAACCTTTTGGTTCATTTGACGACGTTGACGACGCTGTGCTGGCGCCTGAGTCGGTTTTTCTTCCTCTATCTCTACAGAAACATCATTTTCTATAACGGCTTCAACCTGCTGCTCTGCTTGTACAGCTTGTACAGCTTGTTGCTGTTGTTGACGCTTGTCTTCATTACGACGACGTTGACGTTCTGCACGAGTTTCACGACGATTCTCATCACGAACTACGGTGGTTGCGGTAGCCGCTTCCTGAACATTCTCTTGTGGTGCTACCGCAGCTTGACGGTTATTACGACGTGATTCTTGACTGTTATCACGGTTTTGACGATCGTTATTACGGTCGCTACGGTCGCTACGGTCGCTACGGTCGTTAGTGCGATCTTTACGATTGTTGTTACGGCGATTGTTGCGGCGATCTTGTTGGTTGCCGGATGATTTTTCAGCCGATGCTTTTTCAACCGGAGCTGCAACGGTTTCTGCCGGAGCTAACAGACTTTTTAATCCGCTAACAAAACGAGAGAACAGACCCGGGCCTGCGGGTTGGCTGGCGACAGGCGTAGCGACAACAGGTGCTTTTACCTCTTCAACCGGAGCAGATTCTGTCGGCATAGAGAAGCTGGTTAAGGCTGGCTGCTCTGGCATTTTGCGCTCGAGTACGGTCTCTTCTTCTGATTCAGTTACGGTTTCATGTAACTGTGGCAGCATGTAACTCAGTACATTGCTCTCTTCGCCAGGTTTCTTACGAATCACTTCATAATGTGGCGTTTCCATTCGATCGTTTGGAACCACCACCACGCGAACCTTGCCACCAGAACGGCGTTCAATGGCATTAACTGATTCACGTTTTTCGTTTAACAGATAAGAGGCAATTTGCACGGGAACAATAGCGTCAACTTCTTTGGTATTGTCTTTCAGTGCTTCTTCTTCAATCAGACGAAGAATAGACAGAGATAAGGATTCATTATCACGCACGGTGCCCGTACCGTTACAACGAGGGCAGACATGGTGGCTGGATTCACCCAGTGAAGGACTCAGGCGCTGACGGGACATTTCCAGCAGGCCAAAACGCGAGATACGACCAATCTGAATACGGGCACGGTCCTGACGGACGGCGTCGCGTAAGCGATTCTCTACTTCGCGCTGATGGCGAATCGGGGTCATATCAATAAAGTCGATAACGATTAAACCACCTAAGTCGCGTAGACGTAATTGACGGGCAATTTCATCGGCTGCTTCTAGATTGGTATTAAATGCAGTTTCTTCAATATCGCCACCGCGAGTAGAACGGGCGGAGTTGATATCGATAGCGGTTAACGCCTCAGTGGTATCAATAACGATCGAACCACCAGATGGAAGGCGTACTTCGCGTTGGAATGCAGATTCAATCTGCGATTCAATTTGATAGTGACTAAACAGCGGAATTTCACCGGTGTAAGGTTTGATTTTGCTGCTGAAGTCTGGACGGCCTAACGCGGCGATATGTTCTTTAGCCAGATCGAGGATCTTGATGTTGTCGATCAGAATCTCACCAATATCCGGACGTAAATAGTCACGGAAAGCACGAACAATAACATTACTCTCCTGATGGATCAGGAATGGCGCAGGGCGGCTTTCTGCCGCTTTTTTAATTGCTTCCCAGTGTTTTAAACGGAAAGACAGGTCCCACTGTAACGCTTCGGCTGATTTACCTACGCCGGCAGTACGGACAATTAAACCCATACCGTTAGGGATTTCTAATGAGTCCAGTGCTTCTTTCAATTCCTGACGGTCGTCACCCTCAATGCGGCGAGAAATACCACCAGCGCGTGGGTTATTGGGCATCAGAACTAAATAACTACCGGCCAGACTGATAAACGTTGTCAGTGCTGCGCCTTTATTTCCACGTTCTTCTTTATCGACCTGAACAATCACTTCCTGCCCGACATGCAGTGCATCCTTAATGTTAGGACGACCCTGAGAAGCGGAATTAGATGAGAAATACTCGCGGGAAATTTCTTTAAAAGGGAGGAAACCGTGTCGTTCTGCACCGTAGTCAACAAATGCGGCTTCAAGGCTTTGTTCAACGCGGGTAATCTTACCTTTATATATATTTGCCTTTTTTTGCTCATGCCCTGGACTTTCAATATCTAAATCATACAGACGTTGCCCGTCAACTAAGGCTACACGCAACTCTTCCTGTTGAGTTGCGTTAATCAACATTCTTTTCATTAAAAAATACTCATTTTTTTACATTGTCAATTGAGTCTACACATAGAGGAACTGATGGACAGTGTTAACCGACGGCCCCGAGTCTAATCGCAAAATCGTCAACCTCACGGTTGTCGCCTGCACAGGGGCGCATTATCTCGGTAAGCCTGTTTTTCTTTGTGAAAACAGCGCTTTTTATCGGGGAAAGCCGTTCCTAACATCTGTGGAAATCGGGTCCCTTAATACTGTCCAGGCCACTACCTGTAGCTCGCTAATTGCCTGATACTCAATGCGTCTTACGCCATTGCTGCACTACTTGAGCTATCTGCAAATTTCATTTTTCCCTGTTATCTCACTTCAAAGCGAGTCAGGGTAGAAAATCAGCCACATTATCAACTGCCAACCGCATTATGGCAAGGTGACTTTTACTCAGATACGTAATAATGTAAAAAACGTGTTAAAGTTAACGCCGACAGAGGCTTGCATGCCGGAAGATGAAGGCATATTTGCAACACGTGTCTTATTTATTTTTCAGCTCAAATAGCACTATTGATAAGTGTAGTCATTAAAACCGGTTAATAAGGCATATTTAGCAAAAAATGATCGTGGTAGAATCAGCGTTATGAAAACAAATCAACCAACTGTACAAACTGTCACCATTACTGCCGATACGGCAGGGCAGCGCATTGATAACTTTTTGAGAACCATGCTGAAAGGCGTGCCAAAAAGCATGATTTATCGTGTGCTGCGTAAAGGTGAGGTTCGCGTAAATAAAAAACGTATCAAGCCTGAATATAAGCTGGAAGACGGCGATATTATTCGAATTCCACCTGTTCGAGTTGCTGAGCGGGAAGAATCCACCGTTTCAGCCAAATTAGATAAAGTTGCCGCACTGGAACACTGTATTCTGTATGAAGACGATCATATTTTGGTCATGAATAAGCCTTCAGGAACTGCGGTTCACGGTGGAAGCGGTTTGAGTTTTGGTGTGATCGAAGGTTTAAGGGCACTTCGACCAGACGCTAAATTTCTTGAATTGGTGCATCGTTTAGATCGTGAAACATCCGGAATTTTACTGGTAGCGAAAAAGCGCTCAGCATTGCGTGTATTGCATGAACAATTACGTTTGAAAACCATGCAAAAAGATTATCTAGCGCTGGTTCGTGGTCAGTGGCAGTCCCATTGTAAAGTGGTACAGGCACCTTTATTAAAGAACGTATTGCAAAGTGGTGAACGGATAGTCCGGGTTGATGCCGAAGGAAAACCTTCAGAAACCCGCTTTAAAGTAGAAGAGCGATTTGAGTTTTCCACACTGGTTAAGGCCAGTCCGGTCACTGGAAGAACCCATCAAATTCGCGTTCATACTCTTCATGCTGGCCATCCTATTGCTTTTGACGATCGCTATGGCGATCGGGAATTTGATCGGCAGCTTGAGCATACCGGTTTGAATCGTCTGTTTCTTCATGCGGCTAGCTTGCGTTTTGAACATCCCTCTACGGGAGAAACGATGAGAGTTGAAGCGCCGATGGATAAAACGCTTCATCGCTGTTTAACCGTATTACGCGCTCAAAAATCTTAAGCTTCTTGCCATTTCGCACTTTTGTCTGAGTTTTATTCATATTAAACAGCAAAAGTGCGAATACTAATTTTGTTATTATTGAATGATTCGTGACGCTGTCACGAATCATTCAATAATCTATGCATCTTTACTTCTGGTTAATGGGTTTAATCCGTTTTTTATCAGCATATGATTGAGGGCAATGAGTGGAAGCCCAATCAGGCTGTTGGGATCTCGTCCCTCTAATCGTTCAAACAACGTAATACCTAATCCTTCCGATTTAAAACTACCTGCGCAATACCATGGCTGCTCTTGGTCAACATAGGCTTCGATTTCTTCCTGACTAAGATGACGAAAAAAGACAGTAAAAGGCTCGCATATGACTTCAGTCTTTTGATTATGGCTGTTATATAAACAAAGTCCGGTGTAGAAGATAATTGATTGTCCACTGGCTTGAGTTAGCTGGGCAATCGCATTTTCTCTATTAAGCGGTTTTCCGGTGATTTGGTGGCCTAAAACACATACCTGATCGGAACCAATAACTAAACAGCCCGGATTATGTTTAGCCACAGCTTCAGCTTTGCTGATGGCTAGCCGGATAACCAGTGATTCAGCAGATTCACCTGCATTAGGCGTTTCATCTACTTCAGGTGCGATGCAGGTAAAAGGAATACCCAGCTTTTCCAATAAAGCCTGACGATAGGGTGATGTTGAGGCCAAAATGAGTTTTGTCATATTATTTATCGTATAAAGGCATTGATAGTGTTGAAACGAACATAATAAAGGTAATTCATCCCTTCGTCATAATAGGATAGGGCGAAGATTTATTTTCAATAGGATATGGCGGTTAATTAATCACTGTTTATTGGTTATTAAAATAATTTAACCTACCGACAAAGCTTATCAATTTATTACATGGTGATAATAGAACCTGTTTTCTTTTATAAATTAATGAATAATTCATTTATCTGATGTATAAAATTTTTATTAAAACAATAGCGAAACGGCCCTAGCTGCTTTAAACTATGCCCATTCTAAAAAGCTGAGATCGTTAAAAGCGCGTTATTTACGTGCATTTCCTTTGACTATCAGCCATGACAACGTTAATATGCGCGCCCTATGCAAAAGGTAAAATTACCCTTAACTATTGATCCGCTCCGTACGGCTCAGAAAAGTCTGGATTACTCAGGTATTTATTCAGGCACTCAAGCCCTGCGGTTAGCAGAGTCAGTAGTAAGTGTGGATGGTGATGTTGAAGCTGAAGTATCATTTAATATTGATAATCAGCGGTTAGTTGTGATTACAGGGCAGGCCACGGTTCCCGTAACCTTGATGTGTCAGCGTTGTAATGGCAATTTCCCTTACACTATTCACGCAACGTATTGTTTCAGCCCGATCAAGAATGATGAGCAGGCAGAAGCATTACCGGCAGGCTACGAGCCGATTGAAGTCGATGAGTTTGGCGAAATCAATTTGCTGGCAGTGATTGAAGATGAACTTATTCTTTCATTACCGATAGCGCCGGTTCATGAATATGAACACTGTGAAGTGTCCGAAGCGGACATGAGTTTTGGTGAACTACCGCCAGAGGCGGAAAAACCAAATCCATTTGCCGTATTAGCCAGTTTAAAGCAAAAGTAACCGAGGAGTAAGGTCGATGGCCGTACAACAGAACAAAAGTACCCGTTCAAGACGTGGCATGCGTCGTTCACATGATGCATTGACTACAGCTGCAGTATCTGTGGATAAAGTCTCAGGTGAAACCCACCTGCGTCACCACATCACCGCTGACGGTTACTACCGTGGCCGCAAGGTTATCACTAAATAATCACTGGTGATGCCTTGTCTCGTCTAACCATTGCGTTAGATGCTATGGGCGGGGACTTCGGTCCCCGCGTAACAGTGCCTGCAGCCTTGCAGGCATTGGCTTCTAATCCAGTATTGATTATCAAGCTCGTTGGTAATCCATTCGATATCCAGCCACATCTTAATCAATGTGACCCAGCTGTTCTTGAACGTCTTCAACTTATCCCCGCAGAACTGATGGTGGCTAATGATGCCAAACCTTCTCAGGCTATTCGTAATAGCCGTGGCACTTCTATGCGTATTGCACTGGAACTGTTAAAGGAAGGGGAAGCGCAAGCCTGTGTTAGCGCCGGAAATACAGGTGCGCTAATGGGATTAGCTAAAATGATGCTCAAACCCCTTGATGGTATTGACCGTCCAGCATTGGTCACCGCCTTACCAAATCAGAAAGGGGGCAAAACGTTGTTACTGGATTTGGGTGCCAACGTCGAGTGTGACTGTGATATGTTGGTTCAGTTTGCTGTAATGGGGTCGGTGATGGCAGAAGAGATTCTGCAGATTAGCAACCCTCGCGTGGCGTTACTGAATATTGGTGAAGAAGAGACTAAAGGCCTTGATAATATTCAGGCTGCTGCGGCTATACTCCGCGATGTCCAACAGATAAACTATATCGGTTATCTTGAAGGTAACGATCTTCTGACTGGCGAAACGGATGTGTTAGTATGCGACGGTTTTGTCGGTAACGTTACGTTAAAGACACTGGAAGGCGTAGTCAGAGTATTCCTTTCATTACTGTCGTCAGGGAAGCGGAAGCGTTTATGGTGGATGAAATTAATCAGTTACTGGTTTAAAAAGAGTCTCTCCAAGCGTTTCGGTCATTTAAATCCTGATCGATATAATGGTGCCTGTCTGTTAGGATTACGCAGCTCCGTGATTAAAAGTCATGGTGCAGCAAATCAACAGGCTTTCACCGTAGCCATTGAGCAAGCAGTGCAGGCGGTGGAACGTCAGATTCCCATGCTAATTGCTGCTCGCCTTCAGGCTGTATTACCTAAGAGTGAATGATCGTCCATGTATACAAAAATTCTCGGTACCGGTAGCTACCTGCCTGTACAAGTGCGTACCAATGCCGATCTAGAGCAGATGGTAGATACAACAGATGAGTGGATTGTCTCCCGCACAGGGATTCGCCAACGTCATATCGCCGCAGCGGATGAAACCGTTGCTACCATGGGATGCCGCGCAGCTGATAAAGCGATTGAAATGGCGGGAATCGATAAAGATGATATTGGGTTGATTATTGTTGCAACCACCTCATCAAGTAACGCTTTCCCCAGTGCTGCTTGCGAAGTCCAAAAATATTTAGGTATTAAAGATGCAGCAGCATTCGATATTGCTGCCGCCTGTGCAGGTTTTGCTTACGCTATTAGCGTAGCGGACCAGTATGTTAAAACTGGCTTTGTTAAAACCGCTCTGGTTATCGGTTCTGATGCGTTAAGTCGCACGTTGGATCCAGAAGATCGCGGTACTATTATTCTGTTTGGTGATGGTGCAGGGGCGATTGTTGTTGGCGCTTCAGATGAACCAGGGATTATTTCTACGCATTTACATGCTGATGGTCGTTATGGTGAGTTATTAACTTTACCTAATCACGATCGGGTTGATCCTTCCAAGCCTGATTATCTGACGATGAAGGGTAACGATGTGTTTAAAGTGGCTGTGACAGAACTGGCCCACATTGTTGAGGAAACCCTTAATGCCAATAATATTGATAAATCTGAACTGGACTGGTTGGTTCCCCATCAGGCTAACTTACGGATTGTTTCAGCTACGGCGAAAAAGCTGGGTATGGAAATAGATAAAGTGGTCATTACCCTCGATCGTCATGGTAATACCTCAGCAGCATCAGTTCCTTCGGCGTTGGATGAAGCGGTTAGGGACGGGCGCATTCAGCGTGGTCATCTTATTTTGCTGGAAGCTTTTGGTGGCGGTTTCACCTGGGGTTCAGCATTAATTCGTTTTTAAGTAGGGATCTGGAAAAATAAATATGAGTCAATTTGCAATCGTATTTCCGGGGCAGGGTTCACAAACCGTTGGCATGCTAACCACTCTGGCTGAGGAGTTTCCAGCCGTACTGGATATGTTTGCTCAGGCTTCCGAGGCATTAGGTTACGATCTTTGGTCGCTGGTACAACAGGGCCCGGAAACTGAGTTGAATAAAACATGGCAAACTCAACCTGCACTGTTGGCTGCATCTGTAGCTATCTGGCGTGTTTGGCAACAGCAGGGCGGTAAACAGCCTGTGGTGCTGGCAGGCCATAGTTTGGGTGAATATTCGGCTCTGGTTTGTGCTGGCGTGTTGGATTTTAAAGACGCGATTAAACTGGTTGAACTGCGCGGTAAGTTGATGCAGGACGCTGTACCAGAAGGTACTGGCGCCATGTATGCCATTATCGGTCTGGATAACGACGCTATTGTTAAAGCTTGTGAAGAATCGGCTCAAGGCCAAGTGGTTTCGCCAGTTAACTTCAACTCACCGGGTCAGGTGGTGATTGCTGGTAATAAAGAGGCCGTTGAACGTGCGGGCGCGGCCTGTAAAGCGGCAGGGGCTAAACGTGCTCTGCCATTACCTGTCAGTGTGCCTTCTCACTGTGCATTGATGAAACCGGCAGCAGACAAACTGGCTGAGGCATTGAAATCAGTTAACTTTAACGTACCACAAATTGCCGTTATTAATAATGTCGATGTTAAAGCTGAAACCGATGGCGAAGCGATTCGTAATGCATTGGTTCGCCAGTTGTATAGTCCGGTACGTTGGGCCGAGGCCGTTGAGTATATGGCGGCAGAACAGGTGACATTCTTATTGGAAATGGGCCCTGGGAAAGTTTTAACCGGATTAACCAAGCGCATTGTAGACACCTTGTCAGCCGCTGCGGTTAACGATCCAGCTAGCTTACAAAGTGCTCTGGAACTGTAAGCTAGAACCGAGTTTATCCTAAAGGGGAAATGCATGAAGTTAGACGGAAAAATTGCACTGGTCACTGGCGCAAGCCGGGGTATAGGCAAAGCTATCGCTGAAAAATTGGTTTCTGAAGGGGCTCGTGTTATTGGTACGGCAACAACAGAAACGGGTGCAGAGGCGATTAGCGAATATCTGGGGACTCATGGAAAAGGATTAGCGCTAAATGTGACTGATTCCGCATCTATTGAATCTGTACTTGAGACTATTCGTGCTGAATTTGGTGAAATCGATATTCTGATCAATAATGCGGGGATTACCCGTGATAACCTGTTAATGCGTATGAAAGATGATGAGTGGCAAGATATTATTGACACGAATCTGACATCTGTTTTCAGATTATCAAAAGCAGTTATGCGTGCGATGATGAAAAAACGTTATGGTCGGATAATTACTATTGGCTCAGTTGTTGGTACAATGGGTAATGCAGGGCAGACAAACTACGCTGCGGCTAAAGCTGGCATTATTGGTTTTAGTAAGTCGCTGGCGCGTGAAGTCGCCTCAAGAGGCATCACTGTCAATGTTATTGCACCAGGTTTCATTGAAACTGATATGACGCGTGCATTGACAGATGAACAACGGTCAGGCATTTTGTCACAAGTCCCAGCTAACCGTTTGGGCGAAGCAAAAGAGATAGCCAGCGCTGCTGCATTTTTAGCCTCTGATGAAGCTGGATATATTACGGGTGAAACCTTACATGTGAATGGTGGCATGTATATGCTTTAAGAATCGCGTTTTTTTTAAGCAAATTGCGCTAAATTTAGCAAAATAGCTTAAAATTGTGGTTCGACCAGCCGATATTTGGTTGCATCTTTTTCAACATTGAATAAACTACGAAAACCATCGCGTTAGCGAGTTTTGATAGGAAATTTAAGAGTATGAGCACTATCGAAGAACGTGTTAAGAAAATCATTATTGAACAACTGGGTGTTAAAGAAGACGAAGTCAAAAACGCAGCTTCTTTCGTAGAAGACCTGGGTGCTGATTCTCTTGACACTGTAGAGCTAGTTATGGCTCTGGAAGAAGAGTTTGATACTGAGATTCCAGACGAAGAAGCAGAGAAGATTACTACTGTTCAGGCAGCAATTGATTATATCACTGCTGCTAACGCGTAATCAGACATATCTAGGCGGTCATTCGACCGCCTAAGTTTTTTCTCATTTCCATATACAAATTATTCCCCCTCTGGAGGATTCAACGTGTCTAAGCGTCGAGTTGTAGTGACTGGAATGGGCATGTTATCCCCTGTCGGCAACACTGTAGAGACTACATGGAAGGCTCTCCTTGCCGGGCAGAGTGGTATCAGCCTAATAGACCATTTCGATACTAGCGCCTACGCAACGCGTTTTGCTGGTTTAGTTAAAGGTTTTGACTGTGAAGAGTACATTTCTCGCAAAGATGCTAGAAAAATGGACGCCTTTATTCAATACGGTATTGCTGCAGGCATTCAAGCCATGAAAGATTCCGGTATTGAAGTCACAGGAGAAAACGCACCACGCATTGGTGCGGCTATCGGTTCAGGTATCGGTGGCCTTGGCTTAATTGAAGAGAACCACAGCGCATTGATGTCTGGTGGTCCACGTAAAGTCAGTCCATTCTTTGTACCTTCAACCATTGTGAACATGATTGCTGGTCATCTATCTATTATTTATGGATTAAGAGGCCCAAGCATCTCTATTGCAACGGCATGTACATCTGGCGTGCATAACATTGGTCACGCAGCGAGAATTATCGCACATAATGATGCTGATGTGATGTTGGCAGGTGGTGGCGAAAAAGCCAGTACCCCTCTGGGAGTCGGTGGTTTTGGCGCTGCGCGTGCATTATCTACCCGTAACGATAATCCTCAGGCAGCTAGCCGCCCTTGGGACAGAGACCGTGATGGTTTCGTGCTGGGTGATGGTGCCGGTATTATGGTGCTGGAAGAGTATGAGCATGCCAAGAAACGTGGTGCAAAAATTTATGCTGAGATCGTTGGTTTTGGCATGAGCAGTGATGCTTATCATATGACATCACCACCGGAAGATGGCGCAGGGGCCGCGTTAGCGATGGAGAATGCGCTGCGTGATGCTAATGTGACGCCGTCACAAGTTGGTTATGTGAATGCTCACGGAACATCCACTAACGCAGGCGATAAAGCTGAAACGCAAGCGGTAAAAACCATTTTCAAAGAAGATGCGAAACGTGTATTGGTAAGCTCGACCAAATCGATGACGGGGCACTTGTTGGGTGCGGCCGGTGCAGTTGAATCTATTTTCTCTATCCTTGCTTTACGCGATCAGGCGATTCCGCCAACCATCAACTTGGATAACCCGGATGAAGGTTGTGATTTGGATTTCGTTCCTCATGAAGCGCGTCAGGTAAAAGGAATGGAGTATGTATTATGTAACTCATTTGGTTTTGGTGGTACTAACGGTTCAGTACTGTTCCGTAAAGTGTAATGCCAGAATAAATAAGTTCTGTAATGAGTAAATAAACGGCCTGGTATATTCACCGGGCCGTTTTGCTTATAAAATCAGGATAATTTCGGTAAATGAGCAAAACGTTTCAGAAACACGCTTGAAAGGAATGGCCAGGGCAATGAAGAAAAAAATTTTAGGGATCTTTGCAATATTAATACTGGCTGGTACTGCCGGTGTGTTTGCCGGGTATAAATGGCTACAGAAATATGCAGAGACCCCGCTGAATATTGAGCAGGAAACCTATTTTACGCTGCCAGTAGGAACCGGGCGGGTTGGCCTATCCCAACTGCTGGTTGATAAAAAAATGATTGATGAGGTTAGGCCTTTCCCATGGTTGCTGCGAGTGCAGCCAGAATTAGGGGGATTTAAGGCAGGCACCTACCAGATTACACCGGGAATGACATTAAAGCAGCTTTTACTGTTGTTGCGCTCCGGTCGTGAAGCGCAATTCTCGATTCGCTTTATTGAAGGTACCCGAATGAAGGACTGGATACCTCTGCTAGCTAATGCTAATTTTTTACAGCACACGCTGAATGGTTTGAGTGATAGAGAGATTGCGGAGAAGTTGGGAATTCAAGATCCGGAACACCCTGAAGGTTGGCTCTATCCTGATACCTATAATTACACGGCGGAAACCAGCGATCTTGCGGTATTGAAACGTGCCTATTCGCGGATGAAAACATCCCTTGATGAAGCATGGGCCGGCAAAGAAGAGAATCTCCCGTATAAGACACCGTATGAGATGCTGATCATGGCATCAATCATCGAGAAAGAGACGGCGTTAGACTCAGAAAGAGACAAAGTCGCATCAGTATTTATCAACCGGATGCGTATTGGTATGAAGCTACAGACTGACCCAACGGTTATTTATGGTATGGGTGATCAGTATAACGGCAATATTACCCGTAAAGACCTGACTACGCCGACTGAGTACAACACTTACGTAATTGATCGTTTACCACCAACACCCATTGCCATGCCGGGATTAGCCTCATTGAAAGCGGCTGCACATCCAGCAAAAACGCCTTATCTCTATTTTGTAGCTGATGGCAAAGGCGGGCATACATTTACCACTAATCTGGTAAGTCATAATCAGGCTGTACAGGTTTATCTTAAAACTTTACGCGCAGGACAATAGGCATGACCAAAGGTAAATTCATTGTTATCGAAGGGCTAGAGGGTGCTGGTAAAACCACAGCTCGAGATACTGTTGTTGAGGCGCTACGTCATAGCGGTATTCAAAATATTGTTTTTACCCGTGAGCCAGGGGGAACTCCGCTGGCAGAGAAATTACGAGAATTGGTCAAGCAGGGGATTGGTGATGAGGTTTTGACCGATAAGGCAGAGCTTCTGATGATGTATACCTCACGCGTTCAGTTAGTTGAGAACCTGATTAAACCCGCATTAAGTCGGGGAGATTGGGTGGTAGGCGATCGTCACGATCTCTCTTCTCAAGCTTATCAAGGGGGGGGCCGGGGAATCGATAATCACTTGATGACAACCCTGAGAGATGCCGTGCTGGGAGATTTCCGCCCAGACTTTACGCTATATCTCGATATTTCACCGGAAGCCGGATTAAAACGCGCCAGAGCCCGTGGTGAGCTAGACCGTATCGAGAAGGAATCGTTGGCCTTTTTTGAACGAACCCGACAACGCTATATTGAATTGGCACAAGCGGATCCCACTATTGTGACGATTGATGCTTCTCAGTCATTAGATAACGTCACGGCTAGCATACAGACTGCGATGTACCATTGGCTGGAGAGCCGCAAGTGATTTGGTATCCATGGTTAACGCATGCCTATAAGCAATTAGTTGCTCAATATGCTTCTGAGCGTAAGCATCACGCACTGTTGTTACAATCCATACAAGGATGTGGTGATGAGCTACTCATTCAGGCACTTGGTCGTTGGCTCATGTGTCAGGCTCCTCAAGGTGAAAAGACCTGTGGCGTTTGTCATAGCTGTAATCTAATGAAAGCGGGTACCCATCCCGACTGGCACGTAGTGGAACCAGAAAAGGGGAAAACCGCGATCGGTGTGGATCACATTCGTCAACTCACCGAAATCCTGTATAACCATGCTCAGCAAGGCGGGGTTAAAGCGGTTTGGTTTCCTCAATCGGATCTGCTTAGTGAAGCCGCAGCCAATGCATTACTAAAAACTCTTGAAGAACCGCCCGAAGGCACCTATTTTTATTAGGTATCCGTGAAATCGCACAAATACCGGCAACGATACGTAGCCGTTGTTTGCTATGGACGCTGAACTGTCCAACTGAAGCATTCAGCATTGAATGGCTATCACGACAACATGCCGGACAGCCAGATAGTCTGAAAACGGCATTACGGCTTAGCTATGGTGCACCGTTGGCGGCACAGCAGTTGTTGACCGCAGAGGTTTGGAAGCAGAGAGAGGCAGTATGCCAAGGGTTGGATAGTGCATTTTCGCAACGAGATTTACTGTCTTTTTTACCTCAACTTAATCATGACAATGTAGATGAGCGGATCCATTGGGCGGTCTCCTTATTGCTGGATGTGGTTAAATATCAGCAGGGTGCGGTAAGTTTCTTGGTAAATCTAGATGGTATACCGCTAATTCAAAGGCTGGCAGCGATGGGTTCAACATCACTATTTAATCAGTTGATACACGATTGGTTAAACTGTCGACACGAACTGTTAAGCGTTGCCGGTGTGAACAAAGAGCTGTTACTGACCAATATATTAAATCAGGCTGATAGTTTACTGTCCTGATTGCCTATTTTAATGAGTTAATATTCCTATGTATTTAGTTGATTCACATTGTCATCTTGATGGCTTGGATTACACCGGATTACACACCGATCTTGCCAGTGTACTTCAGCAAGCTAGAATTCGTGATGTTAAGGCCTGTCTGGCGGTGTCCACTACGTTGCCAGGATTTAAAACGTTGAAACAAATGGTGATTGGGCATGATGAGGTGTTTCTTTCCTGTGGTGTTCATCCATTAAATCTGGATGAGGTTTATCAGCAAGAAGAATTACTGACATTGGCCGACGATCCTCGAGTCATAGCATTGGGGGAGACCGGGCTGGATTACTATTATCAAAAAGATAATATTCCATTGCAGCAGAACTGTTTTCGTCAGCACATTCAAGTAGGACGAGAGTTGAATAAACCGATCATTGTCCATACGCGGGATGCGCGCACCGATACTCTGGCTATTCTGAAAGAAGAGAAAGCCAATGAATGCGGTGGTGTTTTACACTGTTTCACTGAAGATTGTGATACCGCCAAAAAACTATTGGATATCGGTTTTTATATTTCATTTTCAGGTATTGTCACCTTTCGTAATGCCGATGCTTTGCGCGAGGTTGCGCGTTATGTTCCTCTAGACAGAATGCTGGTTGAAACAGACTCGCCTTATTTAGCACCTGTACCACACCGTGGTAAAGAGAACCAACCGGCATACGTGCGCGATGTGGCGGAATACTTGGCGGTATTAAAGCGCGTTGAATTGGAAGAGTTTGCTGAGGCCACCACTAAAAACTTTAGTCAATTATTTAACGTTACACTGTAACTTACACGGTGCTTATATTGGTTCGCTGGACAGAAATTGATGATCTGTCTGGCGGCCATTTTTTCATCCATCGGCTGGTGATAAATTCATTTTTACCCTGTTAACATGCTCCCGCTTTCAAGTTTCTCCGCGTTAAAATTCCTCAGTTTTGTGCTATATCATTTGTTCATTTGAATAGAATCATGTGATTTCTATGATTTGACGGATTGTTTAATCATGACATCAGAAGCTATAGTCAGAGATAAATATTATTTAGGAGTCTGATATGTATTATGGTTTTGATATGGGCGGCACCAAAACGGAACTGGCCGTATTTGATGCAAACTTAAATCAGTTATGGCAGAAGCGAGTTCCAACGCCTAAAGATGATTATCAGGCTCTGCTACAAGTATTTATCGATCTGACTAATGAAGCTGACCAACGATTTCATATCAAAGGGCAGGTTGGTGTAGGTATCCCAGGGATTGTTAATGCTAAAGAGGGAACGGTGTTCACTACCAATGTCCCGGCGGCTAAATACAAACCGCTGGTCGCCGATTTGAGCCACTGCTTGCAACGGACAGTGAAAATTGACAATGATGCCAATTGTTTTGCGCTATCTGAAGCATGGGCTCCTGAGTTTCGACAACATTCTACTGTACTGGGATTAATTCTAGGGACGGGAGTCGGTGGTGGCTTCGTGGTTAACGGGAAAGTGATTTCCGGTAAAAATGGTATCGCGGGTGAAATAGGGCATTTGAATCTAACAAGTGCTGCCGATAAAGTTCTGACCGATGCGGTACCTCAGATAGTCTGTGGTTGCGGTAAGATGGGGTGTTTTGAAGGGTATCTGGCTGGCCCGGGTTTTGAGCGCATCTATCGCAGCTTTTATCAAAAACCGCTGACTGCAGTGCAAATCATTGAGGATTATTATGCCGGAGATACATCGGCTAAGATTCACGTTGAGCGTTATCTCACCGTATTATCCATTTATTTGGGAAATATCCTGACATTGTTCGATCCACATTTACTGGTAATTGGCGGCGGATTATCACAGTTTGATGAAATCTATCGTTTATTACCTGAGTATTTACCTCAATATTTGTATGGTATCGCAACGTTACCGGCGATTGAAAAGGCCCGCTATGGTGACGCCGGTGGTGCCCGGGGCGCAGCCTGCCTTAATCTGGTAGATTAGTGACAAAACTTTAGAAAAAGAAATGCCGCAATCATATGCGGCATTTTTGTGTCACTAAAATCGTTATGCTAGATTTTTAGCAACAAATTCCCAGTTAACCAGCGCCCAGAAATTTTCTAAATATTTAGGACGAGCATTGCGGTAATCGATGTAGTAAGCATGTTCCCATACGTCTACCGTTAACAACGGCTTATCACCATCGGTCATCGGATTAGCCGCATTGGATGTATTCACGATAGCTAATTTACCGTCAGCCTTTTTCACCAACCACGTCCAGCCTGAGCCGAAGTTTTTTACTGCTGAATCAGATAATTGCTCTTTAAATGCAGCGAAAGAACCAAAGTTTTTAGCAATCGCGTCAGCCAGTGGGCCGGTTGGTTCACCTCCCGCTTTAGGAGCCAGACAGTTCCAGTAGAAAGTATGGTTCCAGACTTGTGCTGCGTTATTAAAGATACCGCCAGAAGATTTCAGAACGATCTCTTCTAAAGATTTACCTTCAAATTCGGTACCTTTTACTAAGTTATTCAGGTTAACAACGTAGGTGTTGTGGTGCTTACCGTAATGATATTCCAGAGTTTCAGCGGAAATATGAGGTTCCAAGGCATCTTTAGCATAAGGAAGGGCTGGTAATTCAAATGACATTTTATTGCTCCTCAAGAAAAAAATAGTGCTCATTGATGCATCATCCTGATAATGGGTTGTATGAATCATGAGCTATTTGCAAAAAAACTGTTGTTACTTTGTTATAAGTCATGATTTTATCAATTTTTTTTTATATTTAAAGGAAAATAGTGGAAAAGATGGGGGCCTAAATAGGGTTTTATCAATGAAGAAGCCGGTATCAAAGGGATAGAAGAAAAATAAAAAAGTGGTTAACGGTGTAAAAAAATTAAATTATTACGTTATAAGCTATACATCATAGAATGCTCTCTATCTGCTATAAAATAACCCTATAAAAAGTGGTATTTTTTCCTGTTACTATAGTCGCTACAATAGTCGTCAATAAGCGCAATGTCTGCTTGAGGAAGCAAAATAATGACAACACTAGAAAAGATTCAGCGCCAAATCGCTGAAAACCCAATTTTACTCTATATGAAAGGTTCTCCAAAACTGCCTAGTTGTGGTTTCAGCGCTCAGGCGGTTCAGGCTCTGTCAGCTTGTGGTGAGCGCTTCGCCTATGTGGATATTCTACAAAATCCTGATATTCGTGCCGAATTACCTAAATATGCTAACTGGCCAACCTTCCCTCAATTGTGGGTTAACGGTGAGCTGGTTGGCGGCTGTGATATTATTCTGGAAATGTATCAGCGCGGTGAATTACAAACATTGCTGAAAGAAGCTGCCGCAAATGCAGGATCGTCGGACGCTGAGTAATTTGTTTGTTTTGTTATAAATGTAAAAGCCCCAAGTATTGGGGCTTTTTGACTATTAGTCTCTCACTTGTTGGTCAGGTGTTACCGGCCAGCCACCGAGTTTTTTCCAGCGATTAACCAACTCACAAAACAATTCAGTTGTTCTTTCTGTATCGTAGAGAGCAGAGTGCGCCTGGGCGCTGTCAAAGGCAATACCTGCCGTAATACACGCTCTTGCCAGTACGGTTTGTCCAAGCACTAAACCACTTAGGGCTGCGGTATCAAACGTGGCGAAAGGATGAAAAGGATTACGCTTCAGGCTGGCGCGTTCTGCGGCAGCCATCAGAAAACCATGATCAAATGTGGCATTATGTGCAACAACAATGGCCCGGTTACAGTTCTGATCTTTAATTCCTTTACGAACCATTTTGAAAATGGCATGTAACGCATCATGCTCACTGACCGCTCCGCGCAGGGGATTGGTCGGGTCGATACCATTAAAGGCTAAAGCATCGGGAGAAAGTATAGCGCCTTCAAAAGGCTCAATATGAAAATGAAGAGATTGGTCGCGCATCAACCAGCCTTGGTCATTCATTTTTAAGGTAAAGGCGGCTATTTCTAATAACGCGTTAGTTTTTGCGTCAAATCCTGCGGTTTCCACATCAATCACAACGGGGTAAAACCCGCGAAAACGCTCGCTTAAACTGTTTTGAGTATTATTATCAGCCATGTCTACCTGTTATTTAAAATTTTTAAGCCGCTATTATGCCAAATTTTACCGTCTGATGCTTGGGATAACCTAGAACTAAGAAATAACGCTAACCGATCATCAGAAACGATAAAATGAGGAAAAAAATTGTCTCTTGAGCATACCGAAGTATGCTCAATGACCGAAAAGAAAATATGAATTAGTGACCTAATGCCTGACTTGCTTGCTTATTTTCGATCAGTTCAATCTTATAGCCATCAGGATCTTCGACAAATGCAATAATAGTGGAGCCGCCTTTTACTGGACCTGCGTCACGAGTTACATTTCCACCTGCGTTGCGTATTTGTTCACATGTGGCAGCAACATTATCAACCCCCAGAGCTATATGACCGAATGCGGTTCCCATATCATAACTTTCGACGCCCCAGTTGTAAGTCAGCTCAATAACTGCACCCTGACTCTCATCACTGTAACCGACAAACGCTAATGAGTATTTATACTCGGTATTTTCGCTACTGCGCAATAAACGCATTCCTAATACCTTGGTATAGAAATCAATAGAACGCTGTAAATTACCAACTCGTAGCATGGTATGAAGCAAACGCATCTCGTTATCCTCTGGTTGTTAAAACTTTCATTCGGTAAATTCTGACAAATTATTCTGCCGCCCAGTATACCCGAGAGTGAGCAGAAGTGCTTAATGGATTGATACAGAGAGCATTGAATTGGCTTGCAAAGTCGGCAACAGTCATTCCTACATACAATAAACACCTTGCTTTTTATCATCGTTCAATCTATTACCTATCAATAATCATTATTTTGTTTGCTAAGTAATATTCTGGGTCTGATTATGTCACAGCAACTGGAATTTTTTGATATCCCTTCACCATGCCGCGGCGTTTGTCAAAGTGACAGCCGAGGATATTGTCTGGGTTGTTTTAGAAGCAGGGATGAACGCTTTAAGTGGATGACATTCAACGATACTGAAAAACGTGATGTTTTACGACTTTGCCAACAGCGACGCCTCATTAGAAACCGAAAGCCAGCGGCACAAGATGATAATCAGTCGGAGCAACCGTCCTTGTTTTAAATGCTCCACTTATTCTTTATGTTTTTAAAATTTAAAACACGTTCATTTTTATATGACGTGATAACGATAGCTTGGCTTGATGCGTCTCCTGCAATTTCCTCATATATCAGTCATAATAAAGTGATTTAGATAATGAGTAATTATTTGTTAAAAGAATAACCAATGAAAGGCCATTTAATGGTCTTGGCTGCATTGGTTATTAATCGTGTTTTCGCTGAAGGAATAGGACAATCTGTAGGTGCTGTCAGGGATATGGATTACTGTTTCCCCCTCACTTGAAGTCCCTTCCCACAGGCGTTCATGGATTTCATACCCATGAAAAGGAAGTTGAGAACCTGGAATGAAAGAGGGTAAATCGGTTGCTGCATTTTCTGCTGGCGGAGATAATTATAACGATCATTCAGAACCACTTAACGGTGGTGTTATTAATTTGTAACACGCATTATACCTTAATTAATTTAATTTATCATCTATTAACGTGAATGTTTCTTGGTGTTAATTTCAATTCGTAATTATTCAACATAAATATAATAATTGATGTTGAATTTATCAATATACCTATTCTCAGAATGTCTTATTTTGATTAATGGGTGAAATTCATTAACATA
Source organism: Limnobaculum parvum (assembly GCF_003096015.2). Lineage (NCBI taxonomy): Bacteria > Pseudomonadati > Pseudomonadota > Gammaproteobacteria > Enterobacterales > Budviciaceae > Limnobaculum > Limnobaculum parvum. The sequence goes on along the minus strand of NZ_CP029185.2, from coordinate 1,885,612 downwards.
CTAATTTTAAATGATAAAAATATATGTTACCGGCTATATCAATCATCTTAATTGAAATTAATTGCAGATTAATGCTTTAATTATTGGCAATTGAGTGGTAAAAAAAGTAATAATTAGCTTCGTAAGAATATCATTCATTATACTGCCATCGGATTAACTCATGAATTCAAAAATTGAATACACATTAGGTGCAGATATTGCACGTTTAGTACGTAGTTGGCGGAGCGCTATCGATCTCCAACTTAAACCAATTGGCTTAACTCAAACGCATTGGGTTACGCTTCACTATTTAAATGGCTTACCTCCAAATCAATCACAAATACAATTAGCGAAAGCAATTGGAATAGAGCAACCATCATTAGTTCGTACTTTAGACCAATTAGAGGGCATGGGATATGTCAGAAGAGATCCTTGCCCAAACGATCGCAGAGCGAAACAAATTAATCTGACTGAAGAAGTGAAACCCATTCTGAGTCAGGTGAAAGAGGTTATTGATAGAGTTAGAGAAGGTATCCTGCATGATGTTAAGGACGAAGAGTTAGCCACGTTTGTCAATCTGATCAGGAAATTTGAGCAAAACATTGCTGATTTATCTGGAAAATAGTTTTTCTGGCTAACCTAAGATATCTCATGGTTAAGCACCCTCTAGCGGGGGTGTGCACCCGATCTCCGTATAAAAATATGCCTACACCTTGCCTCGATTAATTTCTGGCAATTACTGTTTTTTTTGTTCTAATACCCGCTCTGGTCATTTTGATTTATTCATCACAATTGCTGAGAAGGTATTAATCATGAAAGCAGGCCATTATATTGGTGTTATGTCGGGCACTAGTCTAGACGGTGTCGATGTGGCATTAGTTAACATTGACAACACTACCGTTACGCAAATTGCCAGTTATTCACATCCAATGCCTGCTTCTCTCAAAGCGGATGTTTTATCGGTATGTCAGGGACAAAAAACTACGTTATCTCAAATTGGTCAATTAGATCTTCGTTTAGGTATTTTGTTTGCCGAAGCCATTCAGGGTTTACTGAATACTCACCATATTGAACCAGAAAGTATCACTGCTATTGGATGTCACGGGCAAACCGTCTGGCATCAGCCGGATGGCGATTATCCCTTTACTATGCAACTTGGCGATAACAACCGTATTGCTGCTAGTACCGGTATTGTGACCGTTGGCGATTTTCGCCGTAAAGATATGGCGTTTGGTGGGCAAGGAGCCCCATTGGTGCCCGCTTTTCATCGGGCATTACTGATGGTAGATGACGAACGGCGAATTATAGTGAATATTGGCGGCATTGCTAATTTATCATTATTGATTCCGGGTGATGATGTCACGGGTTTTGACTCTGGCCCGGGGAATATGTTGATGGATGCCTGGATTCAACAGCAGCAGGGATTACCCTATGACAAAGATGCCCTATGGGCACGTCAGGGACAGATTAATGAGTCTTTATTACAACAAATGATATCGGATGCTTATTTTACGCTGCCAGCCCCTAAAAGTACTGGGAGAGAATACTTCAATATTCAGTGGTTACAGCGCCATTTAGCAACATTCCCTCATCTCAAGCCCCAAGATGTACAAATTACTCTGGCTGAATTAACGGTAAGAACTATTGTCGATCAGGTAAATGCTTCAGGCGGTTGTGATCGATTACTGGTATGTGGCGGTGGGGCGCGTAACCCATATCTAATGGCCCGTATGGCAGAAACACTTCCCGGAACCGTGGTCGACACCACAGATAATTACGGCATAAGCGGAGATGATATGGAAGCCATCGCTTTTGCGTGGTTAGCCGCTCGCACCTTATCAGGATTACCGGGGAATTTGCCAGCGGTTACTGGAGCATCCAAAGCAACGGTGTTAGGGGCTATCTATACACCCTAGTCTAAACTTAGGTATTTTAATCTATTTATATTGTGTTTTTTTTATCATTAATTATGGGAGATCTGATGAAAACATTATTAGCAGGATTATTCGTTATGGCACTAACCGGCTGTACAGTCACAACCGAGCAGCGAGTTGAAGGTACGGAGCTTAACTATCAATGTGAAGGTCAATCGCTATCAGTAATACTAAATAATGAAAAACAGTCGGTTAATGTGATTATTGCCGGAGAACCTCAGCAACTTCATCAGGTGGTATCTGCGTCCGGTGCGAAATACAGCAATGGTAACTATTCATTCTGGTCTAAAGGCGATACGGCGATGGTACTGAAAGGCGACGATATCATTATTAACGACTGTAAACTGGTGCAGTAATCGATTCTTTTTTGCTGGTTTTCTTTTTACAAGGTTTGAAATCCGGCAATAGTGAGTGCAAGATAAGGCAAAATAAGATACCAATAGGTTTTCTGATTATGCCAACTCAATTAAGCGATAATATTGCTGACCTACGGCGTGAATACACTCAGGGTGGTTTGCGCCGCAAAGACCTCCCTGAAGACCCTCTGGTTTTGTTTGAACGATGGTTAAAACAGGCTTGTGAAGCTCAAGTCCCCGATCCTACTGCGATGTGTGTTGCTACCGTTGATTCTCAAGGTCGGCCTTCTCAGCGTATTGTGTTACTAAAGCATTATGATGAAAAAGGTTTCGTCTTTTATACCAATTTGGGCAGCCGTAAAGCGCAGCAAATTGCGCAAAATAATCAGGTCAATTTGCTGTTTCCTTGGCATTTTTTTGACAGACAGGTCATGGTTTCCGGTAAGGCAGAGCGACTTTCATCAATGGAAGTATTGAAATATTTTCACTCTCGCCCTAAAGACAGTCAGATTGCAGCCTGGGTTTCTCAACAATCGTCCCGAATCTCAACTCGCGGTGTGCTGGAAAGTAAATTTCTGGAACTAAAACAGAAATTTCTTCAGGGTGACGTTCCATTGCCTAGCTTTTGGGGTGGGTTTCGCATCAGTATTGAGGAAATAGAGTTTTGGCAAGGCGGTGTAAATCGGTTACATGATAGATTTATTTATCAACGAACAGAAAATCACTGGAATATTGATCGGCTGGCACCTTAAATACTGGTCATTGCACTAATCGGCGTTTATGCTATCCAGCTCATTAAAACTAATTTATTCAGCGGTAATAAATATCGCAACTTATAACAACGGAGTTATGTATCGATGGCGAATAACCTGATTAAACAATTGCAGGAGCGGGGGCTAGTAGCCCAGCTTACGGATGAAAAAGCACTGGCAGAACGATTGGCGCAAGGGCCTATCGCACTGTATTGTGGTTTCGATCCTACCGCTGATAGCTTGCATTTGGGCCATTTGGTTCCGTTATTGTGTTTAAAACGTTTTCAGTTGGCCGGGCATCAGCCCGTTGCATTAGTGGGTGGTGCTACCGGTCTGATTGGTGACCCTAGCTTTAAAGCGGATGAACGTAAACTGAATACCGAAGAGACTGTTGCTGATTGGGTTGATAAAATTCGCCAGCAGGTTTCACCGTTCCTAGACTTCGATAGTGGTAATAACAGCGCCAAGATGGCCAACAACTATGATTGGTTTGGTGGCATGAAAGTGCTGACTTTTTTGCGGGATATCGGTAAGCACTTCTCTGTTAACGCAATGATTAATAAAGAAGCGGTTAAACAACGACTGAATCGTGATGACAGCGGCATCTCTTTTACTGAGTTCTCTTATAACCTGTTGCAGGCCTATGATTTTGCTTGCCTGAATAAAGAGCATGGCGTTGAGCTGCAAATTGGTGGCTCCGACCAGTGGGGTAACATTACATCAGGCATCGACTTAACCCGTCGACTGCATCAAAAACAAGTCTACGGCTTTACCGTACCGTTGATCACTAAATCTGATGGTACTAAGTTTGGTAAAACCGAAGGCGGTGCGATTTGGCTCGATCCAAAGAAAACCAGCCCTTATAAATTTTATCAGTTCTGGATTAATACCGCGGATGCTGATGTGTATCGCTTCCTAAAATTCTTCACCTTTATGAGTATTGAAGAGATTAATGCGCTGGAAGAGGAAGATAAGAACAGCGGCGTTGCACCTCGTGCTCAATATGTGTTGGCGGAGAAAGTGACCCATTTAGTTCATGGTGATAAAGGGCTAAATGCAGCGAAACGTATCACTCAAAGCCTGTTTTCGGGTGAGTTGGCGGAAATTACCGAAGAAGATTTTGCTCAACTGGCGCAGGATGGTATGCCAGCAGTGGAACTGGAAAGCGGTGCAGATTTACAACAGGCGCTGGTAGGTGCAGAGTTGGTGCCATCACGGGGTCAGGCAAGAACCATGATTAGCTCAAATGCCGTCACCATCAATGGTGAAAAACAATCCAGTCCGGAATACGTTTTTACAGACAGCGATCGTTTGTTTAATCGCTATACATTATTACGTCGTGGTAAAAAACATTATTGCCTGCTGATTTGGAAATAAGCTGGAAATCTATTGTTCTATAAATTCGGCCGCTAAGCGGCCGAATTTATTGTATTGAGCGTAATAATCATAGTCTGATATCTAACACAATATTGCCAATACCTTTCTATATTAGGGATATACCATCATGAAAAACATCTTATCCATTCAGTCCCACGTGGTATATGGTCATGCAGGGAATAGCGCGGCTGAATTTCCAATGCGCAGAATGGGTGTGAACGTATGGCCGCTAAATACGGTACAGTTTTCTAACCATACCCAGTACCGTCAATGGGAAGGGTGTGTAATGCCAGCCAGCCACTTAACGGATATTGTTCGTGGTATCAGTGAAATTAATCAGTTGGTGCGTTGTGATGTCGTTTTGAGCGGTTATATTGGTTCGCCAGAACAGGGAAAGAGTATTTTAGATGCAGTGGCATCCGTTAAAGCGGCAAACCCTAAAGCGCGATATTTCTGCGATCCTGTGATGGGGCATCCAGAGAAGGGCTGTATTGTTGCTCCGGGTGTTTCAGAATTTTTTTGTCGGGATGCATTGCCACTGAGCGATATGATGGCGCCAAACTTGCTGGAACTGGAAATATTAAGCGGCAAAACCATTACCTCTGTTGATGAAGTTATCAGCGCAGCGCGTGAGTTGTGTAGACAAGGCCCCGAGCTGATTTTGGTTAAACACTTAAGCCGTGCTGGCTACCGGGCTGATGCTTTTGAAATGGCGTTGGTAACACCCAGTGAAGCATGGCACATTAGCCGCCCGCTGGTCGATTTTGGGCCTCGTCAACCGGTTGGTGTTGGTGATCTCACCAGCGGTCTGTTATTGGTCAACTTATTATTGGAAAAATCGTTAGCAGATGCATTGGAACACGTAACCGCGGCCGTTTATGAAGTCATGCTGGAAACGCAACGCCGTGGGGAGTATGAGCTGCAATTGGTCGCTGCGCAGGACAAAATGGTTAAGCCAGAGCATCATTTTAAAGCGATTAAGCTCTAATACTACACCGATATATTGTCATGTTTATCAATGAGAAACGGGCCATATGGCCCGTTTTTTATCGCTTAGCCAGAAGACTAACCTTCGGCTTTAAGTGCGGCGACTGTCGCTGGTCTGGCGGCCATCCGCGCCATATAAGCAGATAGCGATTTTAATCCACTCAGATCCAGTTTTACCGCATCAGCCCAACGAGTCACCGTAAACAGATAGGCATCTGCTACGTTGAATGATGCGCCTAAAACATAGTCCTGTTTTTCCAGCACGCTATCAACATAGGTAAATTGCTTAAGTAATTTATCTTTAGCAATTTTCTTATATTCTTCAGGCGTCTGTGAGTTGAATAGCGGACTGTAGCCTTTATGCAGTTCAGTTGAAATAAAATTCAGCCATTCGATAGCGTGATAATATTCAGGCGTCCCTACGCCTGGCATCAGATGTTTACCAGGGACTTTATGTGCTAGATACTGAACAATTGCCACACCTTCAGTCAAAATACTGCCATCATTTAATTCCAGAGTAGGAACTTGCCCTTTTGGGTTAACGGCCAGAAAATCTGCACCATGCTCGGTTTTCTTGGTGGCTAAGTCTACTTTCTCTAATGAGTAATTTAGGCCGCTTTCATTCAGAATGATGTGGGGGGATAACGAACAGGCACCTGGCTTATAATATAATTTCATTAAGACTCTCCGCTGTGGTTAAAGGTATGAGACTAACAGTATGAAACTAACAGTATGAAACTAACAGTATGAAACGTTTAGGAGTCGTATTGTATCCTTCCTGAAAGATGTTTGATATATGTTATTAAATAGTAACTAAACATCAGCATAAAGAACCTGTAAAGCAGTGGTTCAACCAATTAAACAGCCATCATCACTGATGAACCCAAAAGAAGCGTTGCCATTCTCTGTGGAACGTTCTATTCAGTTTTTTCTTTAAACTCACACAGATCTTCAATTAGACAGGAACTACAACGTGGCTTACGGGCTATACAAGTATAGCGACCGTGCAGAATTAACCAGTGATGACAATCAACTTTAAATTCAGCGGGAACGACCTTAAGTAACTTTTCTTCTACCAGTTCAACGGTTTTACCAGGGGCAAAACAGGTACGGTTACATACGCGGAAAATATGGGTATCGACAGCAATCGTTGGCCAACCAAAGGCCGTGTTTAAAACCACATTGGCGGTTTTACGACCGACACCGGGTAATGCCTCAAGCGCCGTACGATCTTCCGGTACTTGGCTGTGATGCTTTTCAATCAGAATACGGCAGGTTTTAATGACATTTTCTGCCTTGCTGTTAAACAGGCCAATGGTCTTGATGTATTCTTTAACACCATCGACACCTAACGCCAGAATAGTTTCGGGCGTATTGGCGATCGGATAAAGTTTGGCGGTTGCTTTATTTACGCTGACATCCGTTGCCTGTGCTGAAAGTAAAACGGAAATCAATAGTTCAAATGGGCTGGAGAAAGCCAGTTCTGTTGTAGGCGTTGGGTTGTTATCACGCAGCCGAGTCAAGATTTCTATGCGTTTTGCCTGATTCAAACCGGGTATCCTTACTTGATTATTTAACGTTTTCACCTGACAGAGTGGAAATTTTTACCTCTGTGGATTTTTGTTTATAGGCTTTAACCTTTTCATCAATAACATATTTCAATGCCAGTAAAAAACCAAGCCCTAAAAAAGCGCCGGGAGGTAATATTGCCAACAGAAATGCATTATCTAAATGCAATACTTCAATACGCAGCACTTTAGCCCAAGAACCTAACAAAGAATCGGCGCCATCAAACAGGGTGCCATTCCCCAGAATCTCTCGCATGCTGCCCAAAATAAACAGCACAATGGTCGCGCCAAAGCCCATGGCAAAACCATCCAGAGCGGATAATGATACTGGATTTTGTGCTGCATAAGCTTCTGCACGACCAATAACAATACAGTTGGTGGTAATCAGTGGAATGAAGATGCCTAATGATTGATATAAGCCATAGGCATAGGCATTAATCAATAATTGAACAACGGTCACCACGCAGGCAATGATCATGACGTAAATAGGAATACGGATCTCTTGTGGAACCCAGCGACGCAATGCTGATACTGCCACGTTGGTACAAACCAGAACCAGTGTAGTTGCAAGACCGAGGCCAAGTGCATTGGTTGCCGTCGAGGAAACCGCCAGCAGAGGGCAAAGTCCTAATAGCTGAACCAGCGCAGAGTTATTTTTCCATAAACCCTGATTAAGCAGCGTCTTTATTTCGCTCATTTACTCTGCCTCACAATGGGGTAATGTTTCAAATTGCGGGTGATGTTGCTGTATATAAAGCGTCGTCTGTTTTACCGCTTTTACCACCGCTCTGGGAGTAATGGTGGCTCCGGTGAATTGGTCAAACATACCTCCATCTTTACGTACCAGCCATTGTTTATCCTGTTCTCCATTTACCTGTTTTCCCGCAAAATGAGTAATCCAGTCGGAGATTCGCAACTCTATTTTATCGCCCAACCCGGGTGTTTCATGGTGCTCAAGAGTTCGAACGCCCAATACATTGCCGTTAAAATCAGCGGCAACCATCAATTGAATCGCACCAGAATAGCCATCAGGGGCCGTGGTTTCTATCACCGCAGCTACCGGTGTGTAACCTTTACGAGCGATAAATAGGCGATGAGCGTTATCAGTGCCTAAAGATTTATCTGTGACAACGTAACATTCAGCCTGTAATGCATTATCATAAACGGTAGGGGGAATAACTTGATCAAACAGCGCTTTTTGCTGTTGAATTGCCTGTTTCTCGATAGTGGATTTGGTCAGCAGATAAACGCCTGAGGTAATACCGGTTGCCAGTGCGGCATAAAGGGCTAACGTCAGGCCGTGTCGTCTCATGGTACTCAGCATAGGGGCTCCTTAGCGATGTCCATAGGCACGGGGTTGGGTATAGTGGTCAATCAATGGTACGGTGATGTTTGCCAGTAAAATGGCAAAAGCCACACCATCAGGATAGCCGCCATAGCTACGAATTAGCCAAACCAGTACGCCAACTAACACACCGAAAATTAGCCGGCCTTTTACCGTGGTTGAGGCGGTTACCGGATCGGTAATAATAAAGAAGGCACATAACATGCTGGCACCAGAAAGCAGATGAAACCACGGTGCGGCGTTATGTGAAGGATCCAGCAGCCAGCCAAGCGTAGAGACTATTGCCAGCGTCAGCAGAAAACTGATAGGGAGATGCCATTGAATCACTTTTTTCCCAAGCAGGAACAACCCACCAATCAGGAATCCGGCATTCACCCATTGCCAACCAATACCGCCCAAGCTGTTATAAATCGGCTGGCTTAATACTTCGGTAATACTGTGACCACCGCGGAGTCCCGTTTTTAACGTATCCAATGGCGTGGCTTGACTGACACCATCGATACCTAACATCAGCTTGAAAACATCATCACCTTGAGAGCTATGCCCGCTAAAAATGATGCTCAGCGTATCCATCAAACCTATATGCGTTGCCTGAAGCGGTGCAGGGGGTAGCCAACTGCTCATTTGCACCGGAAAGGAGATCAGCAGAATAACGTAGCCTACCATTGCCGGATTGAACGGATTCTGTCCCAAACCGCCATACAGTTGTTTCGCAATGATAATAGCAGCAAAAGTACCGATAACGATGATCCACCAGGGTGCTAACGGTGGAATGCTGATCCCTAACAATATGGCGGTTAACAGGGCGGAATTATCGCTTAGCCGGGGAGCAATGAGTTGATGTCGCAATTTTAATACAACGGCTTCGGCGGATAATGCAACCAATGTGGCCAACATGACTTGAATTAAATTACCGTAGCCAAAAAAATACCATTGAGCAGCAATTCCCGGTATACAGGCAAGCACCACTAACAACATTAATCGCTGTGTCGATTGTTGACTGTGTGAAAAGGGTGAACTGGTTATACGAAATGACATCTATTCTTCACCTGTAATGGTTAACTGAAGTGCAGCCTGTTGTGCTTTAATGGCTTTCACTCGGGCGATCGCTTCTGCAACAGCAACTTTGCGTTTATCGACTTCTATTACTGATTGACTCGCAATAGCGTCATGCTGTTGCTCACAAAACTCAGATTGTTGCTGTGTTCCCTGGCGTTGCTCTTTACGTGCTTTAGCACGGGCGATAGCTTCAGCAACGGCGGCTTTACGATCGTCTGAAATCGTTGGTTGTTGAGTAGGCGTCGTTTCTTTTTCGTTTACTGATGCTGATAGAGGCTCAGAATCACCGTGCTGTTGGGTTTTACGCGCCTTAACTCGAGCAATGGCCTCGGCGACCGCATTTTTACGCTCGTCTGCCTCGGAAAGGTCTTGTTCAGCAGTTTTTATCTCATCTGGCTGTTGGTTTCGCTCTTTTTTGGCTTTAGCACGGGCAATCGCGGCGGCCAGTGCGGCTTTACGTGAATCTTGCTCAGCATCAACGTCGTTGTTAATCAGCTTTTCAGGTAGTTCTGTGATTTGGCTGGCCTGACGTTGTGCTTTTCTGGCCTGTCTGAGTGCAATCACAGCACTGTTATCCGGTAGCAATTTGCCATCAACAGATTTAATCACAGGTACCGTTGAGCTATTCGTAGCATCAGTTAATTTTTGTTGATTTACTCGTTCCTGAGCGGCCTGAATAATAGAGTTGTCTTTATTATCCAATCGGGTTTCGGCCTGTTTGTGGCGTTGTTGACGTGCTAACTTTTCTTTTTCAAGGCGTGCTTGTTTGGCTTCAAAACGAATTTTAGCGGTACGGGCCAGTTCAGCTAACTGATCCTGTTCGCGGATTTCTGCTTTTTCCTGACGGTAATACTGCACCAAAGGAATATTGCTGGGGCAAACGTAAGCACAGGCACCGCATTCAATACAATCGAACAGATTGTAGTTACGAGCCTTTTCATGTTCCTTGCCCCGACTGAACCAGTAAAGCTGCTGAGGTAATAATCCGGCTGGGCAGGCATCGACACACTGGGTACAGCGAATACAGGCCTGTTCTTGTGGTGGTGGTTCAATTTCATCAATGGATGGTGCAATAATGCAGTTGCTCATTTTGGTTACCGGTACTCGCATATCCGGTAATGCAAAGCCCATCAATGGCCCCCCCATAATCACCATAGGTTGGGTTTGAGGCTGATATTGCATCTGTTTCAGAAGATCAGACACCGGAGTGCCCAACAGTACCCAGACGTTTCCTTTATTTTGAAGCGCTTCGCCGGTTAAGGTAACAACGCGCTCAATCAACGGTTCGCCATTAATGACAGCACGTTTAATGGCGTATACCGTGCCAACGTTTTGCATCAATACACCGATATCGGATGAACGTCCACCGTGAGGCACTTCAAGTCCAGTAAGAATTTTTGTTAGCTGCTTAGCGCCACCGGAAGGGTATTTGGTTGGAATAACGCGCAGGGAAATATCCGCAGATCCGTTACGCTGTAACGCCTGATTTACCTGCTGAATGGCCTCGGGTTTATTATCTTCAATACCAATCAGAATACGTTCAGGTTTCAGTATATGACGCAGTATTTCGCAGCCAGTCATCAACTCATCGGCATATTCCTGCATCAGTCTATCATCAGCGGTAATGTAAGGTTCGCACTCAGCACCGTTAATAATCAGGGTATTAACCCGGTTTAAAGCCCCATTAATTTTGCTGGCGGTCGGGAATACGGCACCACCTAAACCAGCAATACCGGAATGATGAATGTGGGCAATTAATTGTTCCGGTGTATAAGACAGGTAATCGTCCAGTGCATGCAATTCAGCCCATTGTTCAAGACCGTCTGGTTTCAAACGGATACAGCGTTCAGGAATCGCTGAGGGATGAGTACTTGGATAATAACCAATATCCATCACCGTACCGGATGTAGAGGCATGTACCGGCAAAGCGCGGTTTTTACCGGTGGTTAGCTTTTGACCTTTAAATACATAATCACCTTCTTTTACCAGCAATTCACCCTCAGGGCCAAGGTGCTGTTGCAGAGGTATTTGCAAATAATCCGGTAATACAGGGCGCCTAATAGGAATAAGGCGCGTTTGATCTTTCATCTCTGGAGGATGAATGCCGCCGTCAAAATCCCAGACTTTGGTTTTTCTGAACTTAGCAAATAGATCAAACATGTGAATTAATCTCTATCACTTTAACGGGTATGGCTTGCAGGTTCCATTTCCAGGTTGACGTGGTCTGTTCCACTGGACGCATTTCAATGCAGTCTGTAGGGCAAGGGGCAACACAGAGATCGCATCCGGTACAAAGGTCAATGACGACAGTATGCATAGCCCTGGTAGAGCCTACAATGGCATCCACAGGACAAGCCTGAATACATTTGGTGCAACCGATACAGTTATTTTCATCAATAAATGCGACTTTACGTACTGGATTGCTCTCCATTGTGGACTGATCCAGCGGTTGAGGTTCAATCCCCAGCGTATCCGCCAACTTTAGCATCACCGCTTCACCACCAGGGGCGCATTGATTAATATTTTCGCCATTATTTGCCACGGCTTCCGCGTAGGGGCGACATCCGGGATAGCCGCATTGACCACACTGACTTTGCGGCAGTAGTGCTTCAACTTTATCGACGATCGGATCGGCATCCACCTGAAAACGGCGAGCAGCAAACCCCAAAATAGCACCACACACCAACGCCAGTAGTGTGAGTGCAATAATACTGGACCATAAAGAAAACATTAAAATCTTACCAACCCGGTGAAACCCATAAAGGCCAGTGACATTAATCCGGCTGTAATCAACGCAATGGATGAACCTTTAAAAGGGGCGGGTACATCAGCAACGGCCAGACGTTCACGAATAGCGGCAAAAAGAACCATCACAAATGAAAAACCCACGGCGGCGCTAAAGCCATACACGGTGGACTGTATAAAGTTGTGTGACTGGTTAACGTTAAGTAATGCGACACCTAACACCGCACAGTTAGTGGTAATCAGCGGTAAAAATATGCCCAGTAGACGGTAAAGTACCGGGCTGGTTTTACGCACAACTAACTCTGTGAACTGAACCACAACAGCGATAACAAAAATGAACGCTAGGGTGCGTAAATAAGACAACCCTAACGGTTCTAAAATATAATTTTCAACCAACCATGCACAGATGGAGGCAAGAGTCAGCACAAATGTTGTTGCTAATCCCATTCCGATGGCCGTTTCCAGCTTTTTCGAAACGCCCATAAAAGGGCATAAGCCTAAAAACTTGACCAACACAAAGTTATTGACAAAAACAGTACCAACAAAAAGTAGCAAATAATCGCTCATTAAACTGCCTAAAAAAGAGTGAAGCCGCCATATTATCAATAATTGGCGGCTTAATCACAACACTGCAAGTGTAGGGTTATTGGTATTTACCTCGGTAGAGGTAAATAAACAGCATTAGCTTAGGCCAATAATCTCCCCTGATTGGTCGATATCAATATTGCGATAGGCCGGTAGCGTACCTAAACCCGGCATAGTCATAATATTTCCTGCATAAGCACGGATAAATCCAGCACCGGCAGAAACCCGGAAAGAAGAGATTGTGACAGTAAAGTCTTTTGGCACATTTTTTAACGCTGGATCGGCGCTGATTGACAGCGGCGTTTTCGCTATACATAGCGGAAGATGACCAAATCCTGCTTTTTCCAGTTGCGCTAACTGGTCAGCGGCTTGAGCGGTCAACACGGCCTGTTTTGCGCCGTAAGTATTAATCAGAATCTGTACTTTTTCCAACAGACTGATGTTATCAGGATAGAGTAAGGTGACTTCTTGCTGTTTTTCACAAACATCAGAGACCAGTTCAGCCAGTTTTGCTGTTCCTGCACCGCCCGCAGCAAAGGCATCGCTGATTTCTACCCCTTCTGCACCACAAGAGAGGGCGTATTGGCGCAAATATTCCAGTTCTTCGCCTGAGTCGGTTGGGAATCGGTTAATGGCAATTACCACTGGTAAACCATAACGTTTGGCGTTAGCAATATGCCAGCCTAAGTTTTGGCAACCTAGCGCCAATAGTTCAACATTACTTTCAGCAATTTCGGCTGGCAGGGGTTGGCCCGGTTTAATATTAAACTTACCGCTATTAGCTTTCAGGCTACGCAATGTTGCCACCAATACCACACAGGATGGTTTGATACCCGACTGGCGATATTTGATATTGAAGAATTTCTCCATTCCCATATCGGAACCAAACCCCGCTTCGGTTACAACATAGTCTGCCTGCTGTAAGCCAATGCGATCGGCGATAACTGAAGAGTTACCGTGGGCAATATTGGCGAAAGGCCCCGCATGGATCAGCACCGGTGTATTTTCACTGGTTTGCATTAGCGTCGGTTGAATGGCATCTTTCATTAATACCGTCATAGCGCCAGCCACTTCCAGACGCTCTGCAGTAATGGGTTTGCCATGAATATCGAGAGCCAGAATAACGCGACCAATACGCTGACGCATATCTTTCAGATCTTCTGACAGTGCAAGAATTGCCATCAATTCGGAAGCGGCGGTAATATCATAACCATCGGCTCGCTCAACCCCGTTAGCACCACCGCCTACACCGACAGTAATATGACGTAAAGCACGGTCGTTGTGGTCAACCACACGCTTCCAAAGAATATGATTGATATCAATATGTAACGCGGGCAGGCCCGTTTGCTCGGCAAACTGATCCCCCAAACGATGTTCATGATACAAACGAGCATCTAATGCCGCTGCCGCCAGATTATGCGCTGCGGTTATGGCATGGATATCACCAGTAAGATGGAGGTTTAGCTTCTCCATTGGTAACACCTGAGCTTTTCCCCCGCCAGCAGCACCGCCTTTCACACCGAACACCGGGCCAAGACTTGGCTGGCGAATACAGGCGATACAAGGTTTGCCGATAAAATTAAAACCTTGACTTAAACCAATAGTGGTCACGGTTTTACCTTCACCTAATGGCGTCGGCGTGATGCTGGAAACTAAAATTAATTTACCTTTGGAAGCCTGAGGATTGATTAATGACAGGTCAACTTTGGCCATGCTGGCGCCGTAAGGGATAAGGTATTCAGAGGTGATACCATAACGTTGTGCAATTTCTTGAATTGGCTTAAGTGATGGTGAAGATGCCATTCTCTACATGATCCTATGTATTAAAATCAACATACCCAGCGGGCGGGAGTAAGCGAAGGCCAAATTATGTCATAAATCAACGTGGAAAAGGGCAAGAATCATCATTTTATTTTTAATGGTTCTGCTGACTATGAAGTGAAGGTATCGTTTGCGTAATGCTAAAATTTGCATTTTTGCTAAAACGGAATAGATTACGCAATTCAATTGATAGGGGCGGTTTCTAAAGGTTGTTTTCCATGTCGTGGTTGGGTTTTTACATTCAAGATGAAATATCCATTGTTTTTTTTGGGTCTAAAAAGAGTCCGGCTAAGGGTATTCCGATGGCTAATGTACTTTTTTCCGCGGCATCCGTTGGGATGATGATTTTTCACAAAATTCAACTGACGGTATATGTATTTTTAGCTCAACGTTATGCAAAAAAAATCGCTATAATAGAAAAAACCAACAATAAATAGTCCAGCGCTCTTTTTGATTGAAAACATTATGTTATGTAAACAATGGGTAGGTAAGAACTTGTTTATTAACCCATTGTCAAATGGTATGCACAGCATTGTCTCAATTACACGTTAATTTGCTATCTGTATTAGCATATTAATATCTATTTGAACAAAGGCTAATTTTGTCCATTAGTGCTGCGTTGCAGCAAGAGAAAGCAGAACCTGAATGTCGAAATTTAAACAACCTGAATTTCATTACTCCTTTCTGATGCCAAAGTATTGGTTAACTTGGTTTGGTATCATTTTGCTCTACTTATTAGTGCAGTTACCCTATCCTGTGATTCATTTTATTGGTACTCGAACAGGTCATTTATCAATGCGCTTTTTAAAGCGCCGCAAATATATCGCTCAGCGAAATCTGGAGCTTTGTTTTCCAAACCTGAGTTTAGAAGACAGAGATAAACTGCTGGTTGAGAACTTTGAATCGTTAGGAATGGGGCTACTGGAAACAGGAATGGCCTGGTTTTGGTCTGATAACCGGATCAAGAAATGGTGCAAAGTTGATAATATGGAGATTATGTCACGTATTCGATCTGATGGAAAAGGGGTGCTGTTGGTTGGCGTCCATTTTCTAACCCTCGAGTTGGGGGGGCGTATATACGGCATGTATAATCCTGGTGTTGGTGTTTACCGGCCACACAATAATAAATTAATGGATTGGGTTCAGTGCAAAGGCCGCAGTCGCTCAAATAAGTATTTTATTGACCGTCATGATATCAAAGGCATGATTCGTGAACTGCGCAAAGGGGAGATCCTTTGGTATGCGCCGGATCATGATTATGGCCCCCGTAACAGCGTATTTGCGCCATTCTTTGCAGTTCCTCAAGCGGCAACGACCATTGGAACCAGTATATTAATGCGTCAGGCTAATCCGGTAATATTGCCGTTTACGCCAAAACGTCACATAGATGGTAGCGGTTATACCGTGATGGTAACTGAGCCGCCTACCGGCTTCCCGATGGATAACTCTACGGAAGCAGCAAAATTTATGAATAAAGTGGTTGAGAAGGAAATATTGAAAGCACCTGAGTTGTATATGTGGCTACACCGTCGATTTAAGACGCGGCCAGCCGGTGAAATATCTCTTTATTAATCAATTTACAAGGGTAAAAAACAGCCAATCGCGTTGTTTTACCTAAAAGAGTGAGAAATCGCTTGCGTTATGTGATTCATTATGAGTAAATGTGAACCGGCCTGTGTTACAGACCTATTTATGTACGACATTAGAGTAAAGCAGTTCCTTCTTAAAGCCGTTATCTTTTGATTTCGCTTATTAGACGAACATCTTCTTAGTGCCTCCATAAGTAATGACTCTGAAAATCTGGCCATAATGCCTATACCCTATGATGTATGGCAGGTTAACTAATTTAAAGGTAAGTAAAGATGTCCAAGAAAACTGGCAAAGTTAAATGGTTCAATGAAAGTAAAGGTTTTGGTTTTATTGAGCAAGATGACGGTGGTAAAGACGTATTCGTTCACTTCTCTGCTATCGCTAGTGAAGGTTTTAAAACTTTGGCCGAAGGCCAGAAAGTTGAATATACCATTCAAGACAGCCCACGCGGTCCAGCAGCTGCAAACGTTGTTGCTCTGTAATTAGCAGCAAACGTTAAGGAAGATAAGATAAGTCTCTGGCTTTCTTAACTTCAGTGACAAGGAACCCGCATCGCTGATGCGGGTTTTTTTGTGGTTTTGGAACAGAAAATTTACTTGAACCTGATATTCCAGGTACAGATGTTGTAAAAACTTACTGTAGAAGGAAATAAAATAACTGAGCAAATTAAGAGGTAAAAATTATGACCCTAAGAATGGGACTCGTAAAATGGTTTGATAAAAACCAAGGTATCGGTTTAATTACCCCACTTGATGGTAGTAGTGAACTGTATGTAGATCGTAAATCAATTGCGACATCAATTAAGTCATTGACCGAAGGGCAAAACGTAGAGTTTTCTACTTATAAAACTTCCCGCGGTCTGTTAGCAACGGATGTAATCGCATTTTAACTCGTTAATTGATAATGAGATGGAGGAAGAGATTAATTAAAGTTTCTGCATTATTAACGTGTTAAATCACAATTAACACGCATCTCAAACCTTGCTGCTTTAATGTTATACTTCCTTCATAAAAATTTTATTTACTGATATATCGGTGATTCCGATATCCATTATTTCGTCAGGATTCCGCTATGCAATATCAATGTCCACTTTGTCACCAACCGTTGCAATTGGACAATCAGATATGGCTGTGCAGTAATCACCACCAGTTTGATCGGGCAAAAGAAGGGTATGTGAACCTGATGCCCGTTCAGCATAAAAAATCTAAAAATCCGGGCGATAACCAAATGATGATGCAAGCCCGCCGCCAGTTTCTGGACGCGGGATATTATCAGCCTCTAAGAGATGCCATTTTCTCACTGTTAGATAATTTATTGCCCGATGATTCAACCTCTCAGACACTGTTAGATATTGGTTGTGGTGAAGGCTATTACACCGGTTTTTTCGCGGAAAAGCTCAAGCTACGTAGAAATATTACGGTGTATGGTCTGGATATTGCCAAAGGTGCAATACGTTCAGCGGCCAAGCGTTACGCCTCTGCGGAGTTTTGTGTCGCATCCAGTCATCTTTTACCTTTCAGTAATCAATCGATGGATGCGGTATTGCGAATTTATGCGCCTTGTAAAGCACAGGAGCTAAGCAGAGTGGTTAAGTCAGATGGTTTGATTGTGGCAGTTACTCCCGCACCTAATCATTTGATACAGCTCAAAGGACTGATCTATCAAGTGCCTCAACCCCATGATGATAGCGAAGAACACATTGATGGTTTCTACCTAGTGGAAAGCCAGCGTTTAAGCTATGGATTGAATTTACCGGGTGAACAGGCGGTTAATTTGCTGCAAATGACCCCCTTTGCTTGGAAGGCCTCAGAGCAATTGATCGCTGAACTTTCTGACAATACAGACTTTTATTGTGAAACGGATTTCTACATTCGCTTATATCGCAAAAATTAGCGCTCCCACAATTGTTAAGCCAGATGGTTAACTATCGCCCAAATGTCATTACCGTTGGTGATTGATGCAATTGCAAATGATAGTGGCATGACCTGCATTGAACACAGATAAACGCCCTCTTAACGAATAAAAGGGCGTTAGAGTGACATTAATCGCAGTGAACAACCTTGATAGCTAATCCACCACGCGAAGTTTCACGGTATTTGGAGTTCATATCCTTACCGGTCTCATACATGGTTTCAATCACCTTATCCAGCGATACACGAGGTTCACTGGTACGACGCAATGCCATGCGTGCCGCGTTAATAGCCTTAACTGATGCAATAGCGTTACGTTCAATACAAGGCACTTGAACTTGTCCTGCGACAGGATCACACGTTAAACCTAGATTATGTTCCATACCAATTTCAGCCGCGTCACAAACCTGTTGAGGGCTACCACCCAGTAATTCGGTCAGCCCTGCGGCAGCCATTGAACAGGCTACGCCGACTTCGCCTTGGCAACCCACTTCAGCGCCAGAAATCGAAGCATTCATTTTATATAGGGTACCGATAGCGCCTGATGCCATGAAATAGCGAATATAGGCCTCTGGACTTACCGGTTGAATAAATTGGTCATAGTAAGCTAGAACAGCAGGTACAATACCGCAGGCACCATTGGTTGGTGCAGTGACAACCCGACCGCCGGCCGCATTCTCTTCATTCACCGCCAAAGCAAACATATTGACCCAATCAATGATATTCATTGGGTCATTGGACAATTTATCGGAAGAGATCAACATCCTGCGCAACGGGGCGGCACGGCGAGGTACTTGGAGTGGCCCAGGCAGAACGCCTTCAGTGTTCATACCCCGGTCAATACAATCACGCATAGTCTGCCATACTGCAGCAAAATAGGTTTCGATCTCTTTCTTACTATGCATGGCCAGTTCGTTTTGCATCACTAGACCAGAGATAGACAGGCCGTGATGTTTGCATAAATCCAACAGCTCAGTTGCGAATTTGAACGGGTAAGGCACCGTCACTTCATTTTCAGATGTTTTACCAAAGTTTTCTTCATCAACAATAAACCCGCCGCCAATAGAGTAATAAGTTTTGGTATAAATCGTTTTATTACCAGAAAAAGCGGTAATGGTCATACCGTTTTCGTGCAACGGTAAGTTATCACTGTGAAATACCATACTGCCTTGTCGAGGGAAATCAACGTCTTGTTGACCATTAGCCAAGGGAAGACGCTCTGTAGTTTCTACATTACGAATAAAACTGGGAATTGAATCAATATCTACTGTAGCGGGTAAATTACCGGCCAAACCCATAATAATTGCGATATCAGTGTGGTGACCTTTGCCCGTCAGCGAAAGCGAGCCGTAAACATCAACGACGACTTTACTGACAGAAGAAATTAACGCTTTATGACAAAGCTCATCGACAAACTCTTTGCCCGCTTTCATTGGACCGACAGTATGTGAACTGGACGGGCCAATACCAATTTTGAACATGTCAAAAACGCTAATCACACAAAACTCCTCAGTAAGTAAACTTGTTTAATTATTTGGCCGAAAGTATAAATAACAGTAGAAATATTATGGATATTCATCAGTCAAATGACCTGCTTGAATTTATCAGAATAAAATTTCATCTTGGCTCATAGGGCAATTATAGTCTTTTTACATAGTGTTCGGCTATAAATATAGTGTATTGAAAGGTATGTTGTTAATGGAAAGTTTTCTTTTTAATCAATGAAAAATAAAATTAAATTCGTTGCGAAAATAATTTTAATTATCTGTTATTTAAAGGGATATTAAACCCTTTGACCTGAATGGACAAGCGTTGAAGAATAGTGGCAGTCAGGCCCCAAATCAAATTATTGGCGTAATGAAGAAAATAGATACGTAAGGGTTTTCCACAACGAATAATTTCAATGGAATGATAGTTTTCACTATTTAAAGCGTAGTCCATAGGGACTTCAAATAACGTCTCTACTTCATGATGATTTTTATTGAAGATTAATCCAGCGGGGAGTACCCCAACAATCGGCGTTACCTGAAAACCGCTGACGCTGTCTAACGCCGGAAGTTGGCCAATAATCTCAACGTATTCTGGATTAAGTCCAACCTCTTCGTAAGCTTCTCTGAGCGCGGTGGTCTCTGGCAATATATCAGTATCATCCATTGCACCACCGGGAAAGGCGACCTGTCCTGGATGTTTACGCAAAGCGGCTGAGCGTTTGGTCAGTAGTAAAGAGGGAGTGTTGCCATTAATTATTGGAATTAATACCGCAGCTTTTCGCATCTGATGAGTATCATGGGCGGGGGGTGGTAATTGAAGCTGAAAACGCTGGATAAAATGTTGAAGAGTATCGCTCATTAGTTTTCATCACTGAAATTCGTGGTTGAGTGGCTGAGATTAATGGGAGATATTCTCAGCTATGTATCATTCTGTGTTATTATAATCTTTCACAATATGCTTTTGGGCAATTCTGCAAAATTCTATTTTATCCTACCGGGAACATTGAAATATATGACTACGATTGGTTCACCTGCACTTCGTCACGATCAGCAGCAAGAGGCTGTAGATCGTATCCATCAATTGATGGCTGAGGGGATGAGTAGCGGAGAAGCTATTGCTCTGGTAGCCAAAGAAATCCGAGAAAGCCATCAAGGAGAGCAAACTTTTGCGTCTTTTGATGATGAGTAATTTTTACGAATTAACATCAGAATAAAGTGCACCACATTTATCTTGATAGGTGAGATAAAGTCGAGTGTCTAACTCTAACTGATGGTAGTCCGGTTCCATATAACAGCATAGATTATAAAAATCTTTATTGTGTTGCTTTTCTTTTAAGTGTGCTAATTCATGCACCACGATCATCCGTAATAATGCTTCCGGTGCTGATTTGAACAGACTTGATATTCTTATCTCTGCTTTTGATTTTAATTTACTCCCCTGAATTCGAGATATTGAAGTATGTAAACCCAACGCATGTTTGATAATGTGAATTTTATTGTCATAACAAACTTTGCTAACTAATTGAGCATTTTTCATGTATTGATTTTTTATCTCCATCACGTATTGATATAACATTTTATCGGTGACGTGGATATGTGCTATGGGATAGCGGCTTAGTAATAAAGCCCCTAATTTTTCTTGCTTAACGAGTTGTGCCACCTGAAGTTGGATGTGTTCAGGGTAGCCAACAAGATAGGGAAGGGAATTCACGTTATTTTTCTTGTTCAAATGTATTTATCATATAAATAGACGAACGATCTTAACAGTTAATAAGTTTTTTTGCATTACAGATTGGCGGGATTAGTTAGATTAATGAAATTAATATCTCATTATGTACGTTACTAATTAATATTAGAATAAGACTTTGATGAGGTATTTGCTTAACCGTTTCAATATCCATTGAGAAACAAAAATATGTGCTCTTGATCTAATTTTTTATTGTGCTGCTGAAAACACCTTGCCTAAATTTATTGGATATGCGGTAATGTTTTTGGTCAGTAAAATAGCGCTACTTCAGATAAGTCATTTTGAATCAGGTATTCCCGGCAAGTTCGTTATTCTTAACTTCTTCCAGGTTCTCTTCTTAGTGCTTAACACAGGTAACCATAACTGTCTGGCCTTTCGTGCCTTTTGGCAGGTTAAACATCAATAGGAATTTTGTAATGTCTAAGAAAACTGGTCACGTTAAGTGGTTCAACGAAAGTAAAGGTTTTGGTTTCATCACTCCAACTGATGGCAGCAAAGATGTGTTCGTTCATTTCTCTGCTATCGTTAATGATGGTTTCAAAACTCTGGCTGAAGGCCAGCATGTTGAATTTTCTATTCAAGACAGCCCACGTGGCCCGTCTGCGGCTGAAGTTGTTTCTCTGTAATTTATTACACAATAACTGTCTTGCCCCAAAACCCGCATCAGCGGGTTTTTTATTGTCTTAAAATAGCCAGAACAATAGGGCTATTACTGCTTAATCAGTTCTTTTCTTCAGTTCTTTTGCGGCTTTCGTCAGTACGTTTCGGAGACGATTTACATCAGCGGCAGGAAGCTCTACGTTACCCGAATTGTTTTTTTTGTTTACCACCGGTATCCGTTCTGTTTGGCTGGTTAAACTCTCTTCCAGCCGCTTGATAATTTCAGCATTCATTGAGTGATTATTGTGTTCTGCCTGGACTTTCAATTTTGCTCTTAACGCAGCAGGTATTCGTACGCTCAGCGAAGTAATCGTCATAATGATGCTCCCGTTTGGCTATATAAGGAAGAGTGAGATATTACCAGTTGATAAGGTTATAACCTCTTTAATGTAGCGAATAAAGGATAATCAGCAATAAAAGAAAAATGCGCCCTGAAAATAAGAGCGCATTCAAAAGATAAGAATAATAAGTTGATCAAGCGAATGATGGAGCAGGGCGAGCAATAATACTGCGAGTTTCCATTCGAACTTCGGCGATAGTGACTTCCAGTGTATCGCCCTGACGATAAACTACATTACCATTAAGTTGGATGGTACCGCTCTCCGTGCTACAAATCAGTTCATCACGTACTGGGTGGATAAATGGCGCTGGAATAAATGCGACAGCACCATTTTCAGTCAGTTTAATTCGCATACCTCCACGAGAGATATCCATAATTTCTGCCTGATAGCGAATATCAGTACCTGCTTTATCCTGTAAGAATCGTGCATATAGCCAATCCCCAACATCACGTTCAGCAATTCGATTAGCTCGACGGCGCTCTGCCAATGGTTGCATAACGCTTTCATCTGGTGCTGTAGATGGGTTGCCGTGAATCAATGCTTTTAACAATCGATGATTGATAATATCACCATATTTACGGATTGGAGAGGTCCAAGTGGCATAAGCTTCCAGTCCTAATCCGTAGTGAGGCGCTGGCGTTGTACTGATTTCTGCATAAGTTTGGTACTTGCGGATACGGCTATCCAAATAAGATGTCGGCTGTTTATCCAGAAAACGGCGCAGTTCGCAGAATCCATCAAGCGTCAGAACCTTCTCTTTATTAAACTCAACACCATTGAGCTCCAGAACATTTATTGCCTGATCGACCATGGAAGGGTCAAAACCAGCATGCACGTTAAAGATTCCATAACCTAATTGCGTTTTCAGTACGATAGCGGCGCAGATATTGGCCACAATCATCGACTCCTCAACAATACGATTAGCAATACGGCGATATTCAGTAATGATATCCAATACCTGACCATTTTCACCGAGAATGAAGCGATAGTCAGGACGATCTTTAAATACCAGAGCGTGCTCTGTGCGCCAAGATATACGGCGTAATGCAACCTGATGCAACAGATCAATTTGTTGAGCTATTTCAGGTTGTTCTGGTTTCCAGCCGTCGATACCTTCAATCCAGTTTGAGAGCTTTTCATAATCAAGCTTCGCCTTAGATGTCACCCAAGCGCAGAAAAACTCAATATCATCACCGATTGAACCATCAGGAGTGAGGGTTACCTGACAAACCAGTGCCGGACGACGTTGATTTGGCTGTAAAGAACAAAGGCTATCCGATAGTTCTCTAGGAAGCATTGGTATATTAAAACCCGGCAGATAATTGGTAAATGCCCGTTTTAAAGCAATATTATCCAGTTCACTGCCGGCTGTAACATAAGCGCTTGGATCGGCAATAGCAATGAAGAGCCGAAGCGATTGGTTATTCAGTTGTTCTACGTACAGCGCATCATCCATATCTTCGGTAGATTCACTATCAATAGTAACGAAATTTAGCTCGGTTAAATCGCGGCGAACAATTCCTTCATCTTTAATGGGTTCTGATGTCCATTCTGGCGCGGTACGTTCCAACTGATGACGTGACAACGTCACCCACCACGGCGCTAAATGGTCGTCCCCATGAGTTATGTACTCATTGATTTGCGCATGAAAGCCACGTTCATTTTTCAACGGATGGCTGGTTATTTCTGCAACTACCCAGTCCCCCTGAGTCAAAGGGTGAGTTAGCCCTTTGACCGGATTACATGCAATGACATCTTTAATCATTGGGTGATCGGGAATCACCATCAGCCGGTCATTCTTCTGTTGAATACGACCAATAAAACGTGTCAGAAATGGCTCAATTAACGTTTCTGGTTCAGCCAATTCACGATCTTTGTCCGTATGGATGGTGGCTGAAACACGATCTCCATGCATGACTTTCTTCATTTGTGGAGGTGGGATGAAGTAGCTTTTCTGGTTATCTACTTCAAGAAAGCCAAAACCTTTTTCGGTGGCTTTAACAATGCCTTCAACCCGTGGAGTGTTAGCATTAAGTTGCTGTTTAAGCTGAGCGAGCAGCGGGTTATTTTGAAACATATGAGAAGCGCTATAAATGAGTCAACCATTTTTGTGATGGCTTGTTTTACACAAAAGGCGTGTCCGGAGCAAGCTTAACCTGTCGTTTACCGCAATTAATTGATATGTCATGATAGGGCGGTTTGAGATGAAAAAGTGAATATCGGCTATGCTTCACAAACTGGCGTTTTGTTTGTGACAATAATTCACTGATTTTATTAATATAAAGACTCTATTTTACTACTCACATCAGGAACCCAATTATGATCAATGTAAATGAATATTTTGCCGGAAAAGTAAAATCGATTGGCTTTGAAAATGGGAGCATTGGTCGTTCCAGCGTAGGGGTGATGGCTGCAGGTGAATATAACTTCGGCACAGCACAACCTGAAGAGATGACGGTGATTACCGGTTCTCTTAATGTGTTGCTTCCGGGTTCGACAGAATGGACGGTTTTTTCCGCTGGGGAGTCATTCCACGTACCAGGAAAAAGTGAGTTTAACGTACAGGTATGTGAGAGTACGGCCTATCTGTGCCGCTATTTATAATAATTAGCTAAGAATATAATTAAGAGTATTTCGGCTTACTACTGATGCAGTAAGCCGAAATGACATGAGAATTAGGCTTTTAGCTCAAGCTCATTCATGGCAGCAATGCTGAAACCACCATCAACGTGCAGAACTTCACCCGTCACGCCTGAAGAGAGATCTGAACACAGGAATGCTGCAGAGTTACCTACGTCTTCAATGGTTACTGTACGACGAATAGGGGTAACGGCTTCACAGTGAGACAGCATCTTTTTAAAATCTTTGATGCCTGAAGCCGCTAAGGTACGAATCGGACCCGCAGAGATTGCGTTAACGCGAACGCCTTCAGGCCCCATTGCGTTGGCCATATAACGAACGTTGGCTTCCAAAGAGGCTTTAGCTAATCCCATGACGTTGTAGTTTGGAATAGCACGCTCTGCACCCAGATAAGAAAGAGTCAGTAACGCAGAACCAGGATTTAACATGCTGCGGCAAGCTTTAGCTAATGCCACAAAGCTGTAAGAGCTAATATCGTGAGCAATGTTGAAGCCTTCACGGGTTACCGCGTTCACATAGTCACCATCTAACTGGTCGCCAGGAGCAAAACCGATAGAGTGAACGAAACCGTCGAATTTAGGCCATACTTTAGCCAGTTGAGCAAACAGCTCAGTCATGCTTGAATCTTCAGCAACGTCACATGGCAATACAATATTGCAGCCTAATTCATTAGCAAACTCTTCTACGCGAGATTTCAGTCTTTCATTCTGATAAGTCAGCGCCAGTTCTGCACCTTCACGTTTCATTGCTTGTGCAATACCAAAGGCGATTGAACGATTGCTGGCAACGCCAGTAACCAGAATGCGCTTACCGGTTAAAAAACCCATAGCTATGATCCTTGTAGTCAATTTTATGGCTGCCGGAGTATATCCGGAGCAATCATTGTTAAAAAACGGAGCGATTCTATCATGCAACTACGATGGATAGTGCATGTTTGTCATACTGCTCCGATCAGTGATATGAAACAGACCGTATTATCAAATATTTTGTAGTCTCTCGATTCTTCTGCCGGTTGTTAACTATCTGATACATCTTTACGCCAGTGGTCCGCGGTTAGCGCTTCCGTGAAATGGCTGTTAATCATTCGGCGGGTGATATCATGCAGTGGTGAAGCGATAACCTCAGCCGTATTACCTCGTTCAACCACTTCACCATTTTGCATAACCAATAATTGGTCACTGACATGTTTAATCATACCGAGATGTTGGCTTACGTAGATATAGGATATACCGTGCTTTTCTTGCAATTCCATCATTAAGTTCACTAACTGTGAACGCATGGACATATCCAGCGAGGCTAACGCTTCATCAGCAATGATAATTTTGGGCTGTAGTATTAGTGCTCTGGCTAGCGCTACCCGCTGCTTCTGACCGGAAGCCAGCATTTGTGGATAATAATAAGCATGGTCAGGGAGCAAACCGACCTGACGTAAGGTCATATTTATTTGCTTTTCCCGTGCGGACGCTTCCAGATTAGTATTCAGTTTAAGTGGAATATCCAGCAATTGCCCAATGCGCTGCCGCGGGTTAAATGAAGTGTTCGGATCCTGAAATATCATGCGAATATGCTGACTGCGGTAGCCATAATCGCCAAATTCCAGTTTATGATCTCCGATCATCATTTCTCCGGAGGTCGGTTTAATCATGCCGGAAATCATTTTTGCCAGCGTTGACTTACCCGAACCATTCTCACCAATAATTGCCATAGTCTGCCTTTCACGCAGAATAAAGCTAACGGGCTTTACTGCTTCCAGTTCCTGAGGCTGAAATAGGCCTGTACGAAAATGGAAGGTTTTGGATAAATTACGTACTTCAAGTAAGGTACCCATCAGGATGGCTCCTCATAGTTAAGAGGAAAATGGCAGGCAAATTTATGGCCTTTAACATCCCTTAAGCGAGGTGTTTCGATGCATTTTTTCTGTGCATAAGGACAGCGAGGACCTAAACGACAGCCAATAGGCAAATGCTCAAGGGATGGAATAACGCCCGATAACGTATTTAAGCGGCTCTTATGGGGCAAGGCTCGGCCAAAATCAGGCATTGCACGAATTAATGCCTGAGTATAGGGATGATGGGGGGCTGTCAACAGTTCATCACATAATGCACTTTCAACCGTTTGACCGCAGTACATCACATTAATACGATTTGCCCATTTACTCATCATTTGCAGGTCATGACTAATTAGCAAAATAGTGGTGTTGTTATTCTGGTTCATTCGAGCCAACAAGCGAAATATTTGTGCCTGAGTAGTGGGTTCCATCGCATTGGTTGGTTCATCGGCAATCAGTAACCGTGGCTGATTAGCCAACGCAATGGCAATCATGACTTTCTGACATTCACCTTCAGTAATCTCGTAAGGATAACTGCGCATGATATCTTTGTGGTCTTTAATTCCCACCCGATGCAGTAATTCGATAGCCCGATGCTTACGCCAATTAAAACGTTGCCACCATCGACCTTTATAAGTCCACCCCGGAATAGCCTGAATTAACTGACGACCCACTTTCTCTGATGGATCCAGACAGGATTGCGGTTCCTGAAAGATCATCGAAATATTATGTCCAACCAATTTTCTACGCTGGCGAGGGGTTAGCTTGAGTAAATCGATATCATTTAGACGAAAACGATCGGCAGTTATGCGCCAGTTATCCTTACTGATACCGCAAATGGCTTTAGCTATCAGACTTTTTCCTGAGCCGGATTCTCCCACGAGTCCTCGAATTTCCCCTTCGGTCAGGGTCAGGCTGACGCGATCGACGGCTTTTACCGGACCATCCGCTGTCATAAATTCAATGGTGAGATTACGAATATCGAGTAAAGGCATTATTCATCACCCGTAGAAATAGCTCGGTATAACCCATCACCGAGAAGGTTGACCAGCAATACGCTAATCATAATGGCAGCACCAGGTAACATCACGCTCCAGGGAGCCACATACAACAGCTCCAAAGAGTCGCCCAGCATAGCTCCCCATTCGGGCGAAGGCATTTGAGCACCAAGATTCAGGAAGCCTAATGCGGCAATATCCATAATGGCCATAGACAGAGAACGGGTGAATTCAGTAACCAACACTGGAGCAATATTAGGAAGTAAACCATTCCACAAAATATAGGCCGTGGATGCACCATCCAGACGAGCTGCAATAACATACTCTTTTTCCAGTTCATCATGCACTGTCCTGTATATGGTGTGAACCATACGAGGTAATAGCGCCAGCCAGATAGCGAACATGGCATGTTCCAACCTAGGCCCTAAGAAAGCGACAACAATAATTGCCAGTAGCAGAGAAGGAATTGCCAGTAGCGTATCAAGCATGTGGTTAAATGCGGCAGAACGTAATCCATGACTGACGCCAGCCAATAAACCAAGCAGGGTGCCAAAAAAAGCGGCTGCTAATGTAACCAGCAACGCTGAACCAAAGGTTGGTGCTGCCCCATTAAGCAGGCGGCTTAACAGATCTCGGCCTAAATCATCGGTACCCAAGAAAAAGGAGACATCACCGTGACGAGACCAAGACGGTGGTAGAAGTTGGTAACCGAGGAATTGCTGATCGAGTTGATAAGGCGCAATAATCTCACCAAACAAGCATAAAACAACCAGCATAAGAACACCGTAAAGGCCAATCATCGCCAGAATATCTTTATGGATACGCTGCCAGATATAGCTCATAGCTCCCGGCATTTTCTTTTCGCGGTATACGTTATCGGAAAGCATACCACTCCTTATTTTTAAAAGGGTCAGTCATTGCACTAAAGATATCGGCAATTAGATTAACCGCGATAGACAGACTTCCTATGACGATAATGCCCGCTGAAATAACGGCAAAATCCTGCTGGCGAATCGCCAAAATGAGCCAACGGCCTAAGCCAGGCCAATTAAAGACCGATTCAGTGATCATTGCTAAAGCTAACATTGTGGAAAACTGTAGGCTCAGTTTAGGAATAATCATCGGCAGAGCATTATGTAACACATGGCGACGAATAATGGTAAAACGAGACAAACCGCGCGTTGCCGCAGCCTTAATATAGTTCTGTCCGATAATTTGAATCACGCTCTGACGCGTCAGGCGAATAACTTCCGTCGTTGGTGCAACGGCTAGAGTCAGTACCGGTAAGATCAGATGTTTCAAGACACTGATAATAATCTCTTCACGATAGAGTGAATCAGAGAGCCAGGCATCAATTAACGCAACACCGGTAATTGGCTTAATCTGGTATAACAAATCATAACGACCGGAAACGGGTAACCAGCCAAGGGTTAACGAAAAAAACAGCATCAGCAGTAATGCCAGCCAAAAGATAGGGATAGAGAAACCGAACAGAGAAATTGAAGTAATAATGTGGTCAGGCCATTTTTCTTTCGACATGGCGGCCAAAATTCCCAATGGAATACCTAAACCTAAAGCAATGACAAAGGCAAAAACGCACAACTCAAGGGTGGCGGGAAACACAATCTTTAACTGTTCACCAATAATCTGCCCGTTAATCACTGAAGTACCAAACTCCCCCTGAAGCAGACTTTCCATATAAAAAACATAAGCATCAAACAGATGCGCTCCAGCCAATGGGGCATTAGGCGTAAAATAAGAGATACCAAAACTAACAAACGTTAGAATCAGCAAAGTGACAAATGCGAGTAACAACCGCCTGAGAATATAAATAATCATTTATTATTCGTCTCTGATTTTTCT
The DNA here is from genome assembly GCF_003096015.2 of Limnobaculum parvum. Taxonomy (NCBI): domain Bacteria; kingdom Pseudomonadati; phylum Pseudomonadota; class Gammaproteobacteria; order Enterobacterales; family Budviciaceae; genus Limnobaculum; species Limnobaculum parvum. The sequence continues at coordinate 1,856,037 of NZ_CP029185.2, read as the reverse complement.
CGATAGACACCGGCAAATGAAACGTTACCCAGAGGGCTCAATACCAACCCCTTAATATCGTATCGATAAGCTTGAATCCGTAATGAAGAGGCCAATGGCAGAACGGGCAGTTCCTGAGCCAGAATCTTCTGAGCTTTAGTATAGGTCTCAATTCGCATGGAAAGATCCTGAGAAGTGACACCGTTAGATAACAACTGATCGAATTCCTGATTACACCAACGAGCATAGTTGGTCTGTGAATCAATACCGGCACAACTGAGTAGCGGTCGGAAAAAGCTGTCAGGATCGTTACTGTCGGTCGTCCAACCGGTTAGCGTCAGGTCGTGAGTATCATCGCTAAGGCTAAGTTCCTGAAAGCGCCCCTCAACTGGAACAATAGTGACTTTAATATTCACTTTGGCTAAATCCGCCTGAAGCAGTTCCGCCATTTTCAGCGGGCTAGGATTATAAGCCTGAGAGGCAGTGGGTACCCAGAGGTGCAGTTGAAGGTTGTTGACACCCGCTTCTTTCAGTAACTGTTTAGATTTTTCGACATTGTACTCAGTAATATCTGACTCATTGTCGTAAGCCCATGACGTACGAGGAAGAATGGATGACGCGGTTTCAGCTGTACCATAATAAATCGATTGCATCAGACGTGGATTATTGATGGCCAGTGCAATAGCCTGGCGTACCCGACGATCGTTGAAAGGTGCTTTTCCGGTATTAAAAGCTAAATAGGCTACATTCATACCGGTACGTAGCGAAATTCGCAAACGCGGATCGTCACGCAATATGGAAAGCTGACTGGCTGCAGGATAGGCCAAAACGTCACATTCACCGGTGAGTAATTTAGACAAACGACCGGTGCCGCCAGCGCCTAAATCGATCACCACCTGTTGCATTTTAGGGGAGCCACGCCAGTAATCTTTATGACGATAAAGGCGAACAAACTGCCCAGGATGATACTCGTTCAGCAAAAAAGGGCCTGTGCCAACAGGTTGTCTATCGATGCGTTCTTGCATACCCGCGCGGGTTAGATTATTCGCATACTCGGCGGAGAGAACAGGGGCATAGTGGGTTGCTAAATGCCACAGGAAAGAAGCATCTGCATTATGCAATTCAATATCGACGGTGTAGTCATTAACTTTGTGTATGCTTTTTACCGAGTCGGAAAATTGCATACTGTCAAAATAGGGATAATGCCCACCATTTACCAGATGGTAGGGCGCTTCAGCATTAAAGATTCGGCTGAAACTGAATACCACATCGTCCGCATTCATCGTGCGGGTTGGCGTAAACCATTCGGTGCTTTGAAAAGTCACCCCTTTACGCAGATGAAAACGGTAAGTGGCACCGTTATTCAGACTCTCCCAACGTTCGGCCAGTTCGGGGATCAATCGGTAGGTATAAGGATCCACATCCAATAGGCGGTCATATAGCTGAGCAGCAATGGTATCAACCATCACTCCGCCGTTAGCTATTTGTGGGTTAAAACTATCAACAACACCACTGACACAATAGACAAAACCGCTCTGGCGAATATCTGACTGAGCAGGTTTTGATGGTACCAATGCCGGTGTCGTACCGGGAGTGGTAATCAAGGGTGGCGTTTCCAGCTTTCCGGTTGGTGCTGCCCATGCAGGAATAATAAGGAAACCTACACAGAGCAACGCCCCAATTTTTAAACCGCGCATATATAAAGGATTCTTTGATATATAGTTCAAGTTGCCGATTATACAGGAGTATAGCCGTCATCCCAATGCTTAGCTTTGCTTAAGCGACGATTCATTAAAACCGTATAACAATTATGCGAAAGCTGTCTGAAAACCGAGCGTTATCGCTATTTGGATTGCTCATTCTTGCGTAGCATCCCTCTCAACTGATGATAGCTAAGACCTAATAGTTTGGCTGCCTGACGTTGGTTGTATTGGGATTGCTCCAGTGCTTTGGTTACCATCGACTCCTCTTGTTGGGATAACCACTGTTTCAGGTCGAGTGGTAATGCGGGTAGCCCTGTAACTTGCACATCCGTGTTTGTTATCGATAATTTATCTGAATCAATATTGGAAGAAAGGCGTACAAAAGGGTCAATAATAATGTTATCTAACGGCATTTCATTTTCCCCGTGGCGATAAATTGAACGTTCCACCACATTTTTTAGCTCACGGATATTTCCTGGCCAACTGTAGTTAATCAGCATTTCAATGGCTTGAGGTGAGAAACCGGGGAATAAGGCGTATTCCAGTTCTCTGCACATTTGGATCGCGAAATTATTTGCCAGTAACATAATATCCTGACGACGTTCCCGTAACGGCGGCAGATTAATGACATCAAACGCCAATCGGTCAAGCAGGTCAGCACGAAATTTGCCAACTTTCGCCATGGCGGGTAAATCTTCATTGGTTGCACAGACCAGACGTACATCAACCTGCAAGGGTTGCGTCCCGCCAACCCGCTCTAATTGGCCATATTCGATAACCCGTAATAATTTTTCCTGTACTAACATAGGCGCATTTGCCAGCTCGTCCAAAAACAACGTACCGCCATCCGCACGTTCAAAACGGCCAAGATGCCTACGTTGTGCACCAGTAAACGCGCCAGCCTCATGACCAAATAGTTCTGAATCCAAAAGGGTGTCGCTTAATGCCGCACAGTTGAGAGAAATAAAAGGGCCTTGCCAACGTTTGGAGAGATAATGCAAACGATGAGCTATTAACTCTTTCCCTGTACCGCGTTCGCCAATAATTAATACCGGTTTGGTTAACGGAGCTACATGGGATGCCTGTTCAAGTACTTCAAGGAAGCTATTTGCCTCACCAATAATATTATCAATAGCGTTCTGCATGGTTAATTTCGCCAATAGTTGGTTTTTTTCATCAAACCATTTTTCATGTGCAAATGGCAAGGAAAATAAAATCTATTTAAAATCAATTGATTAAAAAATTTAAAAAGTTGGCACGCTTCTTGATACATCTACGGTAACTAACCGGAATGGCAATATATGCCAGTTAATTGATTAACCACTGTAGAAGAGGACATAACCATGGGTATTTTTTCTCGTTTCGCTGATATCGTAAATGCTAACATCAGCAGCTTATTAGAGAAGGCTGAAGATCCACAAAAAATGGTTCGCCTGATGATTCAGGAAATGGAAGACACACTGGTAGAGATTCGTTCAACATCAGCTCGTGCACTGGCAGAGAAAAAGCAATTATCTCGCCGTATTGAACAAGGCGAAGCGCAGCAGGCTGAATGGCAGGAAAAAGCGGAGCTGGCATTACGTAAAGATAAAGAAGATTTGGCTCGTGCTGCGCTGATTGAAAAGCAAAAAGTGGCTGACCTAGTAGCCGTGTTGCAGTCAGAATTGGTATTAGTAAATGAAACTCTTGATCGTATGCGTCACGAAATTGGTGAGTTGGAAGCGAAACTAAGTGAAACTCGTGCGCGCCAGCAAGCGTTGACTTTGCGTCATCAGGCTGCCAGCTCTTCACGTGATGTTCGCCGCCAACTGGACAGCGGTAAAATTGATGCTGCAATGGCACGTTTTGAACAGTTTGAACGTCGTATTGACCATATGGAAGCAGAAGGGGAAAGCGTTGGTTTAGGTAAATCAAAGAGCCTGAGTCAAGAATTCACTGAGCTGAAAGTTAACGAGCAAATTAATAGTGAATTAGCGGCCCTGAAAGCAAAAATGAATATGAACAAAGACGCCTAATCCTAACAGGCTGATGAGGTCGCTTATTCAGAAGGTATGAATAAGCGACAATCTAAGAATTTTAGATAAAAAGGAATATCAATGAGTTGGCTACTGGGTTTACTTGCCATACCGCTGACAATATTCATCTTGTTTGTTGTCCCTATCTGGCTCTGGCTGCACTACCGTGGAAAACAGGGCGATGGTGGTCAGTTAAATCAGCAAGATATGCAGCGGTTAGTAAAACTTACTGAAGAAGCGCAAAGAATGCGTGATCGCATTCAGGCTCTGGAAGCTATTTTGGATGAAGAGCATCCAAACTGGAGACAACGTTAATGAACAATAAACTGTATCGTATTCCTGATGAGGGCATGATTAGCGGCGTATGTGCGGGAATTGCACGTTATCTAGGCATTCCGGTACTGGTGGTTAGAATTTTAGCCCTGTTAGCATTAGTGTTTGGTTTTTTCTTTATCACCGTTGTGGTTTATTTCACCATGGTGTTCTTTCTGGAAAGTGCACCGGCCGAAGAGGCCAACTTGCATAGCCGAATCCCTGCCCGCCAGCGGATGAAGCAAGTTGAACAAGAGCTGGCCGCCAGCGAACAGCGTCTGCGGGATCTGGAGCGTTATTTGACCTCTGAAACTTTTCAGGTGGAAAGTCGATTTCGTCGCCTGTAATACCCGCGGCATAACTAACCGCAATATCAGTTACTGTCATTATTTTCATACAATGCGAGTAACCCTTAGTTCAGGGTTGCTCGCATCAACATGACATCATCTTCCGATGAGATAGCATAACCCCATATATTCAGGAACAATCATGCAAAAGTCAGCTAAACTGCAGGCTCTTATTCAACCACTTATCACCATAATATTGTTCTTTGGGCGCTCTTATGCTCCGGCGTTAATGCTATCATTCCTGTTAAAAAGCAAATTATGGCGGCCGGTTCGATTATTACTGGTTATGTTTGGTGAGCCATTATTAAGAAAAGTGTTTGGTTCCATTGCCTGGCGATTTAAAAAGGGTTCGGATGAAACGATTGCAAAATGAAATAAATTCGTTGGTTAACCGCGGGCTGGACCGTCACTTAAGATTGGCGGTTACAGGGTTGAGCCGTAGCGGAAAAACCGCATTTATTACCGCGTTTGTTAACCAACTTTTGAATGTGAATAATGGGGCGCGTTTGCCTCTGTTTTCTGCCGTACGGGAAGAGCGGCTGATGGGAGTAAAACGGATCCCACAAAAAGATTTTGGTATCCCACGGTTTACCTATGATGAAGGGGTGGCATCATTGTATGGTTCACCCCCCAGTTGGCCAACGGCAACCCGTGGTGTGAGTGAAATTCAGCTAGCACTGCGTTTTCGTTCTAATGATTCGCTGATACGCCACTTTACCAGTCATTCAACACTCTATCTGGAGATTGTAGATTACCCGGGAGAGTGGCTATTAGATTTACCCATGCTAGAACAAAACTATCTTGAATGGTCGCATCAAATGAACAGTATTCGGCAGGGAGAGCGTGCCGAATGGGCCAAGCCCTGGCTTGACCTCTGTGCTAAATGCGATCCGTTAGGGCCAGTTGATGAGAATTTATTGGCGGATATTGCCCAAGCCTATAGTGACTATTTGCTGCGTTGCAAACAGGAAGGGTTGCACTTTATTCAACCAGGGCGTTTTGTTTTACCGGGAGATTTAGCCGGTGCTCCGGCATTGCAATTTTTCCCATGGCCTGAGATTAACGCACAAAATCAATCTCGACTGGCACAGGCCGATAAGCGAACCAACTGGGGAATGCTGAAAGCCCGTTATGATTACTATTGTCAGCATGTAGTAAAAGGTTTCTATCGGGATCATTTCATGAAGTTTGACCGTCAGATTGTGTTAGTGGATTGTCTGCAACCGTTAAATAACGGCCCGCAGGCGTTTAATGATATGCGACTGGCGCTAACTCAGTTAATGCAGAGTTTCCACTATGGTCAACGCTCTTTGCTCAGACGTCTGTTTTCCCCCTGTATTGATAAGTTAATGTTTGCGGCCAGCAAGGCGGACCATATCACACCGGATCAGCACGCTAATTTAGTTTCTCTATTGCAGCAACTGGTACAGGAAGCATGGCAGAACGCAGCGTTTGAAGGTATCAGTATGGATTGCGTAGGCCTTGCATCAGTACAGGCAACAGAGAGCGGTATGATTGAACATCAAGGAAATCGACTGCCCGCGCTGAAAGGTTATCGTCTGGAGGATGGTCAACCATTAACCGTCTATCCCGGTGAGGTTCCAGCCCGTTTACCGGAACCGTCATTCTGGCAACAGCAAGGTTTTCATTTTGATCAATTCAGACCTCAGCCCATGAGCGTTGATACGCCATTGCCTCATATTCGTCTAGATGCAGTTATGGAGTTTTTGTTAGGAGATAAGCTTAAATGAACCAACCAATAAAAGGGCGAATCACCTTCGAAGAGCCACTGTTGGATGAAAAAGAGCCTGTTTTGCGCAGCAATCTACAATTTAATTCGCAAGAGGCAGAGAATTTCTTCCCCACAGCGCCGGAGTTGGAGGAAGAGCAAGAAGAGGGCGAAGCTGAAGGGATCATTATGAATGCCCTTAGGCCAAAAACCAGCCTGTGGCGTAAAATGGTCACTTTGGGGCTAGGGGTTTTTGGCATTAGCGTGGTAGCTCAGGGCATTTATCGTATTTCTGATGCGATTCAGAATCATGAATGGATTACGTTGGGCGCATATAGTGCAGGCGCAATTATCGTTGTCGCCGGTGTTGGTTCAGTGTTAACTGAATGGCGTCGTTTATATCGATTGCGGGAGCGTGCCGAAGAGCGCGATATCGCCCGAGAATTGTTACATAGTCACGCCTTAGGTAAAGGACGTGAGTTTTGTGAGAAACTGGCTATTCAGGCGGGTATTGATAAAAGCCACCCAGCACTACAACGCTGGCAAGCATCACTACATGAAACACAAAACGATCGCGAAGTGGTTTCCCTGTATGCCACATTAGTTCAACCCGTATTAGATCAACAAGCCCGCCGCGAAATCAGTGGTTCAGCAGCCGAATCAGCCTTGATGATTGCCGTCAGCCCACTGGCGATTGTCGATATGGCATTTATTGCTTGGCGTAATATACGATTAATTAACCGTATCGCCAGCATTTATGGGATCCAACTGGGGTACTTTAGCCGTATTCGATTATTTAAGCTGGTTATGCTGAACATCGCTTTTGCTGGCGCAACTGAACTGATTCGGGAAATGGGTATGGACTGGATTTCTCAGGATATTACCGCCAGGCTATCTACTCGGGCAGCTCAGGGTATTGGTGCTGGTTTATTGACGGCTCGTCTTGGTATTAAGGCCATGGAATTGTGCCGCCCATTGCCGTGGATAGATAACGATAAACCACGATTAGGGGATTTTCGCACCCAACTGATTGCTCAGATAAAAAGTAAGCTACCAAAAGGTGGAAGCAGCAAATCTTAAGAGCGTGTGTTTAGAGACAAAAAGCAGTGATGACGGGGTGTCTCCAATGAGTTTCCGTCTGATCTGTCAACTTTTTGTGACACGTCTCTTCATCTGAACGGGGACAGCGGGTATGATAGGGGCAACAACCATTACAGCACGCTCGTTAAACAAGGCTATTCACAATGCGTCTTGAAGTCCTCTGCGAAGATCGTCTGGGATTAACCCGTGAACTACTTGATTTGCTGGTTGCCCGCAATCTTGATCTACGGGGCATCGAAATCGATGTCAGCGGCAAGATCTATCTTAATTTTTCTTCTATTGATTTTGATGTATTTAGTGCATTAATGGTGAACATTCGGCGGATCGCCGGCGTGATCGATGTCCGTACAGTTTCTTATATGCCTTCAGAACAGCGCTTACACGCATTGAGAGCGCTGTTGGAGTCTCTGCCAGAACCAGTGATTTCTATCGATTTGAAAGGGCGAATCGACTTGGCTAACCATGCCGCACTAATGCTGTTTGGGCTATCTGAGGAAAAAATACTGACTCAGACAGCGTCTAGCTTGTTAAGTGGCTACAACTTCCTCCGTCATCTGGAAGGTGAAAATATTGTACCTCATTCGGAGCGTGCGATTATTCGCGGTCAGGATTACCTGATGGATATCACACCTATCAACCAGAGTGATGATGAACAGCAACCGAAAGAGGTGACAGGAGCAGTCATTGTTCTGAAGTCAGCGGCCAGAATTGGGCGCCAACTACAGAATAAGAACGTTGCTGATAATCATGCATTTGGTCATATCGTTGCCATTAGCAGCAAAATGAAATTGTTGATTGAACAGGCCAATAAGTTAGCCATGCTGGATGTACCTCTACTGATTATTGGTGATACTGGAACCGGTAAAGATATTTTGGCTCAAGCTTGCCATGTTCGCAGCGCTCGCCGAGATAAGCCTTTTCTGGCGATTAATTGTGCCTCTTTGCCTGATGATGTGGTGGAAAGTGAGCTGTTCGGTCATGGTGGAAGTGCACAAGTTGAAAGCAAGAAAGGATTCTTTGAACAAGCAAATGGTGGTTCAGTTCTGCTAGATAACATCAGTGAAATGTCGCCAACCATGCAGGCAAAATTATTACGCTTTCTAAATGATGGCACCTTCCGGCGAGTGGGTGAAGATCAGGAAGTGTATGTGGATGTTCGCGTGATTTGCGCGACTCAAAAAAGTCTGTTTAATTTGGTCAGTCAGGGGATGTTTAGAGAAGACCTCTATTACCGTCTGAACGTACTGACTTTGACTATCCCTCCGTTAAAAGAACGCGTTTCCGACATCATGCCGCTGGCTGAGCAATTTATCACGCTGTTCGCCGATCAACTTGGTGTTCATCGCCCTAAGCTGGCACCGGATTTAACACCGCTGTTAACTCAATACGGCTGGCCGGGCAATGTCAGACAACTGAAGAATATTCTTTATCGAAGTTTTACTCAGTTGGAAGGTAATGAATTACAGGTCAAAGATATTGTATTACCTGAAGTATCTGCTGAAATGATGCTGAATAATAATGTTATGGATGGCAGCCTAGATGAGATATGTAAACGATTCGAATGTTCAGTATTAACTCAACTGTACAGCAGCTACCCAAGTACTCGTAAGCTGGCTAAACGGTTAGGCGTATCCCACACGGCGATTGCGAATAAGCTTAGAGAATATGGTTTAAGCCAACCATCACGTTCTGCTGAAAATGCAGAAGCTATCGATAATGAATAAGTAAACTGAAAGCCAATAAAACAGAAGGGAGCCAATGGCTCCCTTTATTATTCAATTTGTTTAATAGGGTGCAACTATTTCAGTGCGGCTAGCGCAGCATCATAGTTTGGTTCAGTAGAGATCTCTTTAACCAGTTCGCTGTAAACCACTTTATCGTTAGCATCCAGTACCACCACAGCACGAGTGGTTAAACCTTTCAATGGACCATCCTGAATATCAATACCATAATTTTGTTTAAACTCAGGATTACGGAATGTAGACAGGGTAACAACATGGTCTAAACCTTCAGCCCCACAAAAACGTGCCTGAGCAAAAGGCAGATCGGCGGAGATACATAGCACAACCGTATTGTTGGTATCACCCACGCGTTGGTTAAACGTTCTGACCGACGTAGCACAAACAGAAGTATCCACACTTGGAAATATATTCAGTACCTTACGTTTGCCGGCATAGGTACTTAATGTGACATCAGAGAGATCTTTTGCGACCAGAGTGAATGCTTTTGCGCTGTCACCCGCTTTGGGTAATTGCCCGGCAACGGATACCGGATTGCCTTTCATTTGTACGGTTTGAGTCATAACTGCCTCCAGTGAATGTTACTTTAAATTAACAATTAAGTTATCTTAGTCCAACAAAACACTTTTGGATATCTCAAAATAAATTAGTCTTGCCATCAATTGATCACACCCTCTATCTCTTGTTTTTTTTCTCTTTAAATCAATGCAATTAGATGCTTCAAGCTGAATCCTCCGGTATTCAATTGTGCTAATAGGCAAAAAAATTGATTATTTTTTACCGTACAACAGGTAGCATCTCTATATGTATGATCTGTTTTGATTCATAATAGCTGTTGATAGATGTAAACTGATGGTTACCTCGTCTGCGGTAAACCAGACAAATTTAACTGATATAAAGCTGAAGTTTAGGAATTAAGAATGAACCGTGTTTTTGCAGTTTGTAAGGCTGTACTGGCTATATTGTTCGTTGGTCATTTTTCAGTGGCTCAAGCTATGGAATACCCGTTACCACCGTCTAATAGCCGTTTAATTGGTGAGAATAGGGTATTGATTGTTCCGAATGACGGGCGCTCACTGGAACGAATCGCCTCAGATTATCAAATTGGCCTGATTGCTATGCTGGAAGCAAATCCGGACGTTGATCCACTGTTGCCAAAAGCGGGTTCAGAATTAATTCTTCCGCTACAAATGATCCTGCCGGATACGCCGCGCGATGGTATTGTTATTAACCTGTCGGAACTTCGTCTTTACTACTATCCGAAAGGCAAAAATACCGTTATCGTTTATCCAATTGGTATTGGTCAACTGGGTCGTGATACGCCAGTAATGACCACGACCATTGTTGAAAGAAAGGCCAATCCGACCTGGACACCAACAGCCAATATCCGTAAGAATTATGCGGCAGAAGGTATTACTTTACCGGCAATGGTTCCAGCAGGCCCTGAAAATCCAATGGGATTGTTCGCCTTACGTATGGCTGCTGCGGGCGGTACTTATCTGATTCATGGTACTAATGCGGATTTTGGTATTGGTATGCGTGTTAGCTCAGGTTGTATCCGTTTGCGTCCTAACGATATTGAAGAGTTGTTTAACACGGTCCCGGTGGGAACTCGGGTTCAGGTGATCAATGAGCCGATTAAAGCAACGACAGAGCCTGATGGTTCTCGTTATGTCGAAATTCATCAGCCATTATCAAAGTCTGAAAACGACAATCCGCAGACTAAGCCAATTGATATTCACCCAAGCATTGCAACATTTATTAATAATCCGTCAACGGATGCTTCCCGAGTGAATGCTGAAATTGAGCGTCGTTCTGGATTGCCACTGTTAGTGAATCATTAATATCCCTAACGATAGCTATACATAAAGCAGTGGGGAAATACTCCCACTGCTTTAATAAGATTTCCTGCCATAATGTTTTCCTTTAGCTTCCCTCTTAATTATTTTTCTCTTCCTTAAATTTTTTTCAGTACTGATATGTTATTTCGATAAATAATCGCTTGAGTGTCAATTTGAGGCATTTTTATTGTTAACCCCCACGCCGATCTTGTTTTTTTATACTAAGCTTAGAATGAGCCATAGGCGCTTATTATTGGCATTAGCGAATAACTGAATAAAAGTGGACAGTTTAGGATAGGCGGGGCAGATAAATAAAAAGAAAAGTTATAGAACAGTGACGGATTATTACTGATAAAAAAATGGCGCACTTAAGTGCGCCATTTTCCCTTACGAGAAATATTATTTCTTGTAAGAACGAGTCATGTTGTCTAAACGTTGGTTAGCACGAGCTGCTTCATCTTTAGCAACTTGTACATCTGAACGTAAAGCAGCAACATCGCTGATCAGTTGAGTCAGCTTGCTGTTAGTTGAAGTGTCAGTGCTTTTTGCACAGCCAGCTAACAGAGTAGCACTTAAAATTACAGCACCCAGTACCACTTTAGTACGGTTCATATTTACACCCTCAATTTGAATTAACTTTTTGCATGTAGCCCGATAAGTATTACACAAACTTTTTCGGAATGAGAATAATTTTTTAACTTCTCGCAAACTATTTTGCTTATTTGGTTAAAGAATAGTCAAAACAAATTATTATTTGCGAAAAAAAGGATTTTACGCTACTAAAAAAAGGTAACGTGTGGTGGTGAAAAATTTATCTAACGATAAGTGAGGGAAATAAGCCTGTGTTTTTATACACCATTATCTATTTTTGGATAAAAAGAATAGTACAATTAGCCAATAATTCTGATTGTAGGTTTAGCCTTAAAACAGACGAAAAAAAACGCCATCTGAGTTAGATGGCGTCTTAATGTTACAAGAGTTGTTAAAGAATATGTACAGAAGCCGTATTTGTCGTGCCGCTGGCAACCAGTGCGCCAGATACCATTACAATAATATCATTCTTCTGTGCCAATCCGCTGGTTAACGCCATTTCTTTGCCAATACGGTAGAAATCATCAGTAGAGGCGATTTCTTTAACCACTTGAGCCGTAACGCCTTTGGTCAGAACTAACTGACGAGCGGTCGTTTCATTGGTGGTTAGCGCTAGAATAGGTGCTGTAGGGAAGTATTTACGGATAGCTTTAGCTGATTTACCACCTTGAGTCGCAACAACAATCAGTACGGCATCCAGCTTCTCTGAAGTTTCTACTGCGCCACGACATACCGCTTCAGTAATACGTAATTTACCGGAAGAGGTCAGTTTGTCTACGCGACATGGCATCACACGATCGGTACGATCGCAAATGGTGGCCATGATAGTAACGGATTCCAGTGGGTATTTACCCTTAGCACTCTCACCGGACAGCATAACGGCATCAGTACCGTCCAGAATGGCGTTAGCAACGTCACCGGCTTCAGCGCGAGTAGGGCGAGGGTTTTTGATCATTGAGTCTAGCATTTGAGTTGCAGTGATAACCACTTTACGCGCTTGGTTACACTTCTCGATCATCATTTTCTGAGCAAAGATAACTTCTTCAACTGGGATTTCAACGCCAAGGTCACCGCGAGCCACCATGATGCCATCAGACGCTTCGAGAATTTCATCGAAGTTGTTCAGGCCTTCTTGGTTTTCAATTTTGGAGATGATTTGAATGTGCTCACCACCGTTTGCTTTTAAATGTTCACGAATATCCAGTACGTCTGAACGCTTACGAATAAAAGAGGCAGCAACGAAATCAACGTTTTGCTCACAGCCAAATACTAAGTCTTTTTTGTCTTTTTCTGACAGGGCAGGCAGTTGAATGGATACGTTTGGCAGGTTAATACCCTTGTTTTCACCCAAATCGCCGCTGTTCAGTACTTTACACACAATTTCTTTCGCTCGGACTTCGATAACTTCCATACCAATTAAGCCATCGTCAACCAGTACGGTATTGCCAACTTTCAAGTCTTCTGCAAAACCCGTGTAGGTCACAGCAACACGCTCACTATTACCAATAACGCTTTGGTCAGTAGTAAAGATGAAAGTTTGACCCGCAACCAGAGGAGCATCACTACCACCTTCCAGTTTCATTGTGCGGATTTCTGGGCCTTTGGTATCTAGAAGGATTGCTGCTTTTTGACCGGTTCTCGCCAGTACTGCGCGCAGGTTGGAAATACGTTGTCCGTGCTCATTATAGTCACCATGAGAAAAGTTCAAACGCATTACATTCATACCTGCATTTAGCAGCTTACCCAAAACTTCTTCTGATTCAGTTTTCGGACCGATGGTACATACAATTTTAGTCTTTTTCATGATGATAATTTTTACCGATATTTTTGTGTGGAAAGAAAACGAGAGCCTGCTATTGAGGCTTCAGAAAAAAATACACGCGTAATCAGGTTACTTTCAGTATTGCGAAACATAGGCAATATCGCCAGTCTGTAGACAGAAATCATCTTTGATACCGAAGAAACTGCGGTTTGCTCATCTGCTGAAACCTTTCAACTAACTATTTTGCCTATTATAAAGGGGAAATGCACCAGAAGAAAATGGATAATTGTCGAAAAAATAATGTAATAAGCAGCTAAATTTAGTGAGAACGTACAAAAAGGCCGGAAACAGGAGGTGTGTGGGAGATAAAGAGATAAAGAAATGGTGCGCCCTAGTGAACTCGAATCACCGACCTCCACCATGTCAAGGTGGCGCTCTAACCAACTGAGCTAAGGGCGCTTTGAAATACCAGATACTGAAATATCTGGTGCGTCCGAGTGGACTCGAACCACCGACCCCCACCATGTCAAGGTGGTGCTCTAACCAACTGAGCTACGGACGCATATTATGTATCATTAAAGCCTATTGCGTTAACGACGCGCACGAATATTAACGATGAAGTGGCTCACTGGCAAGGAGAAAAAGCGATTTTCTTATGCTGACATCACTAATTGGCGACTTACTGTTCAGGCAGCCTCTTTTTTATCCAACAGACTGCCTGAGAAGTGATTAGCGCTGAGAACGCGATAAAATTAACTCAATGGGTTGTTTTTGCAACCAGTGCATACGCAGCATCATCAAAACAGCAGCGGCGCTCAAACCAATGATAAACCCAATCCAGAAACCAGCGGGCCCCATTGCGGGAACCAATAAGTCGGTCAACCCCAGACAATAACCAACCGGCAGTCCCACAATCCAGTAAGCAATAAAGGTAATATAGAAGATGGATCGGGTATCTTTATAACCACGGAGGATCCCACTACCAATAACCTGAATGGAGTCAGAACATTGATACACTGCGGCTAATAACATCAAATGCGTCGCCATCATCACGACTTCCGGGGTATCGTTATATAACAATGCAATCTGATGGCGAAAAATCACAGTAAACAGAGCCGTGATAGCCGCCAGACTCAGGCCCAATATCAATCCGGTATAAGACGCTACTTTAGCCTCATCAACTTTTTTCTGCCCCAGTTTAAAGCCAACCCGAATGGAGGTTGCTACCCCTAGCGCCAGCGGAATAACGAATACTAGACTGCTAAAATTGAGTGCAATCTGGTGTCCGGCGACGGAAACAACACCCAACGGTGAAACCAGCAATGCCACGACGGCAAACAGGGTCACCTCAAAAAATAACGCAAGGGCTACCGGTAGGCCGAGGTTGAACAATCGTTTAAGGGTAGGCATATACGGCTTTTCATAGGTACTGTATTGAACAATATCTTTTTGGGAACAGGCAGAACGAACGTATAGCTTGATACCAATAAACATCACCCAATATACCGATGCCGTAGCAATACCACAGCCCACGCCTCCCATGGCGGGAAAGCCTAGCTTGCCATGAATCATCACATAGTTAACCGGAATATTGACCAGCAAACCAATAAACCCAATTACCATACTGGGCTTGGTTTTCGATAAGCCATCGCACTGACTACGGTAAACCTGAAATAACAGATAGGCTGGAGCGCCCCACATAATGGCACGCAGATAACGAATGGTGATATCCGCCAACTTCTCATCGATATTTTGCATATGCTGTATAACATAATGGCTGTTATACAGCACCACGATTAAAAACAGCGAAATGAAGAGGGCCATCCATACCGATTGAGTTACCTGATGCGCAATGTCTTTTCTGCGGCCAGCACCGTTCAATTGTGCCACCACCGGTGTCAGCGCCATTAGCAACCCTTGTCCAAACAAAATGGCTGGCAACCAGATAGACGTACCGACAGCCACGGCGGCCATATCGGTAGCGCTGACGTCTCCTGCCATGATGGTATCAACCACACCCATGGCAGTTTGAGAAAATTGGGCTGCAATAACTGGAACGGCTAAAACCAGTAGATTACGCGCTTCGCGGATATAGTTCTGCACGTACTTACCTTTAATTTATTGAGATTAAGATAAAATATGTCACTGAAATACCAAAATTACAGTGATAAACGAAATGTAAGGGGCACGATTCTACCTATTAAACGTCAGTAAGCAAATGAAACACTCGTGATTAAAACTTGGAAATAAGAATAAAATCGGAAACTGGATTTGGTTTTTATACCAAATTGCGTCAAACTTCTGACCAGCTAATTTTGTGCATGATTAAATGTTACTACTGATTATTGAGGCCTATTGAATGTTTACCGGAATTGTTCAGGGAACTGCTCCTGTTGTTGAAATCGAAGAAAAAGCCAATTTTCGCGTCCATAAAATGAAGTTTCCTGCGGGGCTATTGCCGGGGCTAGAGACAGGAGCATCTGTTTCGCATAACGGCTGTTGCTTAACGGTAACGGACGTGGATGGCGATATCGTCAGTTTCGATCTAATGAAAGAAACATTACGGGTGACTAATTTGGGCGCACTTTCTGTCGGTTCTAAGGTAAATCTGGAACGGGCCGCTAAGTTTGGTGATGAAATTGGTGGGCATTTGATGTCTGGTCACATCATGTGCCAAGCAGAAATCATGAAAATTTTGATTTCAGAAAATAATCGTCAAATCTGGTTCAAGATGCCTGAAGATCTGATGAAATATGTGCTAAACAAAGGATTTATCGGTATTGATGGCATCAGTCTGACCATCGGTGAAGTAGTAAAGAGCCGTTTCTGCGTGTATTTGATTCCAGAAACGCTGGAACGTACGACGCTCGGCACTAAACGTTTGGGCGATTCGGTGAATATCGAAATCGATCCGCAAACTCAGGCTGTTGTAGATACAGTTGAACGCGTACTTGCCAGTAAAAACTAACCGCACATTTATGGGTTATGATATTGAAAGACCAACAATCCCCGCCTTACCCGCGGGGATTGTTGCTTATGGCTCAGGATACTTTATTTAGCAGTAACTCAGACTGGTCACTTTCGGTTAAGAAACTAACAATACTTTTCGCCGCTTTACGCCCATCAGCAATGGCGGTTACCACTAAATCGGCGCCTCTGACCACATCGCCACCGGCAAACACTTTTGGGTTACTGGTTTGACAGGCAAAGTGATTCAAATGTGGCGCGACAATAACGCCGTAGCTATCGAGTTCTACACCCATGTTTACTAGCCATGGCATGGCGTGAGGGCGGAAACCAAAGGCTTTGATGACGGCGTCAGCAGGTTGTATAAACTCAGAACCTTGAATCACTTTAGGACGGCGGCGGCCTTCGGCATCCGGTTCTCCCATCTCGGTTCTGACCAACTTCACCCCGCTAACATGACCATCTTCATCTAGCTCTAGTGATACAGGCTGTACGTTAAACATAAATTCAACGCCTTCTTCACGGGCATTTTTCACTTCTTTCTTGGAACCCGGCATGTTGGCTTCATCACGACGGTAAGCGCAAGTCACTTCCGTGGCGCCTTGACGAATAGAAGTGCGTAAACAGTCCATTGCGGTATCCCCACCCCCTAGAACGACAACACGCTTCCCAGATAAGTTGATATAGGGCTCTTCTTTCAGTTCCGGCAGATGCATCACTTTTTTGGTGTTAGCAATCAGGAACGGTAGGGCGTCATAAACGCCTGGTGCATCTTCATTATCCAATCCTGCACGCATGGATTGATAGGTACCTACGCCGACAAACACCGCATCATAATCGTTAAGTAGCGAATCAAAAGCGATATCTTTACCAATTTCAGTATTCAAATGAAATTCAATGCCCATGCTGGTAAAAATTTCACGGCGATGAACCATCACATCTTTATCTAGCTTAAAGGAGGGGATCCCAAAGGTCAGCATTCCGCCAATTTCAGGGTGGCGATCGAATACCACAGCATCAATGCCATTACGAGCCAGAATATCAGCGCAGGCCAGTCCGGCAGGACCAGCACCAACGATAGCAACTTTCTTACCTAATGATTTAACCTGAGACAGGTCAGGTTTCCAGCCCATCTCAAACGCTGTATCCGTAATGTAGCGTTCAATATTACCGATAGTGACCCCCCTAAACTCTGAAGAGTACAACTGCCTTCGCACAGGCGATCCTGTGGGCAAACGCGACCGCAGATTTCTGGCAGGCTACTGGTTTGATGTGAAAGTTCGGCAGCCTCGATGATACGGCCTTGCTGTGCCAGAGAGATCCAGTGAGGTATACGGTTATGCAGTGGGCAAGTCCACTCACAAAATGCGTGATCGCCACAGGTAATACAACGATCGCCTTGAGTGCCAACTTGCTCAGGTGTAAAGCGCTTGTAGATCTCGACAAACTCGGTTTTACGTAATGGTAAATCGATCTTAATTGCATCACTACGGGGGATAATCACTTTTCCAGCCAGTTTATTTACCGTGTTATTTTCTGCCGATTGAACACCTCGAGTTGCTCCCATCGGATCTTCGCGCAGCGCCGCATGGCGAAGTTTTTGCTGCTGTTGTTCAAGTAAATATTCCTGACTGAATACTTTTAATGCTTGAGTGGGGCAATTGGCTACACAAGCCGGGCTTTCTGCATCATCGGCACACAGGTCGCACTTGTGGGCAGTCGTGCGGTTTGGTGCACCATCAGCAAAGGTAATGCTCTCTTCAACCATGCCAATCGCGCCAAACGGACAGGCCAGAACGCAAGTTTTGCAACCGATGCATTTTTCTTTATTCAATTGAATACAGTGATCGCCATGGGTCAATGCCGCACTGGGGCAAACCTGAACGCAGGGCGCATCTTCACAGTGTCGACAGGTCACAGCGGTTTTAATGCTGGCGGTTTTGATGACTTTAATGCGAGGAAAATAGAGCTCAGGAACATCAGGATGTTTGCCCTGATTGTGAGTCATGACACAGGCAACTTCACAGACACGACATCCAATACAAGCTTTTGCATCGGCTATAACAAAGCGGTTCATAAATACTTCCTGTAAAAATCCGATTTAGTCGGAGTGCTTATAATTAGCTATATAGGGATTACCATTACTTTTATTATGGTTATGGTGTTTATCACAGGAAAGCGGGCTTAACAATAGTGAAAGTGTTGAAGAAAGTTTGTGAAATACCGGCAGGAGTTAAATGAAACTGAAATGGAATTTCATTTAATGATTTGATTATCAAAATATATTTTTTCAAAAACTGATTAAAGATTCATTTGCTGATACGTTTCCGCTAGAAACGAATTATTTCAGGCGGAAACGTTTATTTATTACCGTTAGGTTATTATATGAACTAATTCATACCAGACATGATAAATAAATTGATGAACTGTTCTGCCGGCATTTTTTGTCCATTCAGGTCAATCACACCATCAGCATAGTTAAAGCTGCTGGTAATGGTGTTATCGTCCTGTTTGTTGATCATCTTTTGCGCTAATCCAAGACCAACTATTTGTTGAACAGCCTTTGTTGCCTGAGCTTGTGCTTCTTCAGCAGAAATACCGTCTGATATTTCATGACTAATTTTGACTTGCTCGTTCAGCATCGGGATGGAGAGTTTGCTATTGCTGCTGAATGACTTGATTGAGCTCATCAGTAACTGAGACATATCTTCCATCGCCATATTTTGCGAATCTGGTTTCATCATGGTCAGAGACATATCAACTTGGCTTTCACCTTTATCATTTTTCCAGATAAGAGGCGTAATGCTGATTACCGGATTAGCATCGAGGAAAGCCATCAGGTTATTCATCATCATGTTACCCGCCTGCTCGGCAGACTCTTCTGCGGGTACACCAAGGAACAGATAGGCCAGTTGGTTTGAATTTTGATTCAAGTATTGCAGTGCTTTACCATCAAACTGATCCAGTTTGAGTTTCAGGCTACCGGAGCCAATCGTTTTCCCATCAATACTCATTTGGCCAATAGTGGTATCAACCACTTGATTAATAAACTTATCGGTTTCCTGTGCATTGCTAGAGATTAAAAGATTATCGATAACCAGCTTTGGCTGTTGTTTAACGGTATAGGTAACATTTTTCAGTTCAATGTCGCTGACACCGACACCAAGATCGAACTTACCGATTTTACCGTTGCTTTTTATGGTCAGACCATTCATAACCAACTGGTCTGTATCCGCCTCTGCTACGGTGAACTTACCGATGCTGGCTGTTGCCTGATATTCCTGAGCTTTATTTTGGCTGACATCAATTTTAGCCGTGTCGTATGACACTACGCGACCTTCATCAGACAGTTCAAAGGGAGAACTGGTCAGGGTAACCGCTTCTTTACCCTTAAGTATGTTAGCGACGCCATCAATGGTTAATCCACTGAACTTAAATGCATTAGAATCTTTTTCTGTTAACGGCTCTAATACCACTTTGAGGTCAGAGTTACCGCTATAAGAAGTCAAAATATCAATGGATACTGGGGATTTTCCGCCCGCCATTTCAAATAATTTATCCAGAGAACCTTGCTTCACCAGTTCAGTTTTTGAGTACGCCAGTTTAGGAATCAAGCTGAGTTTTGCCAGCGGGAAGGGACCATGACTGACTTCCTGATGGATCGTTACGCTGTCTTTCTGTGGGCCTTCAGCATTGGTTTGATCGATCATTTCCAACTGATAATTAA
Organism: Limnobaculum parvum; assembly: GCF_003096015.2. NCBI lineage: Bacteria > Pseudomonadati > Pseudomonadota > Gammaproteobacteria > Enterobacterales > Budviciaceae > Limnobaculum > Limnobaculum parvum. Next base: position 1,836,224 of record NZ_CP029185.2, on the reverse strand, counting down.
TCGTAGAAGAGAAAACACCACGTTGATAATCAGCAACAGAAATCGTTGCCTGATATTCAGGAACATTTTTATTAAAGTAGGTTTGGGCATCAACAATGGATTTATTCACCTGACCCTGGATCATTTTCCCGGTATACCATGCACCACCAACCCAAACTCCACCCAGTACGACCAATACACCAACTGCAACTATCGATTTTTTCATCGTTTGTTCATCCTATTCCTTTGTCGTTAACGACTTATAATATCAGTGCGTAACTATACTCATGACTAACCAGACGTAATGTTGATTGTCCGCTGAAAGATGGTCCATAAGCAACACTAGTTAAAAAGATTTTATTGATAGTTAAATAACATTAATGATTCTCATCTTCATTAAGCAGTGGGATGTCACACATTCACTGATAGCATTATGAGACGATTGAAAATTATTGCCGTTTATTAACCAGAATCAGGAGAAACTCATGGCTGCTATGCGTACAGAAAAAGATTCAATGGGCCCAATTGAAGTACCTGAAAATAGCCTGTGGGGCGCACAGACTCAGCGTTCACTGGAGCATTTCCGCATATCTCAAGAGAAAATGCCTAAGGCACTAATTCATGCACTCGCTCAGGTGAAGCGAGCGGCATCGACAGTGAATATGCAGTTAGGGTTACTGGACAAAAAAAAAGGCCAAGCCATTATGAGTGCTGCTGATGAGGTGCTGGCCGACAAACACAATAATGAGTTCCCGCTTTCTATTTGGCAAACCGGTTCAGGAACTCAAACCAACATGAATATGAACGAAGTGCTCGCCAATCGCGCCAGTGAAATATTAGGTGGTAAGCGGGGCAACGATCGTTTAGTTCATCCGAACGATGATGTGAATAAAAGCCAGAGCTCTAATGATGTATTTCCCACTGGAATGCACGTTGCAGCAGTGGTTGCGGTACGTAGCCATTTATTACCGGAGCTGAAAACATTACATCAAGTTTTAGCCGATAAGTCCGAAGCCTTTCACGACATCGTCAAAATAGGTCGAACTCATTTACAAGATGCAACGCCGTTAACGCTAGGGCAGGAGATCTCAGGTTGGGCAGCCATGCTGTCATATAACATCAAACACATTGAAAATTCGGTGCCACATCTCAGTGAACTGGCTTTAGGCGGAACTGCCGTCGGTACGGGATTGAATACCCATCCGGAATATGCCGTACGGGTGGCGAAAGAGCTGGCTTCGTTAACCGGACAGCCGTTTGTAACCTCACCCAATAAATTTGAGGCACTGGCGACCTGTGATGCCTTAGTTCATTCTCATGGTGCGTTAAAAGGGCTGGCTGCATCGCTAATGAAAATTGCTAACGATGTGCGTTGGCTCGCTTCTGGCCCTCGTTGTGGTATTGGTGAAATTGACATTCCAGAAAATGAACCCGGTAGTTCGATTATGCCGGGAAAAGTCAACCCAACCCAGTGTGAAGCACTTACCATGCTATGCGCTCAGGTGATGGGCAATGATGTGGCAATTAATATTGGCGGAGCATCCGGTAATTTCGAACTAAATGTTTATCGCCCGATGATTATTGATAACTTCCTACGGTCTGTTCGCTTGCTGGCGGATGGCATGAACAGTTTCAATAAGCATTGTGTCATTGGTATTGAACCAAATAGAAAACGCATCTCTCAATTATTGAATGAATCTCTGATGCTGGTAACGGCTCTTAATACCCATATTGGCTATGACAAAGCGGCTGAAATTGCGAAAAAAGCCCATAAAGAAGACCTCACTTTGAAAGCATCTGCTCTAAAGTTAGGTTATCTGACGGAGGCCCAATTTGATGAATGGGTCAAACCTGAAAACATGGTTGGTAGTATGAAGAAATAGCCCAGCATTAAAAATGAAAGGTTGACGCGTTGACCTTTCCAGAAGCGATTTTAAAATCCGTCATCATATACTCGAGTGATGACGGATTTTGATTGTTAATCCCGCCAGACACCTAAGCAAAAAACCATTACTCATAAAACCAGACATAATAAATATCCAGCAACAGAACAATGATCCAAATGGCGATATAAATCATCATGTGCTCCCTGATATTATTCATTACTGATTCAATAATGCGCGACATCAGATCTTGTTTTTCTTTCACCTTAACCTCTTTAGTGGTTTTTCGGTTCTGCTGATGCTTCCGGTAAGCGAATAAGATAACGCCCAATAAACAGGGCGCAAAGTAGCATTCCGGCGATAAATATAACTAACCCAGTCCACCCATAGTTATGCCAGAAAAATCCACCTAAAGTACCAGCAATACTGGAACCTACGTAATAGAAAAACAGATACAGTGCTGATGCCTGACCTTTAGCCCGCTTTGCCCGATAACCAATCCAACTGCTGGCGATTGAGTGTGCGGCAAAAAAACCAGGTGTGAAGATCAACATACCAATCAATATAAGCCAAATTGATGAAAACAGACTCATGCATAGCCCCAATATCATCAACGCGACAGAACAGATAAATACCGGGCCGCGACCATATTTCACGCTCAACGAACCTGCTTTAGGAGAGCTTAGAGTACCCGTCAGATAAACCAGAGACAGTACGCCGATAAACGCTTGGCTAATATAGTAAGGTGGCTCCATCAAGCGATAGCCGATGTAGTTAAATAGCGTAACAAACGACCCCATTAATAAGAAACCTTCAGCAAACAGCAACGGTAAGCCACGATCGTGCCAATGTAATCGAAAATTAATTAATAAGGTCCGGGGACGCAGGGAGGACGCTCGGAAATGGCCTGAAGGGGGTAAAATCCGCCAAAAAACCAGCGCGGCGATCAAGGCAATACAGCCAATGCTACCCAGTGTTATACGCCATGAAAACAGATCGGTCATCACACCGCTGATAAGCCGTCCACTCATACCACCAAGTGAGTTACCGCTGATATATAAACCCATTGCGAAGGCAACAAACATGGGATCGATTTCTTCGCTGATATAGGTCATAGCAACTGCGGCTACACCGCTTAACGCTAGGCCCACTAAGGCCCGCATGATCAAAATACCATGCCAACTGGTGGTCAATGAGCTGGCGATCGTTAATGTGGCCGCCAGCATTAATGCAACCACCATGACCGGTTTACGACCAACTGCATCAGAAATGGGCCCGGTAAACAGCAAACCCACCGCCAACATGGCTGTTGAAACAGACAAGGACAAACTGCTGCTGGCGGGTGAAATACCAAAATCGTGGGAAAGTATCGGTAAGATGGGCTGAACGCAATAAAGCAGCGCAAAGGTAGCCAGACCGGCTGAAAACATCGCCGCAGTCACCTTCATAAAATCGACCGTTCCCCTAACGATAAAAGGAGAACGGGAGCGTGACACTGTAACTTTTGTGACCGGTTTGGAAACCGGGAAGGTGTTCAAGCCAGATTCGGGATCTGACTCATCAGCAGAAGGTTCTGGCAGGTTCACCCGTTCGGGCTTATGCTGTGCCACGATAATTCCTCAGCCATAACTGGCAATAATCAGGAAACTACAACTATACATTGGTGACAAATATTGTTAGGTAAACGATAATCAAAACTCATCTACGACTATCTACGATCTTAGCGGAAAAAAACCAATTTTATTGTTGTTGTCATCGCTGGTTGAATAAATAAGGACCAGTTAGTACCAAACCATGGCTTAAATGATAGAAATAAAAAAGGATCCTGTTAATCTGCCAGACATCATCGGTCAAATCGTATTGATTTTATTATATATTGCAACACATATAAATTCCGATAACTGGGTAATATATTCCAAAAGATTTAATCAGTTGTATTCAGAGGCAATAACGTGAATAGAGAAGGGCAACCGGGCCATATTGACCACATCAAGCAGACCAACACGGGCGCGGTATACCGACTTATCGACCAGTATGGTCCGATTTCACGTATAGACCTGTCTAAGCTCTCCCACCTGGCGCCAGCCAGTATCACCAAAATCGTTCGAGAACTGTATGACGCCCATCTGGTTAAAGAGACTGAATTTAGTGAGGTCGGCAGTCGTGGACGTCCGGCAATAGGAATCGAACTGGATACTCAGGCATGGCACTATTTAAGTGGTCGTATTCATTATGGTTACCTGACGCTGGCCTTAAGAGACTTAAGTAATCAGTTGATTATTGAAGAACAGATTGATTTCCCTGTTGATAAAAACCAATCTTGGTTAGAACGCTTCATTCAGCAAATAGAATCCTTTTTTACCCGCCATCAGAAACGGCTTGAGCGTTTGACTGCTATTGCTATCACCATGCCAGGCATCATTGATGCTACTGCGGGTGTTGTGCACAAAACACCATTCTACAATGAAGAGAATATCCCTTTAGGAGCAATGCTAAGCCAAAGAACCGGTTTACCGGTGTATGTTCAGCAGGACGTCTCCGCCTGGGCTATCAGTGAAGCGCTGTATGGTGCCGCGTTTGGCTGTCAGAATGTGATTCAGATAGTTATTGATGATGTCATCGGGGCTTCTGTTATTACCGATGGACGAATTCTCCATGCGGATTCCAGCCGTCAAATTGAGATAGGCCATACTCAAGTTGAACAAAAGGGGAAAGCTTGTTATTGCGGCAATCATGGCTGTCTAGAAACCATTGCCAGCATGGGTAATATTCTGGAGAGAACACGCCAGTTACTGCCTTCTAACCCTGATTCTATGCTTAATTCTTTGCCTATCAACATCGAGAATCTGTGTGATGCCGCCAACAAGGGCGATAAGTTAGCCAGAGAGATCATCTGCTATATTGGGGAAAGTATCGGACATATCGCTGCGGTGATGGTTAACATCTTCAATCCAGAAAAGATTATCATTGGTTCACCCCTGAATGCTTCTTCTGGGACACTCTATCCGGCTATCGAGCGCTGTATTCACCAACAATCTTTGCCGCAATATCGTACGGATATCCGTATTGCGCCAACTCACTTTGTTAATGCCGGAACCATGCCTGGCGCAGCTTTGGTAAAGATGGCGTTATACAATGGCTCTCTGCTGGTTAAACTTCTTCAGGGATAATCTGCTTAAAATACCTTAATTTTCATTATTTACCTCTAAATAAGTATAACGTTTTGTTTTATAAAAAAAGATATTAGCTGTTTTAGCAAATCTTGAGCTAACGCAATCTATTCAATCAGGCCTTAGCCTAGACTTTTGATCCTGAGATGAATATCACTGCTTATACATTCAATTATATATTTGTTGCTTATACCGTTTTAGCGACCGGCATCTGATACGAATCAACCATTTATTTAGAAGATTTCGGAGCAATAACTTTTATGCCGAATCGATTTTTTGTAACCGGTACTTGTACTGAAGTGGGCAAAACCGTTATTTCACGCGCCCTGTTACAATCGTTCATTAAACAAGGAAAGCGTGCAGTAGGGTATAAACCTATCGCGATTGCTTCTCACACGACGGATGAAGGGGCAAGAAATCATGACGCGATGATCCTTCAGTCTTCTTCATCTATTCGTGTTTCTTATGATGAGGTTAACCCGGTGATCGTTGAAGATCATGTGGCGTTAACTTATAGCGACAGCCCAATGGACTATGCCCGTATCTCCCGTGGATTAAGCCATCTTCAATCTCAGGCGGACGCCGTGATTGTCGAAGGTACGGGTGGCTGGCGTTTTCTGCTTAACGGTATGCGGCCTATATCTGACTGGGTGATTGAAGAAAAGCTTCCGGTGATTTTAGTGGTTGGCATCCAGCTTGGCTGCATTAACCACGCAATTCTGACTGCTGAAGCCATTGCAAATGATGGACTCAATATTGCCGGGTGGGTCGCAAACCGAATAAATCCCGGTTTGGCCTATTACTCAGAAACCATTGAAGCGCTCAAACAGAATATTCCTGCGCCGCTGATTGGCGAATTACCATACATCTCTCGACCAGAAGAGCGGGACTTAACCGGCTTTATCGATCTTAGCCGCATAAAAAACAGCTGATATAGCATTGCTGTCATCTAATTAATCAACGATGATGGAAATGTGATATAGAAATAGCGTCCTCTCTTTCTGGTGGGCTACCCCGCCAGAAAGTATTCTTATGTATAAACAGGCAAGGGGAAATGTAATGGTTGTTTTTGTTACTGGGGCATCCGCAGGGTTTGGTCAGGCGATCGTCAGAAAATTTGTTACTCAGGGTCACTATGTAATTGGCGTGGCACGCCGGGCAGAGCGTCTTCAACAGCTTAAAAATGAATTGGGTGATAAATTTCTTCCCGTAGAGCTGGATGTTTGCGATCGCGAAAAATTACTGGCTACGTTAAAAACGTTGCCGGCGGCGTTTAAAAATATCGATCTACTGGTAAACAATGCGGGTTTGGCATTAGGTTTGGAACCGGCTAATAAAGCTGATTTCAGTGACTGGACCACGATGATTAGCACTAACGTGACCGCACTGGCATCGGTAACGCATGCCATTTTACCGCAAATGGTGGAACAGAACCACGGCCACGTTATTAACATTGGCTCAATTGCCGGAACATACCCATATCCCGGTGGAAACGTATACGGCGCAACGAAAGCATTTGTGAAGCAGTTCAGCCTTAACCTGAGAGCCGATCTGGCGGGTACCGCTATCCGTGTTACGGATGTCGAACCGGGGTTATGTGGCACCACAGAGTTTTCCAATGTGCGTTTTAAAGGGGATGACGCTAAAGCCGCCAGCCTGTATGAAAATGTTCAGCCACTGACCGCCACCGATATCGCCGAAACGGTATTCTGGATTGCCACTCAGCCGGCCCATGTTAACGTTAATCTCATTGAGTTAATGCCGGTAGCGCAAAGCTTCTCGCCGTTGAAAGTGACTAAAGATTAATGACAAAGTCTGATGGTTTAGTCTTCTAAAGAGTCAATTAGAGGGAGAGGGTGCCGTTGGCGGTCAACTAAGCTTAAGCCAGCGAAGTGCCCCTAGGCGGCCCTTGCTATCACTGTATTAGAAGAAATTTAACTTTTTTACGAAGATTAAGTGACACCGTAACAAATTAAAAACTATCATTTGAAACTGAAATAGAATAAGCATAAAAAAATCTGGAAAATTACTTTTCCAGATTTTTGATAAATTAATCCGTGTCCCTAAATCAGGGGAATTAATAAGAAAGTGTTTCTAGCGCTTTTTTACCAATACTCAGGTATTTCTCTTCTAAATCAGACGTGGTATTGAATGTACTGATTAATAACTTGCCATCTAGACTAGAAATCAGCATAGCGTTCTTTATTTCATGTTCAGCGTCATCTTCATTTGGCGTTGTCATTTCAATTAAGATAGCTTTATGCTTATTAACTTGCATCTCTTTGACTTCTGGTGAAAAATCTTCCAGTTGTGCGGTCATTGCATCAGCCGCCTGAGATAATTGGTCTTCTGAAATACTATTATCAGTTAATGTAAAAGCAAAAGAGACTTTACCATTTTCCACTTGATAAGCTTCATTAGGGCGGTTACTTGAAGGGTATTTCTTCTGTAGTTGGCTATCTGTCATCCGAACAAAGTTATCGGGTAATGTAATGGAAGCTTTGCCATTCAATATATTACCTTTTACTTTTGATTCTTCAGAACAACCCGTTAATAAAAGCGCTGTAGAAATTAAAGCGGTAAACATAATTTTTTTAACATTGAAATTAAGTCCTTATAAATCAATCAATAAAAATATTTTTTAAATAAATGTGCCTTAAATCAATTTAAGGTGAGCGCGTAATATAATTAAAATATATTTTATGTCAAATTCGTTTTATTCAAATTTAATTAATACATTGATAATTATTTAATTTATTTTTAATTTGTGGGAAATTTAGTAAAAAAATATCATTAATTGAAATGTTTTTTTCAATATATTATCAAAAAATGTGTTGACAAATATAGTCACCATCAATTGACCATAACTAATGGTAACTACACATTCAATAGAATAATAAATTGCGTAAAAAGCCCTCAATGTCGAGGGCTTCAATAATTAGATTATGGCTGGGTTTGCGGTTGAAGGTTTGGATGTTCAGTATCTTCTACCACGGGTGTTTTCTCGGAAATACCACTGTCAGATGCTGCCGGGGCGGCGTCAGTGGCTTGATGTTTAGCATAGACAATCTTCTGTTTGCCTTGTTCGCAATTACCGACCACAGTTCCACTGGCTTGCTCGGCAGGGACTACGTTCAGCTGAAATCCAGATTCAGGGACACCTTTATGAATAATTTTCTGAGCTATCTCAGCTTTAATCTCATCACAGGTTGCAGCAAACGTAGCTAATGGCGTCAGCAGCATAGCGGCCGTCAGTAACAGTAAAGATTTTTTCATCGAGCATTCCTCTGGTTGCACATAACTCATGGGTTATTCGATAGATAGGTGGTGATAACTTAATCATTCTAGCAGAGATTATCTTTTAAAATTTCTAGCTGGTTCAGGTTTTGTAAGGTTGTTGAAATAATAATGCAGCCAATAGGCTGCATTATTTTGCTCAGATAAACGTAAGATTAACGATGAGCTAATTCACCATCTTCTTCTGATTCAAAAACGCTTTTATCCGTCTCTTTCAGAATTTGGCTGGTGATGGTACCGGCAGTCATTGCCCCATTTACGTTCAGTGCAGTCCGTCCCATATCGATCAGCGGTTCAACCGAAATCAGCAGGGCAACCAGAGTAACCGGCAAACCCATAGTGGGTAGCACAATCAGTGCAGCGAAGGTCGCGCCGCCACCTACACCGGCAACGCCAGCTGAGCTAACGGTAACAATAGCCACTAGGGTAGCGATCCACATTGGATCGAATGGATTAATACCGACGGTTGGTGCAACCATAACGGCTAACATTGCCGGGTAGATACCGGCACAACCATTTTGACCAATAGTGGCACCAAATGATGCGGAAAAACTGGCAATAGTTTCAGGCACACCTAAACGACGGGTCTGAGCTTCAACATTCATCGGGATACTGGCCGCACTTGAGCGACTGGTAAATGCGAAGGTTAACACCGGCAATACTTTTTTGAAGTATTTAACCGGATTAATACCGTTGAAGGCCAGAAGGATAGCGTGTACCACAAACATCAGCGCCAGCGCGATGTAGGAGGCTACGATAAAGCTACCCAGTTTAATCAGATCCTGAATGTTAGAACCAGCAACCACTTTGGTCATCAACGCTAGAACACCATAAGGAGTCAGCTTAATCACTAAACGAACCAGCTTCATTACCCATGATTGAAGAGTATCAATCGCAGTCAGAACGCGTTGACCTTTTACTTCATCATCTTTTAACAACTGTAATGATGCAACACCTAAGAAAGCCGCGAAGATAACAACGCTGATAATTGATGTTGGGCTAGCGCCAGTCAGATCGGCAAATGGGTTTTTAGGAATGAAAGAAAGAATCAATTGAGGCGTTGTCAGATCGGCAACTTTCCCCATATAGTTTGATTCAATTGCGCCCAGACGCGCTGTTTCTTGAGCTCCCTGAACCAAACCTTCAGCTGAGAGACCAAACAGCAGGGTAATCATAATACCGATAAAAGCGGCTATCATGGTGGTAAAAAGCAGGATACCAATGGTCAGGAAACTGATTTTACCTAGTGAAGAAGCATTATGCAGTTTCGCTACCGCACTCAGGATAGAGACGAAAACTAATGGCATAACAATCATTTGTAATAACTGAACGTAGCCATTACCGACAATATTAAACCAGGAGATGGATTCTTTCAGAATAGGACTATTCGCACCATAGACCAGTTGTAATCCCAAACCAAAAACAACGCCGACAATCAGGCCAAGCAGCACCTTTTTCGCCAGACTCCAACTGGTATGACGCGTTTGCGCCAGAAGAAATAGCAACGCTATAAAAACCAGCACATTAATAATTAACGGTATGTTCATTCCCGACCTCAGTCAAAATTATTATTCTGTTCAAATAGTAAGCAATAAATATTGCGTGGAAGTATTGTAACAGTTAAGCAATATTACTACTTATAGCAAAATAGTATTGTTTATGCTGTTTAATTGTATATAAAAAGCTATCTTTATGATTAATCAATCGGTTGGTTATGATAGCTGTGACCATTAAGAACAATAGTTATGATGAATGATCGATTGGACGCGAGTAACGAACACTATAATAGTGACACTGTCACGTTATCAAGGGTAATTTCATGACACATCCCGCAGCCGACAAGATTATTGACCTTTACCAGACTCATGCAAAAGATTGGGATTCATTACGCGGAAAGTCGCTGAATGAAAAGGCATGGCTGGATAAATTTATAGCCATATTGCCGAGTTTAAACGCTGCCACAGTATTAGATATCGGCTGTGGTTCAGGGGAGCCCATTGCCCAATACCTGATTGAGCAGCAAATAGTATTAACAGGCATTGATAGCTCGCCATCAATGATAGCGACCTGTCAAAAAAGGTTCCCGGATAACCAATGGCGAATTGCTGATATGCGAACACTGTCGTTGAATCAACAATTTGATGGTTTGATCGCTTGGGATAGTTTTTTTCATCTTAACCACGAAGACCAACGAAAAATGTTTCAGGTATTTAGTGCACATACGAGATCTGGCGGCGTATTAATGTTTACCAGTGGGCCTGAGCATGGTGAAGCAATTGGCAGATTTTGCGGAGAGCAACTCTATCATTCAAGTTTATCTGAAGATGAGTACACACAGCGACTCAATCAAAATGGATTTGATGTTGTTGACCATGTTGTTGAAGATCCCGAATGTGGTCATCATACGATTTGGCTAGCCAGGCATCGATAAATTGGTCGGACTGCCATTGAGTTAGCCATCGTGCTTATTTAATGGCAATCGCAATGGCACTGAATGATTTACAAGATCCGGGCATCCGCTAAAATAGGCAACTTCCGCAGACTCATTTTTCTAACGGCAAACCATCCTTGATTAAAATTCGTCATTTAAGTAAACATTACGCACACCGACAAATCTTGAACGATATTAATCTGGATATTGCGCGTGGTGAAATTCACGGGCTTTTAGGCATTAGTGGAGCAGGGAAGTCAACGTTGCTGCGCTGCATCAACGGCCTTGAGTCATTTGATGAGCACGGCAGTTTAATCGTTGATGGTGTGGACATCAATGGCTTACCGGTTCAACAGTTACGCCCGTTCAGGAAAAAGATCGGCATGATTTTTCAGGACTTTGCGCTACTGCAAAGAAAAACCGTCGCTGAGAACGTTATGCTTCCCATGCAATGTTGGAAGCAAGACATGCGGGATATTCCCCAACGCGCTAAGGCCTTATTACAACTGGTTGGCATTGAAGATAAAGCCAATTTTCGCCCTCAGCAGTTATCAGGTGGACAAAAGCAGCGGGTCGCCATTGCCAGAGCGCTGGCGCTAGAACCTCAAATTCTTCTGTGTGATGAAGCAACCTCGGCACTCGATCCACTAACAACAAAATCAATACTGGATCTATTAAAAGAAATTAACCAACGGTTAAATATCACCATTGTGATGGTGACACATCAGATGACCGTGGTTAAATCCGTCTGCGATAGGCTTTCGATTATTGAAAACGGAGAGCTGGTTGCAACCAATAGCGTTGACCAGATTTTTATTGAAAACCCGCCAGCGTTACAACGAATCACCGGTAATGTTGCTACGCATTTTATGCCCGGGCAGATTGGCTTTAAAATCACCTTACCGGCTATTGAGCAAAGTACATCGTTCTTGCTGGGGTTATCCGAGGTCGTTAATCAGGCATTTACGCTCTTTTTTACGCAAACCGACTATTGTAAAACCACCACTATCGTTCATTACTACATGACGACTGAGAGTCAATACCGTACGCAGGTTATAGCCTACTTAACCAATAATACGGTAACCTTTCAGGAATTAACTTCACCAATCATCGCAACGACAAATAACTAACACGTTATCAAAGGGTACGTATGTTTTTTGATTTGACTATGACACGTCTGTTTGAATATCTGCCTAGAATTATTTGGCCGGCGATAGTCGCAACGTTAAAAATGCTATCCGCATCGCTGATTATTGGTACGTTGGTCGGCTTTGTGATTGCGATTAGTTTGGTATTAACCAATCCATCGGGCTTATCACCGAATAGGCTTATCTATCGGTTTCTAAATGGCATGGTTGATGCCATTCGCTCGTTTCCAGCCATTATTCTGATTGTTGCTCTTACCCCATTAACCCGATTTATTATAGGGACATCGGTGGGTTGGATCGCCGCCGTTGTTCCATTAAGCATTGCAGCATTCCCAGCGATTGCTCGCCTAATTGAGCATTCATTGTTAGAAGTTGATAAAAGCGTTATTTTAGCGGCAAAGTCATTCGGCGCGAGTAACCAGCAAATTATTTTTAAGGTTATGTTTGTTGAAGCAACCCCTTCAATTGTATCCAATATGACTTTCGCATCTATCCAGTTGTTAGCTAATACAACCCTTGCTGGAGCGGTCGGTGCAGGGGGGTTAGGGGCCGTTGCGTTAACCTATGGTTACCAACGATTCGACGATGCCATGATGTACGCCATTGTCGTTATCCTGTCCGTAATGGTTCTTTCCTTACAGTTTTTAGGCCGAGCCATTTATCGAATTCTTAAGTAATAGACAAGTAGAAGAGGCAATAAATTGAGAGATGATAATGTATGGTTGAACGTTATGCTGGACTTAAAACGTTCTCCTGTCGGTATCCGATTTTTATTTAATGAACAGGATTATAACGCCTGTTCTACACCTGAAATAACGGCACCTTTGCCTTATTGTGCAGCGGTCAAAAACGCCTCAACAGGGACACCCTGTAAATTAAATCTTAAAAATACCGCCTGCCTCTCCGGCGCACGGGCGTTGGGGCTGTTAAAACCAGAGGATGATATTGTTGACCCAAATGAAATTATTTCGGGTAGACGACACCATAAAATGGGGCTGTATGCCGATTATTCCATTAGCCGACAGATTGCAAAAGATATGGTTTATTGCACACATCAAGTCTATGGAATTGAAATTGCCGATCTGGCTTTATATACCGACTATAACCCTGATTTAGTGATTATTATGGCCGATGCAACTAATGCCATGCGTATTATTCAAGGATACTCGTATCACTTTGGCCAACTAAAAAATGTGAAGGTTGCTGGCAATCAAGCCATTTGCCAAGAATGTACCTCTTATCCCTTTGAGATGAACCAAGTCAATATTTCCTTACTTTGCTCGGGCACTCGTCAAGTGGCTAAATGGGAAGGGGATGAGATGGGCATTGGTATTCCATTTAATCAGTTGGATAAGATTGTTGACGGTATTCGCAAAACGTCCAATCCGATGGACAGTAATAAAACAAAAAAAGGTATTTTAGAGAAGGCCAAGGCGATGGATGTTGAAGAGCAGGCTGGCGTTGAAATGAGCAGTAATTACTATACCGGTGGTTATGGCACCATTGATTACCATAAACGCAAAAAAGCGCAGTCAAATACATAAAATTTTCTCCACAATTAAGGTAGTAACATGAAAAAGCTATTGGCAGGTCTGTCTTGTTTTCTGATTATGTTGGGTTTAACCGCATGTGATAATCCCGATAAATCATCTGAGGCGGCTAAATTGAAAATCGCCTGTAATGAAGTTTCTTGCGCCATTCTTGAACCGGGTCTGGGCTGGATTAAAGAGCATGGATTAAATGTTGAATTGGTAATGATGGATAATAATGTCAATATTATCAAAGCGGTTAACGATGGTAGTGTGAATGCAGGTCTGGGTGTTCACAGTAAATTTATGGAAAGCTTTAATCAGAAAAATAATGGCAAATTAGCCATGGTAAAACCTTATCCATTTACGACCGGTATTGGCCTTTATTCTGATCGTTATAAGTCATTAGATGCGCTGCCAGACCACGCTAAAATTGCGATTATGAATGATGCCATGAATATGGATCGTGGCTTGCGTATGATGCAAAGCGCAGGGTTAATTGAACTGGATAACAGTAAAAATACTAACTACAGCCTGTTAGATATTAAGAAGAACCCGAAGAATTTTGAATTTATCGATATGGATCAAACACAAACCGTGCGTTCACTGCAAGACGTTGACGCAGCCATCGTGTTCTTTACTCATATGCGTAATGCCAATAAAGATTTTCGCGCTTATCTTATCCGCGACAAAAATGCCAACGAGTTCCCAATGGGATTAGTTGTTCTGCAAGATAATGCCAACCAACCATGGGCTAACACACTGGCTGAAGCATTAAGATCGGACAGCGTAAGAAAAGGCATTACCAAAAATTTTGATGGTGTATTTGAGTATTTAGATTCGCCAAGCAATTAAATTGTAGTAGCCCAAACCTAATCTGATAGTTACCGATTATTTGTATAGGTATCTGTCAGGTTAGCTCACTTATTCATGGTCACCAATGATACTCAGTGTATACACAGTTAACTCTGAATAGTCGTCATCGTCATAATCAACAGTCATATTCATGTGATGGTTTCCTTTGAATGAGAGCCAGATTCCGCCCAAATGTATATTGGTGCGTATAATGTATATTATGTTAAATTGATATTTGTTGGCAATAATGTTTATAAACCGCCCAGTGATAACTACTCCGACAAAATGTTGCGTGAATATCTGCAGTTTGGCTGGTCGCCCGCTGCGTTCCAAATGGCGGGCATCATTTTTATATTTAATTCCAGAATGAATAAGAGGACTTGGCATGAACGACATTATTAACGCCTTGCATATCACGAACACTATGTAAGTAGTGTTCTTTCAACTCGTTAGTAATCCGCTTCTCTTGCTTTAATTGTTGTTTGAATGCCGGATAATCAGCAATTAAATAGAGTGACTCGTCCATATTAATATTTTGGCCGCTGGTTGAAGAAAAGTAATAGTTACCTTTAGCCCTCCATGCTGTGCCAATAACCCAGCCGTCGCTCTCAAAAGTATCGGCCAGTTGCCAGTCAGATAATGACACATCAGGTATAACAGAAAGTACAGTATTCTGACTTACCAAGCCCCTGCTTCTTTTACCCCAAACTTTATAAGAGATTAAAACAACGGTATTTTTGGCGGTAGCCCATACTCCGGGAGCCTGTTGTTCTGAAAGTGGTTGGGATTTGTCAGTACCAAAAGGATTTGGCCCCGCATATTCAAATTTTTTACCCTGATAATCCCAATAAAAAACGCCATTATTGTTAATAAATAACTCATGATTTGCCCGATCGCGATTGGCAACGAATAATTTTAATCCCTGAGTTTTTTTACCATCGATAACATTCGGGAAAGGCGCCGCCTCAAAATAATAACGGTTGATTTTGGTATCCCAACCATAATCAGTCTGCCACTGATCGCCGTCTGGTGAGAATGCACTAAAAGTGACAGGATTCGCATCGGGTAAAGTCCGTCCCTGATAATAAACATGAATACTATTAGCTAAATAACGGTCGTGTATTCTGCCCTTTAGATATCCCTGCCCATAATATACAGATTGAACGCTGCTACCATCTGCCTCAGGGATCATTACGCCTGCATAAAACAGATGTTGACCATCCGAGAGATAATTTTGCCCCCAGGTTTTCAGATTCCCATAGGTAACATGTTCTACACGGCTTAGCATAAAATCCCGACGTCTTGCCCGGTCAGGATTATCGTAATCATTATCACGCACAATTTCGTGCCACCAATAATAGTCAGGGTTCTTACGTGCTGTACTACAAAAATAGGTACGATGACCATCACTGATATACCCCTGAGAAGCATAAGTTATTTGCTCAGGCTGTAATCCTTGAATAATGTGGGTACCACAGAGTACTGACTGCTTATTTTTGGCTAATGGAGTCAGGTATTGGGAGGAATAGACCTGAAAATTGCTGCTATCTACGCCAGGTAGCAAGTAGTATCCCTGACCTGGAATATTGACATAAACTTTTTGCTGATAGCCGTAATAATACCCACCCAGTGATTTACTATTACTACCAAAATCGCTGGAATTTGAGTCTCGCCAAAGGTTAGTAAAGATAAATACCGAGAACGACAATCCCAGCAAAATAAAAAAGATAGTAAAGAGTCTTATCCAAAACGTCCGGGGGAATTTCTTATCTTTTGGCGTATCAATGATCATAAGGTTTTCCTTTACCTGATTCCAACAACGTCCTGCTCTTACACTGCTCTATAATACACGGGTTGGAATGTTTGATACAAAACCAATAGTAACACATTTGTTTTCAGCCTGAGCCATTGAGTCCAGTCCTGAACGTACTGATGACATTAACTTCGGGTTGTCAGAATTATTTACAGCCACATCTGCGATACGTTACAACTGATAGAATTGAATACTGAGCTTCAAAAACTAAGTGAAACAACATCAATTAACCAGTGAGAAGCCGTTTAACTCCCCTCTCACTCTTAAAAACCTAATGCGCCGATCATTCCTTAATTGGCGCATTAAAACGACACTTGTGACATGTCACAATATATTAAATGGTTAATTTTAACCGGGTTATTTACCTTTTTAGAGGCGTATAACGAGGAGTGACCCGTAGCATATCGTTCTTATCGCTTAGTCTCCGTCATTACCCCGTCTATTATGCATAACACGATGAAAATATAACTGTATTTTTATTTTCAATGAGATTGTAGATTCCATAAACGCCCAAATTTATAGTCCCAATCATCAGAAGAAAACTTCATTCGGCCGTTACAGGGCGAAAATGTAAACTCACTGAAATAAATCTCACTGTCCGTCATTAAAAAATCAATGCGACAATAGTCGATGTTTTGTGTCAGTAACGTGGCGAGTCTTAATAATTCATCGAAAAGTGGCGGCTTAATAATTTCAGCTTCAGTATTAGGATGCCTTACCGTTACCGGTTGTAATTCCCACTGGACGTTATATATGTTGATATGTGTCTTTTCGTGAATATCCTTAAAATCAACCTCTATATATTGTGGAACTCCATCAAAACAGTGAACTTGATAAACTTCAGGCGTTGTCTCCTTATCTTTCCCGGAAAACAAGTCAATATACTTTTCACACATAATCCGAGGCGTGATATCTCGATATTGCCATTCTCGCGAAGAGTAATACATATTACGCTTCATGCAAAATGTAATCTTTTGCTTTGCTTTATTAAAATCGAATTGGCTTTTGGATAAGCAAATAATCACACTGCCGCAATCATGGCTACACTTAAGTACAAATTTATCAGGTAATTCAGAAAAATTAAGCTGATCAATGTGCTCATAAACGTCCAAAAATGGTACAAGATAACGTTCTCCAGCAATCTTCTTAACATATTCACGCGCTTTCACTTTATCGGCTAACTGTGTAAACAGAGAGTTTTTAATGTAAAGCATGCGATACATGATTTTTTCATTGAATGTTTTTGGCGATGTTAAGTCTGGAAACCGTTTAAAGTCTTCAAAAAAACGTCTTTGACGATATCGTTTATCGTTTAAAAAATAGAATCTTATCTTTTTCACCCAATACTCTAATAACTTCAGCTTATATTTATACATATATTTCACCCACAAGTAATTAAATGAAAATGCACATTAAACACCATGGGAATAACGTAAGGTATTTAATAACATTTAAATAATGGTTTTCAAAATTAATATAGTAATTAGGAAAGAATGACCTATTACCTAAAGAGTTATAGCCAATTTATTATATTTTATTCACTTAAAATCCTTTTATATTAATGTGTTATCTCAACGTCAGCCTTAATTCAATAACGGTTACCTATATGAATGGTGTTTTAAATTCATCGAAAAAGGCCTAATCCAGCCCATGCTCTTGATAAAAGCAGTCGATAAAAAAAGTGCTAATATATTAGTTCAAAATAAATTTCATCTAATTGAAATTAAAGTTATCAGTTTACAGTTTTCATAACTACAACCTTCTTTTTCATAATAATGTTAATAAGGATTTCTGTCTATGTATTATATGACAGTATGATTAATACTAAATTCAAACCAATCTTGATGAATATTTATAATTATTTATCTTATAAACGCATGAGGATTTATTTTAAATAAGATTAAAAAATTTAAATTATATTATATAATTCATATAATTATACAAATTTAATTATGCGAATTAAGTTTTAGTCGGCCATGACCCCGATAAAGTAAATAAATTAATATTTGTAACTATTTATTTTATAAACCCATGATGATTTATTAAAACGTAAGTATGATCAGGTATTCAATCTTGAGATTAGTGAGGTCTATCTCGCATTTAATGCGAATTGAGGTATCGATAATCCCTATCGGATTATCGTTTGTCTATGATGCTTTATCTGAAAACCAGAAGGCAATAAACCTAATCTACTGACTACCAGCGCTATAGTCGATGCGCTTCCTGATAATATAGTGGAGGCTGGCGAGATCTTGAAAAAGTGAACGATAGCTTTGGCTAACCAATTTCGCCGAGGGTTAATGACTGGGCGTAGATTTCTTTTCATACAAGCCACTTAATTGCCTAAATACCAGAAAAATTAAGTGGCTGCCAAAAATCACTTCACATCAATTAACATTACTGCCGTAAGCTAATAGCAATACGGTTAAACGCATTCATTAAACCAATCGCTAAGGTCAAATCGGATATTTCGTTATCATTGAAATGTTGTTGTAATCGCTGGTAAAGATCGTCGGAACTATTCTCAACCGAAATATGGGTCAAACCTTCCGCCCACTGAAGTGCTACCTTCTCTTTTTCGCTAAAGGCTGATGATATTTGCCACCCTGCCAGAGTATCAATTTTATCATTGGAGACATTCAGTTTACGCAATTCATCGGTATGCATTTTTAAACAAAAAGCACAGCCGTTAATTTGGGAAATCCGTAAGTAAAGCAAAGCAATTAACGCTGTACCGACAGAACTACTATCCAGCGCTTGCTTACAGGCAATTAGCCCCTGATAAGCCTGAGGGGAAAGATTAGGATAAGAAAGACGTAACTGAGACATAATATTTTCCATAGTGATATTTGATGGCTAGTTTTGTATATATAGCCCTACAATAAAGAGCCATAAATTAACTTTTTATAGGCTAGCATATTAACAAAGGTTTCTGTACGTAATTTACCATGGGATATACTGGATAGAAAATTGATGAGTCTACATTTTCAACCTCCGTCAAATAGTACTTTTTTGTCATAAAGGATCCCTTGATGAGCCACTTCCTGCCAATAGAACTAAAACATACTAGCCGCTTACTTAACCACGGGCCAACCATCTTAATAACCAGCCACAATCCAGAAAATAACCAACGTAATGTGATGGCTGCAGCTTGGTCCATGCCGGTGGAATTTGAACCTCCGAGAGTAGCGATTGTGGTGGATAAAAGCACTTGGACTCGTGAGTTGATTGAGAAAACGGGATCTTTTGGTATCTGTATTCCGACCGTCTCGATTACCAATCTGACTTATGCTGTGGGTAGCGTATCGGGGCGCGATGAGGACAAATTTAACCGATTCTCAATTGCTGCCAATCAAGGCCCTTCTCTCGGACTTCCTGTGCTTGAGTCCGGCTGTGCCGCGTGGATGGAATGCCGCCTTTTAACAGAATCCAGCGCTCAAGAAAAATATGATACTTTTTTTGGTGAAGTGGTTTCTGCTGCCGCTGACCCGCGGGTTTTTATTGAGGGGCACTGGAATTTTAATGAAAACAATGCTGATTTACATACCCTACACCATTTAGGCGGTGGAAATTTCCTAACCAATAGTCACCCGATTAAGGCCCAATTTGTTTAAAAAAGTAAATGAGGGTTGCGCTAGACCGACTGGTCTATTATAGTGAATTTTATGAATCGACACCCAGAACATGATACGCGTGAACATCTCCTTGCTACCGGGGCACAGCTTTGTCTGAGCCGTGGCTTTACCGGCATGGGATTAAGCGAGATGCTGACAAAAGCCGAAGTCCCTAAAGGCTCTTTTTACCACTATTTTCGCTCAAAAGAGGCATTTGGCGTTGCCATGCTCGATCGCCATTACGCGTTATATAATCAGCGATTACAACAGCATTTTAGTCAGAAAAATGCCAATTGGTATGAACTCATCATCAACTGGTATCAACAGAGCCTGGACTATTTCAATCAACATGGCAATTCACCCAATTGTCTGGTGGTTAAACTTTCAGCTGAAGTGTGTGACCTGTCAGAGGACATGCGTAACGCGTTGGATAGCGGAAGCGTTCAGGTTATCGCTCACCTTGCTAACGCGCTTGAAAAAGGACGGTCGGAACGATGCTTCGATTTTCCCGGTAAGGCCCAAATGCAGGCACAAGTAATGTATGCCCTTTGGCTTGGCGCCAGCCTTCAGGCAAAAATTTCACGGAGTTCAATACCGCTGGAATGCGCTATGGCTCATGTAACACAGCTTTTAGTGGAGCCGGTCTCCTGACCGGTTCTTTTATTTATCTTATTTATAGACGACCAGTCTACTTGAGGATGTATCATGTCAACAGATAAATTGTTTACCCCGTTAAAAATGGGCGCCATCACGGTACCAAACCGTATTTTCATGGCACCGCTAACGCGTTTACGCAGCATTGAACCCGGTGATATCCCTACTCCATTAATGGGGGAATATTATCGCCAGCGCACAAGTTCTGGACTGATTATCAGTGAAGCAACCCAGATCTCTGCACAAGCTAAAGGCTATGCGGGTGCTCCAGGGTTACACAGTGCTGAACAGATCGCCGCTTGGAAAAAAATTACCGACGGTGTACATGCAGAAAATGGTCGTATGGCAGTACAGGTATGGCATACCGGACGCATTTCTCACAATAGTTTACAGCCGGGCCAACAGGCACCCGTCGCTCCATCGGCTATTCGTGCCGAAACCCGCACTTCTCTGCGTGATGAGCAAGGTCATCCTGTACGGATGGATACTTCTGTTCCACGCGCGCTGGAAACCAACGAGATTCCAGGCATCGTTAATGACTTCCGTCAGGTGGTTGCCAATGCACGGGATGCTGGGTTTGATCTGATAGAATTGCACTCGGCACACGGCTATTTGTTGCATCAGTTTCTTTCTCCGGATTCTAATCATCGTACCGATCAATATGGTGGTAGCTTGGAGAATCGTGTTCGGTTGGTATTAGACGTGGTGGATGCAGCCAGCAAAGAATGGAGTGCCGATCGCATTGGGATTCGCGTCTCTCCGCTTGGTAGCTTTCAGGGGTTGGGTAATGGTGATAATGAAGAAGCCGATGCGCTTTATCTGATCGAACAATTAGGTAAACGCGGAATGGCCTATTTGCATCTGTCTGAACCTGACTGGGCCGGTGGTCAGCCTTACAGCGATGAATTCCGCCAAAAAGTACGTGAACGTTTCAGTGGCGTGATTATCGGTTCTGGTGCTTATACGCCGGAAAAAGCCGAAGCGCTGATTGCAAAAGGATATATTGATGCAGTTGCCTTTGGTCGCTCATATATTGCTAATCCGGATCTGGTCGAGCGTTTACATCGTAATGTCGCTCTCAACGAACCGCGTCCTGAATCATTTTATGGTGGCAATGCAGAAGGTTATACGGATTACCCTACTCTGTAATTCCGGATGAAAGGTGGGTCTGGCAATCCAAGACCTGCTGTTGTCACCGAAGTTAATAGTGACAACGTAACTCTAGTTATTTATCTATACAAAAAAGCCAGTGGTTTCCCCACTGGCTCTCATATCTAAATACAGTACTTCTATACTTTTGGATAACCTTCTTCTTGCAACCAAATACGTCCTGCTTCAATTGCTGGACTTTGTATAAAGGCAACAAACAGAAAACCAACAAATACCCCGATGATTGCACCGCCAATAGCTCCGCGTAAAGGCAGGAGGGCAAAAATAATTGCCGATACAACAATGAGAATCACAAGGCGAATCCAAAATGCAGACCCAATACGCTTACGACCTTCTTTATTACACTCTTTAAATAAACGTTTTTGCTCTTGTTTATCTAACCCTCTTAATTCTGGGACATTATCAGCAGACCAATATATTTTCATCAATTCCTCTAAATCCATTTATGCAGTAGTAAAACAACGCGATTATAGAATTTATTTTAGGTCAGAGCTACGCCTTACTTGAAATTAAATTCAATCTAAAAAATATTATATTTTTCTGTATGTTAAAATTCATTTATCATTAATCTCAAAATGGATAGTCAGGCTTATTTACGCACCTCACTACAATAATAAGTATTGTGAGGAATAGACCTGAAAATTTTTTACTTATGGCTATCCTGCTCACCAATACATCATCGGAAGAGTAACTGTAAGTACCCCATCAAAACGAGCCATTCACTTTTAGAGATCTTCTGACATACTGATTATATCCCCAGAGGAGATCACCATGCGTAAAATCCGATTCACAGAGCACCAGATAATCGCCGTTCTTAAATCCGTTGAAGCAGGACGAACGGTGAAAGATGTCTGCCGTGAGGCCGCTATTTCTGAAGCCAGCTATTACAACTGGAAGGCGAAGTATGGCGGTATGGAAGCTGCTGATATCAAAAAAATCAAAGATCTTGAGGACGAGAATCGTCGCCTGAAACAGATGTTTGCCGATCTGAGTTTGGAATGCCGAGCGCTGAAGGATGTCATCGAAAAAAAGCTTTAAAACCAGCGATAAAGCGTGAACTCGTCGGCTATCTGACTACACAGTTTACGATGAGCATACGCCAGGCATGCAGGACGTTATCGCTGAGCAGGACAGTGTTTCGCTACCAACCGGATACGGGACGTGATGAACCGGTGATCCAGGCGCTGACTGAAGCGGCTGAGCGTTATCCACGCTACGGATTTAAGAAACTTTTTCAGGTGCTTCGCAGGCAGGGGCATGTCTGGAACCACAAACGTGTGCATCGGATTTAC
Source organism: Limnobaculum parvum (assembly GCF_003096015.2). NCBI lineage: Bacteria > Pseudomonadati > Pseudomonadota > Gammaproteobacteria > Enterobacterales > Budviciaceae > Limnobaculum > Limnobaculum parvum. Next base: position 1,813,389 of record NZ_CP029185.2, on the reverse strand, counting down.
TGCCTGCTAAAACTGAATTTTCGTCGTAAAGGTAAGCAACGCCTGCCGGTGCGCAATCCGGCTCCGCTGGCAACGCCGGACGCACTTAACCAGAGCTGGTCCATCGATTTTATGCACGACGCATTGGTCTGTGGCCGACGTTTTCGGACCTTCAACGTTGTGGATGATTTTAATCGTGAGGCTCTGGCCATAGAAATTGATCTGAATATCCCGGCACAGCGCGTCGTTTGAGTACTGGAGAGGATAGTGGAAAACCGGGGATATCCGCTGAAGATGCGAATGGATAATGGGCCGGAACTGATATCACTGACGCTGGCACAATGGGCTGAAGATCATGGTGTGAAGCTAGAATTTATCAAGCCGGGCAAGCCGACGCAGAATGCGTATATCGAACGGTTTAATCGGACGTATCGGACAGAAATACTGGATTTTTACCTGTTCAAAACGCTGAATGAAGTACGGGAGATAACAGATCGCTGGCTGAATGAATACAACAGTGAGCGACCTCATGAATCCCTGAATAACCTGACACCGGAAGAATACCGGCTGATGGCTGAAAACCCAGAAATCTCAAAAAGTATGTGGTACTAAAACGGGGGTACTTACAGCTGAACTGGAAGAGGATAAAACTATCCTAAAAAAAGCGGCGGCATTTTTTGCGCGAGAAAGCCGGTGAAATATGCCATGGTCACTCAATTATCGGCTTTCCATTCCGTTAATCGCCTTTGTAGTCTGTTGAACATTAGCACCCGTGGTTACTGGGCGTGGCGTGGGCGAGCACCTTGTGCCCGTAAGCAACAGGATGATTTGCTGATAACCAGAATGATAACGTTGCACCAAGACAGTCGAGGAACCTATGGTATTAAGCGCTTACAAAGTGATTTGAAAGATGAACTGCGTTTTCATGGCAAGACACGTCTTAGTCGACTGATGAAGCTGGCTGGTCTGAAGGCCACTAATCAACCTCGTTATAAAATGACGACAAATAGTCGACATGATTATCCCATTGCGCCTAATTTATTGGCACGTGACTTCAATCCTTTCTCGATAAATATTGCCTGGGTATCCGACATTACATACATTAAAACCTTGGAAGGCTGGCTGTATCTAGCCACGGTACTTGATCTGTACAGTCGAAAAATTATTGGATGGAGTTTAAGCGCACGTTTGAAAACGCCCCTAATTATCGATGCCCTGAACATGGCAGTAAAACAACGTCAGGCGGGTAAAAAAGTGATAATCCATTCGGACAGAGGCAGTCAATATGCCAGTCATAGCTATCAAACTGAGTTAGGTAAACATGGCTTAATCTGCTCAATGAGCGGCAAAGGCTGTTGTTATGACAATGCGGTGATGGAAAGCTTTTACCACACGTTAAAAACAGAACTGATGAGGGGAAAGGTATTTATCACTCGAGCAGAAGCGATAAATGCAATATTCGATTATATCGAAGTGTTCTACAACCGCCGTCGCAAACATTCAACGTTGGGCTATTTGTCCCCGGTTGATTATGAGTCGGCAGCGTAATTAGGTGGGAATAAATTCAAGGACAGATCACACTATAATTAAAAGTACTATCTTTTATCTTATTATACCATTCCATTGCTTTTTCATAGTCTTTAGGTACACCTCGTCCATAATAATACATATTACCTATATTTTTTCTTGCATTACCACTACCATTATTTGACGCTTTCAAATACCACTCCATAGCTTTTGTATAATTCTGTTCTATCCCTCTACCTAATTCAAACATTACACCTACATTATTCTGAGCTTCACCATCATTTTGTTCAGCGGCTTTTAAATACCATTCTAAGGCTTTTTCATAATCTCTGGGAATACCTTGTCCAGAACTGTAAGAAAAACCTACATTATTTTGACCATGAGCATATCCTTTCATGGCTGATTTCATATACCATTCAAATGCTTTAACGTGATTTTTTTCAACACCTAAACCTTTTGCATGCATTATGCCTATCCTGTTCATTAGCTCAGGCGACATGTTATGTTCATTTGATGAATTATCGTTACTTACAGTTGCAGCACTACAACCACTTAATAAAAAAACCAAACTAAGTGTAATCAATGATGTTTTTAAATAAGGCATCTTCCATCCTTTGAATTAATAACTTTATCTTTCGGTTATGACAGATATCGAGCGTATGTTCTGTTATGAGGAAATCTTATGCAGATATTATATTAAGATAACAATCTAATTCCAATGCCGTTTAACTGTACTCAAAGATATACCTAATTTATTAGCTACCTTACTTTGACTTAAATCTTCAGCTTTTAATCTTTGAATTGTATTTCTGTTAGCAACCATAGGCCGACCACCTTTACGTCCCTCACTGGCGGCTTTAGCTAATCCTTCCATTGTACGTTCACGTAACCTTTGTCTTTCAAATTCAGCGACAGCGGCTAAAACAGTTAACTGTAACTTTCCTGCTGAAGATGTCAGATCAACACCACCAAGATCCATGCAAACAACCTGAATCCCTTTATCAGAAAGCGCCTGAATCGTTTTTAGAACGTCTAAAACATCTCTTCCTAATCTATCCAGCTTTAAAACAACTAAACGGTCTCCATCCTCCATACGCTCAATTAAACGGGAAAATTCTTTACGTTGTAAAGCAGGACTACCACCGCTAACTGTTTCAGAAAACCATCTTTTATCTTCGATAGATTGTCCCATGTTAACTAACGCCAATCTTTGGTTTTCTGTATCTTGCTCAAGGGTACTAACCCGACCATATCCAAAAATTCTCATAATGAATCCCCCAAAGGTCAAAAAACGTGGGTTCATAATATCATTGGTATCAAAATATTAAAACCCTCCTTTTTGAATCCATAATCAGTGGTGTCATGTGAGCGGAGTCAAAAACCAAGGTTTAAACTATCAAAAACTGTCATATTTGACAGTATATAAAAATATTTAATGATATATCCTATATAGTTAGTGAAAAACCGCTCTAATATGCAATAGAGAAATGAGATGGTAGAATATAAACCAATTAAGGATGTTGTAAAAAAAATATCAAGCGAAACCTCTGAAAGACTCAGATGGGATCAAGATTTTGCTTATGAAAAAGAAAAGCAACAAGCATTAAAAGAAATAATACAAACTTATACTTATCTTGTTGATATCTTTTTTAGTTATATAAACTGTTACCGAAATAAAATTATACATTTTAATATTGATTCAAATAGCCATTTAAAATATACATTATTGCATTGTAATTGTTGGCTAAAAAGTTAGATATATTACATTTATAACCTTCAGGGAGATAGGTTACCCAAATGATAAGAGAAATGATTAATACTTCAGATGATAAAAGCTTAACACAAGGCACTATATTCAATTGTGCATTTTGCCCAAGATATAAAAACGATGAGATATTCGGTTTAATTATCACAGCAAGATGTGATATAGCTAATGAAAATAAAGTTCGTACATATAATTTTATACCAGTAATACCATTTAATCTTTGGAAAGAATTCGAACTGTCTATTTTATTAAAAGATAGAGTGATTAAAAGTATAACTAATCAGCTGAAACAGTTAATAGAAAAAAGTGGCTTCACCATGAGTAATTTGAATACCTATGGAGAAGAGAAAATCTTAGAAATAATAAAAAAAGATAATAAATTAAAAACTACAGACCTAAGTAACTTACTAATACAATTAGAAAAACTGCATATTATTAATGAAGTCGGAAATTATGAAAAAAAATACTCTATATTTAAGAGAGATATTGAAGAAATAATAAAATCAGTTATTGAAAATAAAGTATCAGATTATTTTTTCATAGATGAAATAGCTGGGTATGGTGCTTCTATAGCTAATTTAAGAGAAATTTATGAGATAGATATTGAAACAGCAAAGATGATTAAAGATGGATTGACATTAAAAAGAGGACGTCCATACTTAGGTCTAAATAATAAATTAGAAAATGATTTCTGCAGTATTATTGGTCAACTAAAGTCTCCTTATATAGAATTATTACTACAAAGGTTTGCAAATAATTTTACACGAATAGGTATTGATAACCATAATTCACTAATAATTAACAAAATATGTGAGGTAAGTTAGGATGAGTTTTGTTGTAATTGATTACTTTGCTGCAAAGGAAATTGTTTCTACAAAAAATCTTCAGTCTGCAGACTATGATAAAGGAAAGCTCCTTGCTGAATGTATTAAAGAATCTAAAGAGCATGACTTCAGCAACAATATAAAAGCTCATGTAACAAATGGTGGCTTATACTTATTAACTATAAAGAAAAATAAATCAGTATTATTGGTTTTTGATACCACAGCATTTAAGGGCTTTGAAAGACCTAATAATGAAATAATCACTATAATACAAAAGTCTTGTCGTCTTGCAATTAAGATCTGGGATGGCATTGGACACAGCCCTTGTGAAAAAATAATAAGCAACTCATCTTTTATCGCTCTTCTACCCTTCTCTTTTTCAACAGGAAAGTCATATAAAGTAATTTTAGATAAATCCCCAGATAAAGAACGACAAGAAAAAAGAAATGAAAGCAGTCTATTAATATTTCAAGATGGCTTTGAAGTTATATCTAAAGAACCTAAATTATCAATATTTAGAAAAGCACGGGATAATTACGCATCTATTGATACAGCATTGATCTTTAATAAAGATAAAGATTCAGAAATAGAAAGTAATAATTACATTAATGTTAATAATATTGATGGTGAGAAGACTTTCTCCATAGACCCTTATATGGGAATGGATTACTGGAAGAAAAATCTTACTGAAACTCAATCAAGATTTGTATTTAGTTCAAGTTTTGGCCCTGATATATTAACTGGTGCTGCAGGAACAGGAAAGACTCTTAGCCTTATTTTAAGATGTATAATTCAATTAATTAATGCAGAGGAAAATGATTTACCTTACAAATCAGTTTTATTAACACACAGTAAAGCAACAAAATATAACATTGAAACTATATTAGCTTCAAATGGAGGTGAGAGATTTATCAATAGTGATAAAAACCAAAGTGTAGTAGTTACAACTCTACAAGAATGGTGTATAGAAAATTTAGGCAATCGAATTGAGGCTACTGAGTACCTTGATAGTGATGCATTTGAATCTAAACAAACACAGTTATTATATATAAACGAAGCCGTTGAAGACTTCATGATAAATGACTATGCAGGTGCTTTATCATTTATATCTGAAGAACTAAAAGATTTTTTCTCCAAAAATGATTGGTGGCATATATCGATAATCTTACAAGACGAAATCTCAGTATATATAAAAGGTAGAGCTGCTGAAAACTTTGATATATACAAAACACTTGTAAGATCAGAGTATTCAATACCACTAAAAAATGAAGATGATTATAAAACTATTTTCTCAATTTTTAATAAATATTATGATAAATTAATTGCACTAAACCAATTTGATAGTGATGATATCATATTATCGGCTCTTCAAGAAACTTCTACTCCTATATGGAAAAGAAGGCGAATAGCATCTGGATTTGATGTCATATATATTGATGAAACACATTTATTCAATATTAATGAGTTAAGTCTATTTCATAATTTATTAAAACCAAATAGCAATAATATTATATTCACAATGGATCGCAGCCAAGCAATTGGTGATACAACAATAACTAAACATGATGTTTCTCTAAAAATTAATGCAAAAATTACTGAAGAGCATGGTTTAAATGCTGTTTTCCGTTCATCTGAGCATATTGTAAATTTAGCCAGTTGTGTTCTTGCATCAGGTGCATTATTATTTAATAATTTAGAGAATCCATTATTTGGTGCAATGTCTGGACATACCGCTGTAATTGATGAAAAATCACCTATTCCATATATAGTTTCAAAACAAAATAAGAATGAAATGATAAAATCAACTTTTTTATTGGTTGATAATATAGCTAATAAGCAGGGTTTAAAGAGATCTGATGTTTTAATTATTCCTTGTTCTGATGATATGCTGGAGGCTACAAAAACTTATGCTTCTGAGAGTAACATTTCTCTCAAATCCATAGAGCAGCGTGGCGATATTATCGTATTAGAAAGTGCAGCTTCTTCTAATAGCTATATTATTGGAGGAATGGAATATATTGGTGGCCTTGAATTTCCTGCAATAATTATATTAGGTATTGATGATGATAAATTTCCAAGAAAGTCAGCCAACACAGGTGAATCATCTCACTATTTAAATTATTCAGCATTTAACCTACTTTATGTGGCAATCACAAGAGCTAAGTACGAGGTGGCTTTTATCCATGAAAAAACACAGAGAATAAGTGAATTACTGGATAGTGCTCTTTCAGAAGGTCTGGTTATATATGATGAGGACTTATCCAAAGACATATAATAATTATTATGATTAATGAGGTCAGTGAATGGCCTCATTAATTAATAAGTTATATTTAATCATAGTAATTGCTAATTAAATCCATAAATTCTTTTTTATCTTTTTATATTCATCTACTAATTCTTTAATAAAATCAGTATCAGAAAATAATTTTATTTCACCGTTTGAAACGATAAATGATTGAGTTCCCCCATCACGTTTTTTGACTAAAACAGCATAGTTTTTCTTGGCTATATTCCGAATGCTAATAACTTTAACAAGCCGGCGAATATGCATATTATATTCTTTAGCATCCGTAATCGTTGCAAGTAACTTTATATCACTTGCTTTTAAACTAATATTGTCATTATCCTCTTTAACCAATGCTTCTTTTAGCTCATTAAGTTCACTCTCTTTTTCTGATATAAGATTAATGATACGAGGTGAAGGTGTTGGTGAGTCTGATAATATTTTAATTAACTCATCCAAATAATTTGTCTTCTCTATTATCTTGGAACGAATAGTAGAAGACTTTCTATTTATATTATGCTTCACCTTCTCTATCTTTAACTGATCCATAATCTTTTTTAGAGCAGGAATTAAATCTCTAATTTTTCTTTTTTTATCACACAACCCCATAGTACTATTAGTACAAAAATGATATTCATAAACTAACAAGCCTCCATTTTTAGCAATGCTCTCTTTACGGTTATATGTCATTCCTGAACCACAATGATAGCACCTTAATACACCAGTAAATGGATTTTCTTTTGCAGGCTTACCTTTATTAGATATGCTTAGATCCGATTGTAATAATAACCATTCTTCCTTATTGACTACCTTTGGAAAATAATTAGATATTAAATCGACAGGGACAAATTTGTCATCGATGTACTGATACATCTTATAGTCACCACATAAAGCTGGATTAGATAGCACTTTTCTAATTGTTGTATGGCTCCACCCTTTTCCTTTAGGAGATGATATTTTTCGGTCATTTAATATTTTAGCAATTAATCGAGCACCCATACCCTGCTGCCGTAATTCAATTATCTCTTTTATTAAGTTTTTATCATCATCACTTTTGAAATCATACTTTTTATGTTCATTATCATATTTCAACCAAAAAGGCAGATTTTTAGGTAATGCAGTTCCTTGCTTAGCCTTTTCCCGAGCTCTTGCCTTTGCATCCTTTATAAGCTTGGCTTTCCGAAGTGATTCTTTATATGCAAGCTCAGCAGCAAGAGCAATGGTAATGATACTATCCAAACGATTCAGACTATCTTCAGTTAAAACAACACCCGATAGCGTTTTTGCATCATCTCCAACAAATGCAATGTTGATACCTTTCTCTAATATTTGACTAAGTATCTTTTGAGTTTCTTGAATCCCCTTACGACTAAGACGATCAATAGCTTCAATCAAAATATATGAACCTTCAGGGATTCTTCCTGAATTTATCGCTTCTATCATGTCATCAAAGCCATCACGCTTTTTATTTTTGTAAGCGCTAATACCAAGATCGCAAAAATTCTCGTTAGAAAGCGTTAAACTATTTTCTTCACAATATTTTCTACCCGCCTCTAACTGGCGTTCAACTGACACACCACGAGCCTGACTACTTTTTGAGAACCGAACATATGAGAATGCCAATGTCATAATTTAATTATCCTTTTACAATCAACATAATAATTACATTATTTTTCTATAAAAGAAACAGATTTAAAGGGTTGTTTGCTACTCAATAGAATTCGCGATGGTTTTGGGTGAATTTAATGGGCAGCCACTTCTTACCAAGGTTGTCGAGAGACCAAACTCTTCTATTTTGGCCGATAGCAAGAACGCCCATCACGGCATTTATGATAGCCGTGATGGGCGTTCTTATTGTCTCGCGACTTATCCGAATAGTGATATCTATTATCATCGCTGTCACTATCATTATCGTTATCGCTTAATAACACTACGGCAGTAATACCAATTAGTGCAACCAACATACCTGCTGAGGAGGCGAAATCTTCAGAATCCATATTTGCACACCCTACCATCGATAAACAAACGGCACCAATCATTGAATTTCGCAGCCCTTTTTTCATTTTTTATCTCCTTTAACAGCCTCTCATTGGGTTGTTTAAAGGTACGAATAATCACCAATATCCTCAATGTCACTTAAGGTAAATTAAATGAAAAGATTGCGTAAAGCTGAAAGAAAAAAGACCTTGAATTTGTTCACTATCGAGAGATAACAAGCGTCTCAACGATTACCCATATAGCTAATCGTTGAGTGCAGAAATGAATTAACGTTCAGTGCCGTTAGAGGCAATCACTTTCTTATACCAGTCAAAACTTTTCTTTTTAGAACGGGCCAGCGTGCCACTACCGTCATCATTCATATCAACATAGATAAATCCATAGCGTTTGGCATATTCGCCGGTGGTAAATGAAACGCAGTCAATACAGCCCCAAGGGGTGTAACCAAGTAAATCTACCCCATCAATAGCGACTGCTTTCTCCATTTCAACGATATGGGCTTTCAAATATTCAATACGATAATCATCATTAATCCGGCCATCCGCTTCACGTACATCAATGGCGCCAAAACCATTCTCCACAATAAATAGAGGTTTCTGATAGCGTTCATACAGTTCTGAAAGGCTATAACGCAGGCCAACGGGGTCAATTTGCCATCCCCATTCGGAAGCTTGCAGATAAGGATTCAGTTTACTACCTTCAAAAAAAGTTAATGCGCTTTCAGATTTGGTGTAATCCGGCGAGACGATGTTGGACATGTAATAACTGATAGCCAAGTAATCAGCACAACCATTACGCAGAATCTCATCATCTTCGGGCTGAATCGTGATAGTAATATTATGACGAGCCCATTCTTTCACTATATAAGCAGGATAAGTTCCGCGCATTTGAACATCGCTGAACAAGTACTTCTGCCTCATGGCTTCCTGAGCAAAAACCAGATCTTCCGGACGACAGGTCGCCGGATACAGCGGCATCATGTGGATCATGCAACCAATCTTGAAGTTCGGGTTAATTTGATGCCCACGATTAACCACCTGAGCGCTGGCAATGAATTGATGGTGAAATACCTGATACATCACCTGCTCTGGATTATCGTGATCGGTAAAGATCACCCCGGAATTACAGTAGCCAAACAGCGGATATTTCCAGTTACGTTGATTGTTAATTTCATTAAAGGTGATCCAGTATTTCACTTTGTTTTTATAGCGTTCCATCACCACTTCACTAAAGCGAACAAAGAAATCGACTACTTTTCGGTTATACCAGCCGCCATACTCTTTCACCAGATGGTAAGGCATTTCAAAATGAGAAAGGGTAATAACTGGTTCAATGTGATGTTTCAGCAATTCATCAAACAAATCGTCATAAAACTGCAATCCGGCCTCGTTAGGCGTTTGTTCATCACCATTGGGAAATATTCTGGTCCAGGCGATTGAAGTTCGAAAACATTTAAATCCCATCTCGGCAAACAGCGCGATATCGTCTTTATAGTGTGAATAAAAATCGACGCCCAGATGATTGGGATAAATGTATTCGGGCAGTACACCGTCAGTCATCACACGGTCTACGCCATGAGAGCCTTTAGATAGTACATCCGCGATACTTACGCCTTTGCCGCCACGATCCCATCCACCTTCAACCTGATGAGCAGCGACGGCTCCACCCCATAAGAAATCGTTTGGAAATCCATTTTGTGCCATTTGTTCTTCTCCTCGTTTTCTGTCACATACAGGAAAACCGTATCATGACGTTTTGTGTAACAGACAAACGGTTTTACCGCCGTTTTAGCGAAATGGCGGCTCGTTAAATGTGCGTAGCTTACGAGAATGAAGCTTATCGCCTTCCGCTCGCAGTAGATCTATTGCGCGAATACCAATTTGCAGGTGTTCTGATATTGCCCCTTCATAGAAGTGGTTAGCCTGTCCCGGTAGTTTAATTTCTCCATGCAGTGGCTTATCAGAAACACACAACAACGTGCCATAAGGAACCCGGAAACGATAGCCCTGAGCTGCAATCGTGGCGCTTTCCATATCTACCGCGACCGCACGACTGAGGTTAAAGCGTCGAGCTGACACCGAGAAACGTAGCTCCCAGTTTCGGTCATCCGTGGTAACAACAGTACCGGTTCTCAACCGTAGTTTTACCTCTTCCCCCGGCATTCCGCTAACGGCTTTGGTGGCGTCATATAAGGCACGTTGTACTTCTGCAATGCTAGGAATGGGAATATCCGGTGGCAAAACCGCATCCAGAACATGGTCATCACGTAAATAGGCATGGGCCAATACATAATCGCCAATTCTCTGGCTTTCACGCAACCCGCCGCAGTGACCAATCATCAGCCATGCATGAGGTCGTAGCACGGCCAAATGGTCACAAATTGTCTTGGCATTCGAAGGCCCGACGCCAATATTTACCAGTGTAATTCCCTGCCCGGTGGAGGAAATAAGATGGTAAGCCGGCATTTGATGCTTTTTCCATGCCAAGTCGGACGCCGTTCTCTCCGGATCGGCATTCTCTACCGTGATATAGCTGCCACCGGCGCACGACAGCGCCTGATAAGGGCTGGAGGGATCTCGGATCTGTTTACAGGCCCAACTGATGAATTCATCCACATAGCGGCTATAGTTGGTAAACAGAACGTAAGGTTGAACATGTTCAACGGGCGTTCCGGTATAGTGTTTAAGCCGCGCTAAAGAGAAGTCGGTACGCAGGGCATCAAAATGAGATAACGGGAAAATATCCCCTGCGTTAGCCAAACCATCGGTAATATCATCACCAATTTTAGCCAGATCCGTGGTTGGAAAATGCTGCACAATTCCTGCCGTCATGGTGCGATCCAGCATCAGAGCGGAACCATCTATCACAAACGGATAAGGTATCTCTTGTTGTGACGGTGTCACTTCAAAAATAGCGCCATAATCATGTTCTAACAATCCTAACTGTTCAGTCAGGTAGTGACGGAACAAGTCCGGGCGAGTAATGGTGGTGGCATACTGCCCAGGATGTGCAAAACGCCCATAGGCACGAGTGCGTAAATGTTCCTGAAATTTACCATCCCAACAAACCCGCAATTGGGGATAGGAAAATAGCCCCTTTTCTCTGGCTTTCGCATCCGGTAAGGTTCCCTGCTGAATAAAGGCACCGATAGCACTACGCAGCGCACTCAGGGCGGATTCATATTGTTGTTCGAGCTTATCAATGGCTTCAGAGGCGGTAAGACGGGTATTAAATGGTTGCTGATTCAAGAGAGCTCCTTTAAGGGCAAATGGAGGCAGTCACTAAATTAGTGGGTTGTGGTAATAATAGAATAGCTTATTCAGCTGTGGAAGTTTTTGATAAATAAGCGCCGTAACAAATATTTCACAGCGCGGCGATTTTAAACGTTCAAAATCAGAGAGGGATTGGCATTATTCAGATGAAACGCGATGGTTTGAGGGACGAGATTCAAACCACTGTAAGATTTGCTGATTAAATTCAGCCGGTGCTTTCTTGTTGGTAGTGGCAGAGATACTTGCCAGCGTGTGTTGAGAGAGAACCTGCCGCATAGCCTGCTCCGCTTCTAACATAATGCGATGAATCGAGCATACCCCTTCAGTTGCCCACTGAGGTGCCTGTTGATCAAACACCGCACAACGCTCACGTATCTCTTTACATTCAAACAGCCCTTTATTGCCATCAACGGCTTCAACCACGTCCTTAACCGAGATAGATTCAGGCGAGCGGGCCAGATGAAAACCACCTCTGGCCCCTTCAGTTGAGTTCACAATGCCGGATTTCTTTAGCTTAGTAAAAATCTTGGCCAAAAAATCGACGGGAACCCCTTGTAACTCAGCTAAATCACGTACGTTTGCTTCTTTAATTCCGTCACGCTGGCTGATATACAACAAACAATGCAGTGCATACTCAACCCCCGAACTGACAAACGCCATGACTCCCCCTGAATAATTAAAAGTGCTATTGCTGCATTAAATTCTACCGTAGAACGCTTTGGGTGTCCTGCTTATACTGCCATTTCTGACTGGCTACACGCTGTCTTTTGTAGATTAGTCGCCCATTGAGAGGCCAGTTGGTCTAGGTCATTATGGGCACGAACCAATGCGGCTTCACGAGCCTCAGCAGCGGTGAATTGCAGCGGTTGAGCATCCACGAACTCCGGCGCTTCTACCCCAATAAAGGCAAATGCGGCCTTAAGTACCGGAGTCATCGCATCCATATGGCTATAAGGTGAACCCTGACGTAAATCGGCACCGCGGGTGGTAATGAATAGCACTTTTTTATCACCCAGTTTACCTACCGTAGTACCATCCGGCAGTAAATCATACGTCACGTTAGTACGGGTAATCGCGTCAATGAAGGTCTTAAACGTTGATGGGATGGTCCAGTTATACATTGGCATCGCGCATACCAGCACATCAGCATCCATTACCCGCTGGCACATGGCATCAGACGGGGCTAATACTTCACGCATTCTCTCTGTCCGCTCTGCTTCTGGCGTATAAGTTGCCTGTACAAACTCTGCGGAAACGTGAGGCTGAACGTCCTCGGTGACATCCAGATAATCAATTTCGAACTCAACGCCATAACGCTCTAACTGCTGAAGAAAATAACGGCCCAAGGCACGTGAGTTAGATTTATTGTGGATTTTTGAGCTTGAATCAATATGTAATATTTTCATTTGTGTTCCATATGCTTAATTGAAAATGAATGCTGAAGATCAACTACGACTAAAATTATCGTAGTTAAAATATCCCTTTTTATGCTTTCCAGCAAGCGGAATTTTTCCGATTCACATTCAAAGAAGCACCAAATTGCATCCCCACAATGACATGCGATATCCTTGTTCTCGGTACCACCGTAGCGACTCTGGCTAGCTGTTTTTGGCACAAAAAAATCTCACTACTACCCAGCGTTATTATTTCTGGGTTGGTATTATTATGATATTTCCCATTCTTTGATAACGTTGATAGCATGAGTAATTCACCTCTCATTTTTGGTATAAGCCCATGCGAAAAATTACGATTTATCATAATCCTGCTTGTGGAACCTCGCGCAATACGTTGTCATTAATCCGTAATAGCGGTGTTGAACCAACGATTATTCTCTATCTGGAGAATCCTCCTGACCGTATCAAGTTGCTTAACATCATTGAAGCTTTGCAAATCACGCCTCGCGCTCTGTTGCGTAAAAACGTCGAACCTTATGAAACATTAAATCTGGCGCAAGCGCACTGGAGCGATAGCCAACTCATTGATTTTATGCTGCAATACCCTATCCTAATCAACCGTCCTATCGTGATAACTGAACTGGGAACCAAGCTTTGTCGCCCTTCTGAAGTGGTGCTGGAGATATTGCCCGATCGTCAATCAGGTGCATTCACCAAGGAAGATGGCGAACAGATCATTGATGAATACGGTAATCGGATTATTAACTAACAATACTCATTAGCAATTTGTCTCTTTCGCTAATACTTCTACTCACTGTGCTAAGGGAACATCATGACCGTAAAATTAATCGCCATCGATCTGGATGACACGCTGCTTCAGGATGATAAGACTATCTCTCCTACTGTAAAATTGGCCGTGAGTCAGGCTCAATCACAGGGCGTTCATGTTGTTTTAGCTTCAGGACGCCCTTATAGCGGTATGCAGGGATATCTAAAGGAGTTAGGGTTGGATAAATCAGGCTGTTACTGTATTTCTTATAACGGTGGATTAATACAACATGCAGGCAGTGGTGAAATCATTAAGCAAACATTGTTAACTATTGAAGATTATCACCGTGTTAGCGCCCTGTCCTTGCTGCTTAAGATTCATTTTCATGCCTTAACTTACGATGCCCTCTATACGCCAAATCGGGATATCAGCACCTATACCGTACGGGAAGCGTTTCTCAGCCACATTCCGCTAATCTACTGCCCAATTGACGAAATGAAACCCGACCTGACATTCCCCAAAATGATGTTTATTGATGAGCCAACGATTCTTGATGCCGCAATAACCAATATCCCGGCCAGCTACCATGCAGACTACACGCTGGTAAAGAGTTCGCCTTTCTTTCTGGAAGTGTTGCACAAGGATGTCGACAAAGGGGCTGCGGTTAAGTTTTTATCCCAACGGTTAGGTATCCAACAATCAGAAGTGATGTGCATCGGCGATCATCATAATGATTTGCCGATGATTCAATATGCCGGTATTGGGGTTGCTATGGGGAATGCCTCCGATGAAATTAAGCAACATGCCCAGTTTATTACCCACACCAACCAGCAAGATGGCGTCGCGTTTGCCATTCAGAAATTTTTAGCATAGCGGTCAGAAATATTGTTCAGGGGAAATCATCCGTGATTTCCCTACGTTAATTAGTCAAATACAGGCTGCCAATTGTCAGTGTGATACGCCTCAAAGCACAGTGCAATTTGCGGTGCCGTAGTTTTATCTTCTGATAGTTTAGGGAGTTGCTCTAGGCTAAACCAGCCGCTTTCTAAGGTTTCACTGTTAGGAATAAAATGGCCGCCAATCACTTCGCACTGAACAAATACTTTACAAATACCATAGGCATAAACCGGCGTGTTATGGAGATTACGGTCCTGTAGCGCAATTAATCGAGTAGCGATGACATCTAATCCCGCCTCTTCTTTCACCTCTTTTACCGTATTAGCCCGGATAGACTGATTCACATCTACCCATCCTCCCGGTAAAGACCATTCCCCGCTATTCTCTTTGACTAGTAATATTTTACCCTCGTCAAATATCGCCGCCCGACAGTCCAATTTAGGCGTTTGAAAACCCGTTTCACTACAGAACACATTACTGACCTGGGCCATCGGTAATCCGCTATATTGGCTTACAATCTCTGCGGACAGTTCACGGATCCGTTCAAAACGTTCCCGATCGTAAACGTCTTGGGTGTAGTGACACCCCGTTTGGCCGATAAACTGCAGCTCAATCGCCCATTTTAGCCAGCGCATCTCATCAGATTCTGTTATTTTTTCTTTCAAAATCATAAAAATATCACGAGGAGAATTGAAATAGTGAGTAGCATAAATATGCTTTACTGAACGACAGCACCACAAGGCTAAACCAAAATCCACCCCTGATTCTGATGCCAACCGCGCACTTTCACCAGAGGCACCAATCCATAATGTTGCCACTTTATCTTTATCAGTTTGCGGTAAATAATCCGTTAAACCCTCTGCCGTTAAGTCAACATGTATAATGTCAGCGTACTGAGATAAAGACCGATCAAGTTGAACATGTTTAAGACAGCGTATTTTCACTCTACAGTCTTGTTGTCTTAACTGCTGCAAGAGTAAACCGGCATTATCGGGTAAGCATTCATAATCGAACAAAATATGGCTATAACGCATAGTGACCTGATGAAATAATCTGGAAGCGAAGTAGCATTATCGTAGCAGTATGAGAAATTATTTTACAGAAGGATACGGGGGATATCCGGCGCAATTCAGGCCGCCGGACAGAACTTAAGTTACAGCGTCACCATTATGCCCGTTGTAGATGTTTCATATGAAACTCAAGGTGTTGCCCAATAAAGCTGGCGATAAAATAGTAACTGTGATCATAGCCTTGCTGTATTCGTAGGGTTAACGGATAGTTAATGTCGGCAGCAACCTGCGCTAACCGTTCTGGTTGAAGCTGCTCACCAAGAAAACTGTCGCTATCCCCTTGATCCACCAACATAGGAATGGCTTTTCCCTGATAGTCTTTTAGTAACTCACAGGCATCCCACTGCCGCCAGTTCTGGCGATCCTCACCCAGATAGGTTTGGAATGCATTTTGCCCCCAAGGAACCTCCGTCGGGTTAACGATGGGTGAAAACGCGGATACCGAGCAGAACCGTTCTGGATCACGTAACGCCATAACCAATGCGCCATGTCCACCCATCGAATGTCCTGAGATTGATTGTGGGCCGTTAAAACCAAGTTTATTGCTCAACAAATGAGGAAGTTCATCGCTCAAGTAGTCATACATCCGGTAGTGTGCGGCCCAAGGGGGTTGGCTAGCATTAAGATAAAATCCAGCTCCTTGGCCTAAATCCCATTGGCTAACATCCGCTACCGCGTCCCCTCTGGGACTGGTATCCGGCATCACTATCGCCATACCTAATTGGGCTGCAATACGCTGTGCTCCCGCTTTGGTAGTGAAGTTCTCATCATTACAGGTTAGCCCTGACAGCCACCATAACAACGGTGGCGATGACCAGCGAGAGAGGTCTGGAACAAACAGGCTGAACGTCATGACACAACCCAGAGTGGATGAATAGTGGCGATAGCGTCGCTGGTTGCCATCAAACACCTTGTGTTGCTCAATAAGCTCTAATTCATTCTGCATCTAAAAGGCTCCTTTGATAAATTTAGCGATACTGAAACAGAGCGCGGCGATAAGCCCACGCTCCATCGGATAATCACTATTTATCGCCAAAGTGGATAACGGTACGAATAGATTTACCTTCATGCATCAAGTCAAACGCCTGATTAATCTCTTCCAGCGGTAACGTATGGGTAATGAATGGATCGAGTTGAATATCCCCTCTCATAGCCTGCTCAACCATACCCGGTAACTGACTACGCCCTTTTACTCCGCCAAAGGCAGAACCGCGCCATACGCGTCCAGTAACCAATTGGAATGGACGTGTGCGGATCTCTTGACCTGCACCGGCTACGCCGATAATCACACTTTCCCCCCAACCTTTATGGCAACACTCCAGCGCCGAGCGCATCACATCCACATTACCGATACATTCGAAGCTATAATCCACCCCGCCATCGGTCATTTCTACAATCACATCCTGAATAGGCTTATCGTAATCTTTAGGATTGATGCAGTCTGTCGCACCCATCTCTTTCGCCAGTTTAAATTTGTCCTGATTGATATCAATGGCAATAATCCGCCCCGCTTTAGCCTGTACTGCGCCTTGAATAGCCGCTAAACCAATGCCGCCTAAACCAAAGATAGCCACCGTATCTCCCGCTTTAACTTTCGCGGTATTGTGAACGGCACCAATGCCGGTCGTTACACCACAACCCAATAAGCAAACTTTCTCCAGCGGTGCTTCAGGATTTATTTTTGCCAGCGAGATTTCCGCAACTACCGTGTATTCACTGAATGTACTGGTGCCCATATAGTGGTAAATTGGCTGACCGTTATAGGAGAATCGGGTTGTGCCATCGGGCATTAGCCCTTTGCCCTGAGTGGCGCGTACCGCCTGACACAGGTTAGTTTTTCCTGACTTACAGAACTTACACTCACCGCATTCGGCGGTATATAACGGAATCACATGATCCCCGGGCTTTAATGACGTGACACCGTCACCAATTTCAACCACAATACCACCGCCTTCATGGCCTAATACCGCAGGGAAAACCCCTTCCGGATCGTCACCGGATAACGTAAAGGCATCCGTATGGCACACGCCAGTATGGGTGATACGCACTAATACTTCGCCTTTCTTTGGTGGAGCAACATCAATTTCAACGATCTGTAATGGTTTTCCGGCTTCAAAAGCCACGGCAGCACGAGATTTCATTAGGGTTTCTCCATCAATATTTATTTGCAACTAGCCGAATCAGACTAGTCAGGTAGAAATAGTTACTTCAGATAGGAATGAATGAGACTGGCAAGTTTATCAACTTTAGCTGATTGAGGCCGCCTGAAGAGAGTATATCCCTATATTCAAAATCGCTTCGTCTGACAATTTCTCTGTTTACCGCGCTATACCATAACGTTAATTTTGCATTTCTGGTAGTAAATGCCAAAAACGTGCGGGCATATGTTGGCGTTGCTGTCGCTTATTTATTCTTTCCACAATGGTTATTGCTTTGAAATAATTCCGCCATAGCTTTTGGAATTTTTGCTCATCTTCCGCTAATAGCATTGGATTAATATTCCCATTAATCAGGGTGTTTTCATCCGGTAAAGTTATTTCTTCAACCCGTTGCAGATTATAATAAAAACCGTATCCACGCCGAATATCATATAGGGCCCATTGCTGATCGGCAAAACGGTCAATAAAGTGATGAAGCGCTAGTGGTAAAGCGTTATAGTCTGGCGCTACTGGAGAAAAAAAGATGTTCTCTTTGGTTTTTTGAAAACGCACAAACTCAATCAGATGCATGGTGTCTTTGCTCACCTTTTTGGCTAGCTGGAGCATGGACATTACATCTTCATCGGTAAAATCGGTTTCTATTGAATGAGGGGAATCGATAACTTTACGGATATAGCGAAATATCAGATAGTCCGCTTCTGGCCGTTCTGATTGCCATACGTGGTGAATATGATTCAGCGCCTGTTTCGATAATTTTTTGCACAGTGCAGCCCATACCCGATCCGATTTATTCGGGTCAGTGACGGTAGTATGCCCCCTCTCCATAAACATCGGTTCAACGTCACCTTCTCCTAGCAGCGCTTGTGGAAAATACTTAATTTTATAGGCGTCAAATACCACGCTTAATAGACCATCGAAGGTTTTGTCATAATAGAAAATAGACATCATTTCCCCTACTCGGTAAAGCCGAATGAGAGCTGTTGTTGCGCGGGTGATGGCAGCAATGGGGTATCTCGCAAAACGCTTTTGACATATTCCGGCGTCGCTTCATGGATGGTGTAATGTGACAGTTCATTGTTGGTAATAAAATACTGCGCTCGCTTTAGCACAACCCCGATTTTCTTTAATCCATCCAAGTTCAATCGCCCATGTTTTCGGGCCATTATGATCATTTTGGCGGACTTCACACCCACTCCGGGGATGCGTAAGATAGTGGCGTAATCCGCAGTATTCACGTCAACGGGGAAACGTTCCGGATGGCGAATTGCCCAAGCCAGTTTAGGGTCCATATCCAAATCGAGATAAGGGTTTTTATCGTCCAGAATCTCATTGGCATTAAACTGATAGAAACGCATTAGCCAATCCGCCTGATACAGTCGATTCTCTCGTTTCAGACAAGGATCTTTCACTACGGGTAAGCGTTTATCATAGGTATTCACCGGGATATATCCGGAATAATAAACGCGTTTCATACTTTGACGCTGATACAGCGCAGAGGAAAGGTGCAGAATATCTTTATCATTATCTTTTGCTGCACCAACAATAATTTGAGTACTTTGCCCCGCTGGCGCAAAACGGGGAGCCGAACGGAACTTACGCCGATCCTCCAAGTTTTGCACCATGCCTTGCTGGATGTAGTGCATAGGCTTATACACGCTCTGATGATCTTTTTCCGGCGCCAGCAATTTCAGATCCTGTTCCAGCGGAATTTCAAGATTCACACTCAGGCGATCGGCATATAGCCCTGCCTGATGGACCAATTCCTGACTGGCACCAGGGATAGTCTTCATATGGATATATCCATTAAAATGGTAAAGAGTACGCAGATCTTTCACCACCCGTAGCATTTTCTCCATAGTGTGATCGGGGCTTTTGATTACGCCAGAGCTAAGAAACAGCCCTTCGATATAGTTACGTCGATAGAATTCGATGGTGAGTTCCGCCAGTTCTCTTGGCGTAAAAGCCACCCGCTCAATATCATTACTGCGGCGGTTAACACAATAAGCACAGTCAAACAGGCAAAAATTTGTCAGTAATATTTTAAGCAGAGATACACAACGGCCATCTTCAGTAAAGCTATGACAGATTCCCCAACCGCTGGTGTTACCAATAGCTCCGGCCTTGTTACTTCGCGTCGTCCCACTGGACGAACAGGAAACGTCGTATTTTGCTGACTCCGCCAAAATGGTCAGCTTGTGAAGTAGGCTCTCTTTCATGTTGCTCTCCGGGCGTTATCACTCATCACTAATATACTGTATGTATATACAGTTATCAATATTTGATAATCACTTGAACAACAGAAATAAGCGAGGAAAGTAACAATATGAATTGAATCAAACTGATAAAAAACCTAGTTCAGGGTCTCCCAGTCAAGCACAATGGTGATATGTGGAATATCGTATTACCTCGAGAAAATTCCCGATAGAGAATTTGTTCGCTTTATCTGCAATCAGAATAAATATAGGTGATGAGCCATCAGCCGACAGCCCATCACAGAATGGTGAACAGCCCTACCTTACGATAAGCACCGATGTGGTAGCATAGCGAACAATGCTGGAGGCATTAGAGCCTAATAGGTGTGTTTTTATATTAGGCCGTTTGGAGCCGATAACAATTACGTCAGCACCGATCTGTCCGGTAACCTCTACGATCTCATCTCTGACGGAACCAAAACTCATTGAATAGGAGACGCGATCTTTGGGCAGGTCGATCGTTGCGGCAATTTCTTCCAATTTTTGCTTGGCTTTAACCGCTGCTTTATCTTGCAGTTCCATGTAGCCTAACTCATAAGAATTGATGATAGATGTTGACATGGGAAACACATGAAGCAGTCGGATTTTACCTCCTGACTGTTTCGCCAAATGCACCGCATATTCCAATGCTTTATGGGTTAATTCGTCCTCCATGATATCCACGGGTACTAAAATAGATTTGTACATGTTGCACGCTCCTATTTTTGTAATTTTTGATTATCACTTTAATTATATCTGATAAATAAATAATCGGTTGTTACCCGATTAATTTATTGAGCTAGCGATACATAACATTAATTCATATAAAAATAGCCATAGCAAAAAATGACCTAAGATGACGATTATTTGAGCCTAACGATGACCAACGCCGAACCAAAAGGGCTCGACAGGCATTGATTACCATACAGTGATAAAGCTCCCACTTTTTATGACTAAATAAAAAAATTAACCAAACCGGGTTGTGCATACTCCATCACTGTGCTTTTATTAGTAGTACTGACATTTTATATATTGATAAGGTAAACCCTGTGATGCCATCTCAATTCACTTCGACTCTCCTCCTTACCGCGCAACCTGCCGCGGTGGTCGTCGTGCGTGTGGTGGTGGTCGTCGGCAGCGCGCCGTAACGGGTCCTAATCAACGTAACGATTTCGAAACCCCGCCGGCGCAAACCGGGCGGGGTTTCTGCTTTATAGACTCCCTGCCCTGAATGACCGGCCTAACGTAAAGGAAAAAATTATGGCCAATTCGGGTATGCCACATCAACGAACCCGTTTTACGGGTGCTGAGTTAATTGTTTATTTACTGGAGCGTCAAGGGATCACGACAGTCGCTGGCATCCCAGGAGGAGCAGCATTACCACTGTATGATGCTCTGGGGCAAAGTACGATTATTCATCACGTGCTGGCACGTCATGAACAAGGCGCTGGATTTATTGCTCAGGGGATGGCTCGCTCTACTGGTAAAGCGGCGGTTTGTATTTCATCCAGCGGCCCCGGTGCCACTAATCTGGTGACTGCTATTGCGGATGCCAAATTGGATTCAGTTCCGTTAGTCTGTATAACCGGCCAAGTAGCCTCCAGTATGATTGGCACAGATGCCTTTCAGGAAGTTGATACCTACGGTATTTCGATTCCTATTACTAAACATAACTATCTGGTTCGGGATATTAGTGAACTACCTAAGATTATATGCGATGCGTTTCGTATTGCTGAATCAGGTCGCCCGGGGCCGGTATGGATTGATATTCCCAAAGACATTCAAACAGCCACGATTGAGCTGAGTGAACTGCCGCCAATTCCTGTACCCGATCAACCACCAATGTTTGATGCCGAGCTGGTAACTCAAGCCGCAAAAATGATTAATCAGGCTAAACGCCCCGTGCTGTATCTGGGTGGTGGAATCATTTGTGCAGATGCCCACAAAGTAGCGGTCGAGCTGGCTGAACGCGCCAACTTGCCAACCACCATGACGTTAATGGCGCTAGGAACGCTGCCCGCGGAGCATCCATTATCTTTGGGTATGTTGGGGATGCATGCCAATCGTAGTACTAACCTGATTTTACAAGAGTCCGATCTGCTGATTGTTATGGGCGCTCGTTTTGACGATCGTGCTATTGGTAAGGCAGAACTGTTCTGCCCAAATGCCAAAATCATTCATGTGGATATTGATCGTGCTGAATTGAGTAAAATTCGCCAACCGCAAATTGCTATTCATGCGGATGTGGGCCAAGTTTTACAGCAGTTATTACCACAAATTACTGCGACGCCTCGTACCGAATGGATTGAAACGGTTAATCAGTTCCGTCAACAGTACCCGGTTCAAATGCCGGATATGGATAATCCGTTAAGCCATTATGGACTGGTGCTAGCAGCCGCTCGGGCTGTAGATTCTGAGGCGGTTATCACCACCGATGTGGGTCAGCATCAAATGTGGGTTGCTCAGGCTTATCCTCTGTGTCGCCATCGCCAATGGTTAACATCGGGTGGTTTAGGCACGATGGGCTTTGGCCTACCGGCAGCCATTGGTGCTGCGCTGGCGGATCGTCATCGTAAGGTTTTATGTTTTTCTGGCGATGGCAGCCTGATGATGAATATTCAGGAAATGGCAACGGCAGTTGAGCATAATTTGGATGTGAAAATTATTCTGATGAACAATCAGGCCTTGGGGTTGGTTCACCAACAGCAAACCCTGTTTTATCAGGAGCGTATTTTTGCTGCGGCTTATCCTTACCGGACTGATTTTATTAAAATTGCCTCTGGTTTTGGCATGGATACCTGTGATCTAAACGCCGAGCAAGATCCAGAAACTGCATTGACAGAAGCAATTCGCCGCCCTGGCCCTTGCCTAATTCACGCGCTGATTGATATTAACCAGAAGGTTTTCCCGATGGTACCACCGGGTGCCGCTAACATCGAAATGGTTGGAGCTTAATTATGTCTACAGAACAGTCTCAACAACATCAAATCGCTTTAGAGCTCATTGTTCGCAACCACCCGGGTGTCATGTCACATATTTGTGGCCTGTTTGCTCGCCGAGCATTTAACGTAGAAGGTATTCTTTGTATGCCATTAAAAGGCGATGCACAAAGCCGTATCTGGCTATTAGTCCAAAAAGATCAACGCTTGTCTCAGATGGTCAGCCAAGTAGAGAAGTTAGAAGATGTACAACAGGTCAAGTACAGTGAGGACCTACGCGTATTTGATCAGCTAAGAAATTTCATACAGTAATATGACTATTTTTTTCTGTGGGGGTAACGTTGTTGCCTCCACAGGAATCTTAATCCCCATTGCGGTTTGATAATAATTATCCCGATAAACCACATAGTTTATACAAATCTATTGGGTTCTTAATATTCAATTTATACATAATATTATATCGATGAACACTGACGGTTTTCACGCTGATATTAATTTTATCACCAATATCTTTGTTACTCATCCCTTGGGATATGTATTGAAATATTTCATATTCTCGCTTGGATAATGAATCAATTCTTTTGACTTCATTATCATAAATATTGTTTCTAGGGATACATTGAAATCCATCACACACCAATTGAGATACTAATATTAATGAATTTATATCATGCGTTTTATCAATAATTCCATCAATAGAATACTTCATGGCATTAAGAATATTCATACCGGAAGTTTCTGATACTAAAGCAATAACTTTCGTATTCGGGTTGGCACTACGTATTCCCTCTACCAGCTTTTCTTTGCCTGTATTTATCAATTCGATACTAATCAAGACCAGATCAATGTTTAAACTACTGACTTGTTCAGCAATATTATCCGTGGTGTTGGTTACGGTTATTACCTCAAGACAATCTGCATCTTTGAGTAATTCACTAATAGCAAAACAAACAAACTGATTACTATCAACGAGTAATGTACGAATAATTTGCTTTATCATTTATAATATCCTAGTTTAAATACCCTTATTATTTCACTCAAATTTTATTATCTATTTATAATGAAACATTCTCGATTTACACAATATGAAATAAAATTTTACACCCTGTTAAAATACAACAAAAATTTTTCCTGAAAAACATCAGGTACATCACATTGACAATGACGTTAAAAAACAATAACTAAAACCCAACGGTCCGATATTTGACACTTGAAATATCACATTAAATGTGTTGTTAGAACAATAACTATTTATAACATCCGCTGACTACGATTTCACCATCCTATTTTGGACATTATCTAAAATACTGTTTCTGAGCAATAATCCATATAAACTGTGGGGATAACAAGTCAATTACTCGGCATTGGGCTCTTTACTCACAACAAATTGATTTATTTAAAATAATGCCAAATTCCGTTCATATAATAGATGGTTAGCAATGAATAGCTGCATAATCAAAAAACCAGTAGATGATACTATTAACACGCCTTAACTTGATTAATCACCATAAAATTCAAAGCATTGATCATATTATTCATCCGATCGATGCGTCATATTTGTTAAATATGTATAGTACACATCATTTTTTTGCACACAATACGTTTATTGTGCTGCTATTTTATGTGTCTCATGTTGGAGAAAAATATGACGGATGTTCCATATACGGTCAATCTACTCATCGGTGCTATTGTTGCCATTGCTGTGGGTTACTACATTATCAAGGGGTATTCAGCTACAGGCGTGTTGCTGATTGGCGGTCTGTTGTTGCTATTGATTAGCATCGCTTTTGGGCGTCCTATTCTGGCAGAAAAGGCGTCCACTGGATTTTTACTAACGGACGTTTTTGAGTTTATGAAAACGCTGTTGAGTAATCGGGCTGCTGATCTGGGCATGATGATTATGATTCTGTGTGGATTTGCTGCCTATATGACGCATATTGGCGCAAACGACATGGTGGTCAAGTTGGCTTCCCACCCTCTCAAATATATTAACTCCCCTTATGTATTGATGATCGCCGCCTATTTTGTCGCTTGTCTGATGTCACTAGCCGTATCGTCCGCTACCGGGCTGGGGGTGTTGTTGATGGCCACCCTATTTCCGTTGATGGTAAATGTAGGCATAAGCCGCGGTGCAGCTACCGCCATTTGTGCTTCCCCTGCTGCCATTATTTTATCTCCGACCTCGGGTGATGTGATTGTTGCTGCCGAGGCTTCTAAAATGGGTGGTGATAAGCTGATTGAATTTGCTTTCCATACCACGCTACCTATTTCAATCATTGCAATTATCGCTATCGCTATTGCTCATTTCTTTTGGCAGCGCTATTTAGATAAAAAAGAGAATGTCGTCAGTGAAAAGCTGGATGTGTCACAAATTAAAACCCATGCGCCTGTGGCTTATGCCATTTTGCCATTTCTGCCGATTATTGGTGTATTAATCTTCTCTGGGAAAATTAACCTCCCCTTCACCAACGAACAAGGCGTAGCTCACGTTATTCCTAATCTGAATATTATTACCATCATTATTATCTGTATGGTGTTAACGGCAACTATTGAGTTTTTACGCACTTTCAGTGCCAAGAAGATGTTTGCTGGTTTAGATTGCGCCTATAAAGCTATGGGTGATGCATTTGTTACCGTCGTTATGCTGTTAGTCGCTGCGGGTATTTTTGCGCAAGGGTTAAGTTCTATTGGGTTTATTACTGGCCTAATTCATTTGGCTGAATCCTCTGGCGGTGGTGCGATGATCATGATGCTGGTTCTGGTTGTGATCACGATGTTGGCGGCAATGGCGACAGGTTCCGGTAATGCGCCGTTTTATGCCTTCGTGGAATTTATTCCTAAACTGGCTGACCAAATGGGAATCAACCCAGCCTATCTGGTTATTCCCATGCTGCAGGCATCCAATATTGGACGCACCATGTCCCCGGTATCCGGTGTCGTCGTTGCCACCTCCGGGATGGCAAAAATATCACCGTTTGAAGTGGTAAAGCGGACTTCAGTACCGATGATTGTCGGTATGATTGTGGTCATTATTGCCTCTCACTTTAAAGTGCCGCTTAACCTGTAGTCACTTTACCGCTATCGCCGATATAATTCGGCGATAGCGGATTTGCTTTCCTCTGTTCACATTTGATTAATATCGCACATTTGGTCAAAGAATAACCTTAATAAAATAATGACCTCAGGTTATTGATTAACCAATTAATTGATCGCTGATAATGACTAATATTTTTTGTTATCATTAAGTTATAGAATCAAAACACCTTTTTATTTATATTTAAACGGCGTATTATCCGCTCAGTTCATTATTTGAAACGATTCTATTTATGCGACCACTCCCTGCCTCTTTAAAACAAATGACGGATATCACGTCGCTGGCTTTTCTGTTTATCGCCTTTTTGACCGGGATTGCTGGCGCACTACAGACGCCCACCCTAAGTCTGTTTTTAACCACCGAAGTACAAACTCGTCCAGTTCTGGTCGGCCTGTTCTATACCGGTAGTGCAATCATCGGCATTGTTATCAGCCAAATGATCGCCAGCTATTCGGATAAATCCGGCGATCGAAAAATGCTGATTATCCGCTGTTGTCTATTTGGCGCATTAGGTTGCATTTTGTATGCGTTTAACCGCAACTATTTTCTACTGCTCACTGTTGGCGTGCTGTTATCTACATTTGGCTCAACGGCAACGCCGCAGATGTTTGCTCTGGCCAGAGAGCATGCGGATAAAACTGGGCGAGAGGCTGTGATGTTTAGCTCTATCTTGCGGGCTCAGATATCACTGGCGTGGGTGATTGGCCCACCATTATCTTTTGCACTGGCGCTGGGGTTTGGTTTTAAAACCATGTACTTATCAGCAGCCATTGCATTTGTCCTGTGCTCGGTAGTGGTTTGGTATACCTTACCATCCATGCCAAAAGTGAAGCAGCAAAATAGTGAGGTTGTTCAGGCCCCTCGCCAAAATCGGCAGGCGGTACTCTTACTGTTTATCGTCAGCTCGCTCATGTGGACTTGCAACGGCATGTATATCATTAATATGCCGCTCTATCTGATTAGCGAATTACATTTGCCTGAAAAACTCGCCGGCGTAATGATGGGAACCGCAGCCGGTTTAGAAATTCCGGTAATGCTGATCGCGGGTTATTACGCCCAGCGATTAGGAAAACGTAAACTCATGCATTACGCCATTATTGCTGGGTTACTGTTCTATATTGGTTTATTCTTTTTCACTTCCCCTTGGGTGTTACTGGTTCTGCAGCTACTGAATGCCATCTTTATCGGCATATTAGCCGGTATTGGTATGCTCTATTTTCAGGATCTGATGCCAGGTCAGGCTGGCGCAGCTACTACGCTGTTTACCAATACCGTGCGGGTAGGCTGGATTGTTGCAGGCTCATTGGCAGGTACCGTCGCTGAACTCTGGAGCTTCCACTCTGTGTTTTATATTGCCGCGGTAATGTGTCTAGTAGCAACGATGTGTTTGTTAAGGATTAAAATCGCGTAATCGCGATATATCTGGATCGCCTGACAATTCCATCGCCAAATTCACCAGTATCCTAGAAAGATACTGGTGAAATTCATTTGATCATTAAATAATCCCGCCATTTACCCGCAGCGTCTGCCCATTAATCCAAGCGCCGTCAGGCCCGGCTAAAAATGATACCGCTGAGGCAATATCTTCAGGCTGTCCCAAACGTTCCAATGGTGCTAGATGAGCCAGCTTATCAACCAGCTCTGGGGATTTACCGGTAAGGAATAATTCGGTCGCCGTTGGCCCCGGCGCAATACTATTCACCGTAATATGACGACCACGCATCTCTTTGGCCATTACGCTGGTTAAGGCTTCTACTCCAGCCTTTGTTGCCGCATACATACCATAGCCGGGCTGTAACAAACCGACCACCGATGAGGAAAAATTAATAATACGTCCCCCCTGTTTTAGCCGTTTTGCCGCTTCCCGGGAGGTGTAAAAGGTTCCTTTCAGATTGATATCCAGCAGCCTGTCTACATCAGCGTCACTCATCTCTTCAACGGTTGCCAATGCCATAATGCCTGCATTATTAACCAGTATATCAATGCCCCCAAACGCCGTTTCCACTTCATCGAATAGGCGCTTAACCGCATTGGCATCACTGATATCTGCCTGAATTGCTATTGCTTGTGCCCCCGCTAGTTGTAGCTGATGAACCAATTCATCCGCCATAACTTGATTACCGGCATAGTTGATGACAACAGAAAAACCATCAGACGCCAGACGTTCTGCGATGGCCGCACCAATTCCCCGGGATGCACCAGTAATTAAAGCGACTTTTTTTACAGCCTGTTGCTTCATAAATTTATTCCACCTGATTGGTCTGATTGGTTTGTTTAGCATTATGACTATGATTTATTTTAGTCTATCGCCAGCACGATATTAATGTGTAGAAAATTAACTGTTTCTATTTTATACAAATAGCAGATATAGACATAAAACCAAAGATGATAATAAGAATCATTTAAAATTAATCATTGATATCATTGAGTTATTTATTCTTGGCTATCCTGAAAACGAGTGTTAAACTGCGTGCCGTCATTGGGGAGTAGCCGGTTTTTGTTAACACAACAAAAGCGCCTGTATCAACATACTCGCATGAACTACCTAAGTTCAGCGTGGTGCAGGCAACCGTCAGGTAGGCGAGACCATAGACATATTGAACACAATGTAGGTTGGGAGGTGTTCAGTATGTATATGAGGAGCCCCGGCCGGAGAAACTAACAATGAACCTTTCTGCAACACTTATCCTTGCGTTTGGGATGTCTATGGATGCCTTCGCGGCTTCCGTAGGTAAAGGCGCAATTCTACATAAACCCCGTTTTAGGGAAGCATTCCGTACAGGACTTATCTTCGGCTGTATTGAGGCGATTACGCCATTAATTGGCTGGGGTATCGGGCTGGTCGCTGGTCAATATGTTACCGAATGGGATCACTGGGTGGCGTTTACCCTACTGTTTATTTTAGGCTGCCGCATGATTGTTGAAGGTTTTAAGCGACCTGAAGCTGACGCGCCAAAGTTACACCGCCATTCTTTCTGGCTCCTTGTCACGACGGCCATTGCTACTAGTCTGGATGCGATGGCCGTTGGTGTGGGTCTTGCCTTGCTGCAGGTTGATATAATTCATACCGCAATGGCGATCGGTCTGGCAACCATGGTGATGGCTACACTTGGAATGATGCTGGGTCGTTTTATTGGCCCCATTCTTGGTAAACGCGCCGAAATTATTGGCGGAATTGTCCTGATTGGTATCGGTATTAATATCTTGTTTGAACATTTGGGGTGGGCTGCTTAGCGCTCATCCTTACAGCTAATATCGCCCATCCACACATGGGCGATATTAACGGCTATTGGCTATTCCTGCCGGTTAATCCTTTATTAATAATATGCCGTTATTTATCTTTTATGAATGACTCTACCTGTGCTGCATCGGTCCTAGCTTGATTCAATATGGCTTTTGCTATCCATTGTGTTATCGACTGAACATCATCATTTTCTAACTGCCAGATATCTTTCAATACCATAAACACTTCCGACCCATAAATAACCGACAGCGCATGATTTACTTTTTCTACCAGCGCCGCTGGCAGTTCATCATGAAGTGGAGCTGTAACCTGCCTAAGGATCTGTTTACGGTGCCCTCTCACCAACTTTTCCCGTTTGGTTGTCACTTTACCAATATCAGTTTCTGCTTTAAACAGTGATGCGCGTTCTTCTGCCCATTGTTGTAAAGACAGCAGTAATGCGGCTCGCAGCGCACCTTCATGTTTAAACATTTGTGGATAAGCAAAAGTCAGTAACTCATTAACCCGTTCTTCAACTCTGACTTGTTCTGGTTTCCATAAAATAATCGGCTTAAGGCTTTCATCTACTACGGCAGAAATCAAATCACTTTGAGTTGGAAAATAACGGTAAGCCGTTGCCCGAGATACCTGAGCCTCTATGGCTAATTCCGTTACGGTTGGAAAAGCGCCTTTTTCAAATAATTTCATTGCCTGTTTAATCAGAAGATTATATTTTCTTCTTTTCAAATTGGTCAATTCACGTTCTTCAATACCAGATTCCATTTATTGCCTCTGTGTTGCATTAAAAAATCATGTTCTAAATATAGTATCAAAATATTTCGATAATAAAGATAACTTAATGGAATTAAATAACCCTAGTAATTTCAAAGAGTAAATTTTTCCTGACAAGGTCTTCAACGGTAATGCTTTCCTAGCTGGATTCTTATCCTTCATGACTTAATAATTGATTAAGAATTATCTGATTAAATGCCAAGCATCTACCTATTTTTAATTGTCAGAGATCGTCATTTATGAGAAAAGTAGCCCGGCTAAAGTGTAATGATATTCTATTTGTTATAGCTGTTACGTTGTTTATCACCGTGGTTCAGAATACCCGCTTCTTTCACCAAGCATGGCAAGTCATCGATCTGGACTCCCTACGCAATATTCTTTTCACTGCGTCTATGCCGGTATTACTGTTTTGCTGTCTGAATATCATCTTTAGCCTGCTGCTGCTTCCCTACCTTCGTAAACCTGTCGCCATTATCTTCATTTTGATTGGTGCTGCCGTTAATTACTTTATGTATAGCTTTAATACAGTCATTGACAGGAATATGACTCAGAACGCTCTGGAAACCGATCTCCATGAAACGCTAGACCTGCTCTCCCTTAAGATGGTGCTGTGGTTTGCTTTACTTGGGATTATTCCCGCCCTGATTGTGGCATGGACAAAAATTACGCCTTCTCGTAGCTGCTGGCGTTTTATGTGGGTAAGAGCCACAAATATCATTGTTTCACTACTGGTAATTGTGTTGATTTCACTGTTTTTCTACAAAGATTACGCCCCATTTTTCCGTAATAACAAAGAGATGGTCAAATTACTGACCCCTTCTAACGTGGTTGGCAGCTTGGCTAATAATCTGTCTAACTATATTGACTCCCGCAAACCATTTGAACAAATTGGTCTTGATGCCCATAAAAGCCCATTAATCTCACAGCAGCCTAAAAAAACCTTGCTGGTTTTAGTGCTGGGAGAAACCGCCAGAGCAGAGAATTTCTCTCTGGGGGGCTATTCACGTGATACTAATCCTCAATTATCAAAACGAAATGACGTCACATATTTCGATAATGTTAGCTCATGCGGCACAGCCACTGCAGTTTCTGTACCTTGTATGTTCTCAAATATGACCAGAAAGCAGTACAGCGAATCAACCGCTAAACATACCGAAAACGTCATGGACATTTTAGCTCGAGCCAAAGTTAATGTACTGTGGCGCGACAATGACAGCGGATGTAAAGGGGTATGTAACCGTGTCCCTAATGTAGATATGACGAAATTAAATCTGCCGGAATTCTGTAAGGATGGTGCCTGCCTAGATGATATTCTGCTGCATAAGCTGGATGATTACATCGATACTCTCGATAATGACGGCATTATCGTTCTGCATCAGATGGGCAGTCATGGTCCCAGCTATTACCAACGTTATCCAAAAGAGTACCGCCAGTTTACGCCAACCTGTGATACCAATGATATTCAGGATTGTGACGTAGCCAGCCTGCGTAATACTTATGACAATACTATCCTCTATACCGATGCGATGTTGGACAACACCATCAGTTTGCTGCAAAAGCATGAAGATAAATTCGCTACGGCGATGATTTATCTGTCTGACCACGGTGAATCGCTGGGAGAAAGTGGCCTGTATTTGCACGGTACGCCTTATGCCATCGCACCAAGTCAGCAAACCCACGTACCAATGCTGCTGTGGACATCCGCTGAATATCGCCAAGTACAAAAATTGGATGAAGGTTGTTTAGCCAAAGAGGCAAAACAAAGCGAATTCAGCCAAGACAATTTGTTCCACTCTCTGCTGGGTATTTTCAATATTCAGACTACGGAATATCAACCGGCACTGGATATGTTCCAATCCTGCCGTAAAACCAGTTAATTCACTATTCCGATGATCGGACAGGAGAAATGATGAATAAAGTTCAAGCGACAGGCATTACCCGAATTGTTAATGCCGCAGGATATTCCCGCGCGGGGCTCATTGCCGCCTGGAGAAATGAAGCCGCCTTCCGTCAGGAAGCGATACTATGTCTGGCCGCAGTGGCTATTGCCTGCTGGCTGAATGTCACCTCTGTTGAACGAATCTTACTGATTGGCTCGGTGGTATTAGTGGTGGTGGTTGAACTACTTAACAGTGCGGTTGAAGCCGTAGTGGATAGAATTGGTGCAGAACACCATGAGTTGTCTGGCCGAGCTAAAGATATGGGTTCGGCAGCCGTGCTGATAACCTTACTGTTGGCGGCATTAGTGTGGGGTGGGATTTTATTACCGTATGGGATCAGATAATTTTTCATCCCCCTTTCCATCGACCTATGAGTGCTGTGAACATTTCGCACATCCCACCATCGTACTGGCAGGAAGCATTTCCCGATAGCGTCCTGCCAACCGAGAATCCTTACCCGACGATTTAAATGTTCAAGGGCAAAGCCCTTGAACATTCAGCCATGCTTAGAAACCAACCCTAACCCTGAATCCACCCTCTTCACGGTTGGTGAAGCTAAGTGTCAGGCCATGCAGTTCGGCAATTTGCTTAACGATGGAGATACCCAAACCACTGCCGGTTTTTGTTTGCCCCGGAGGTCGGTAAAAACGTTCTCCCAGCCGTTGCAAATGTTCCTGAGTGACACCCGGGCCGCTGTCTTCAATGACGAGCTGTTGATCCGTTAAGGTGACGCTGACCGAACCCTCAGCCGGTGTATAGTGCAATGCGTTATCCACCAAATTACGAATTAAGAGTGACAGCAGAACCGCATTACCATGCCTATCAGCCGGCATACCTTGATAGTTAATTTGCAGATTGATCTGCTTCTCTTTTGCGCTGGCAAAAAAAGTCGGCTGCATATCCTGTATTAACGACTGCCAGTTAATCGTTTCTTGCTCTGGAATACCGGATTGAGCATCCAACCGCGATAATGTCAATAACTGGTCTACCAGTCGGGAAGCGCGATCGATACCAATAGTCAGGTTGTTTAGCGCTTTCCTCTGTGCTTCCGGTTTATTTACCGTTATCTGTGCCACTTCAGCCTGAACCCGAAGCGCAGTTAACGGGCTACGTAACTCATGAGCAGCATCCGAAACAAAGCGTCGCTCGCGCTTTAACATATCGCCAATGCGGGCAAATAGCATGTTGAGTGCATCAACAAAGGGTTGAACTTCTAACGGTAAACGTTTCCCTTCAATCGGCGTTTCATCATCCGGTTTTCGCAGTTTAAGCTCTGAAGTCACCCGCTTAAGTGGAACTAACTCACGATTAATCATCAGCGTGATAATGAGTAGCATAATCGGGATCATGATCCCCCAAGGGGTTACCTGATGATCCAGTAGAATCGACCGAGCAAACCGCGTCCGATAGACATTTTTTTGCCCGACCGCGATAATAAAGCGCTGGTCTTGAGACTTAAGCCACAGCACTCGCCATAGTTTACTTTCCCTGAACTCCGGCGACTCTCCCAGTTTGGTTTCTGTTGGAGAATAAATGAAATCGGGCACATCATCCCGATCGGTAATCAGCTTTTTGCCATCGATACTGAAAATAGCAAATGAGAATGCATCACGAGCTTGATTAAATCGGTCAGATCGAAATGAAGTATTGTTGTTTTTAGCCTGTATCGCCAGCAGATCGTCCAGTCCAGAACGCTCCAGTCGTTTAGCAAACATAATCTGTTCTGCATCATACGCCAGCCGAATACGGTGGCGAACTTTAACGTAACCAATGGCTGACGAAATAACCCAAGAAAGCAGAATAAGAATAGTAAAAATCAAGATAAGGCGAGTACGCAAGCTTAATCTTTTCATTTCTCGTCGCCTAAGGCATAACCCATTCCGTAAATAGTACGGATGAGATCTTTACCTAATTTATGACGTAAATTGTGAATATGTACCTCTACCGTATTACTGCTTACGTCATCACTCCATGAGTATAACTTTTCCTGTATCAGCGCCTTACTTAATACTCTGTTCTGGCTAAGTAAAAACAGCTCCAACAGTTTTAACTCTCTAGATGTGAGTACCACCGGCTCACTACTTTTGGTCACCACATAGTTGGCAGTATCTAATGCAATATCTTTATATTGGATGATTGAACTTAACTGCCCGTGGCGACGACGAACTAAAGCCTGAAGGCGGGCTGCCACCTCTTCCAGTGCAAACGGCTTACACAAATAGTCGTCTGCGCCAAATTGTAATCCGCTAACCCGCTCTTTTATCGCATCACGAGCGGTTAAAATGAGTACCGGTGTATCTATTTTGTTTTGCCGCCAATGTTTAAGAATATCTAATCCGTCGATATGAGGCAGGCTTAAATCGAGGATAACCGCATCATAAGGTGCGGAATAGATAGCATTCTGCCCCTGTAAACCATCATTAAACCAGTCAATCGTGAAACCAAACTCAGTCAAACCGACCTGAATCCCATCACCAATTAACTCATCATCTTCAACCAGCAGTATCCTCATACAGGAGCTCCTGTTTCAATTAGTTTTACGCCAATAAAATAATCTAAATTAACTGGTTAATGCCAGCTAATGACGACCTCAAAACCACCCTGTTCACGATTACTGAATTTAGCATCCAACCCATGCAAATGTGCAATACGCTGTACAATGGATAATCCCAACCCGCTACCGGTTTTTTCCTGACCCGGCGGACGAAAAAAGCGTTCACCAATACGTTGCAGGTATTCGTTACTTACACCGGGCCCTTCATCCTCTACACTAAAGCGATACTTATCTAAAGTCACCATGATGATGTTACCCTGTCGACCATAGCGAATCGCATTATCCAGTAGATTGCGCAGCATAACTGATAATAGTAATTGTTGCCCTTTAATTGGCATAGGTGCTTGCCTGATATCTAAACGAATATCGACATTTTCTGCCTGAGCTTTCGGATAAATATCAGCAATGGCATGTTGTAACAGTGTCTGCCATTCAATTTGCTGCACATCATCCAATTGAGAGAATGAATCCAGCCGCGAAAGCATCAATAACTGGTCGACAACCCGGGTTGAACGATCAATACCATCAGTAAGATTGGCTAATGCATGCTGACGCATCGCTTCATCATCACCCGATATTTGCACCACTTCTGTCTGTACTCGAAGCGCGGCTAAAGGAGTTCGTAACTCGTGGGCAGCATCAGAAGTAAAGCGTCGCTCTCGCACTAGCATGGTACCAATACGGGTAAATAATTTATTTAACGCATTAACAATCGGCTGAATTTCACTGGCAAGATGGGTTGCGTTTAACGGCGATTCGTCATCAGGCTGACGTCGATTAAGCTGGTTAGTAATATGTCGTAGCGGTTGTAATTCTCGTGTAATTAACCAAACCATCAACGCCGCCATCAATGGTAGTGCAATCAACCAGGGCTGGATCTGTGAAATTAGCAGGTCTCCTAGCATGTCAGCACGGTAGTCCAATTCCTGACCAACGGCAACAATATAACGATTATCGACCGTTTTTAGCCAGACAATGCGCCAAAGGTCGTCATCGTTTTTGATTACGCTGTTTGCAAAGCCATCCTGATGATAGTTGAAGATGAAGTTGCTACCATTATCCCCATCATGTAACACCATTTCACCATCAGGCGTAAAAATGGCAAAAGCGAGAGCGTCGTCGTCCTGAGAGCCTCGGTTATGGCGTAATAACTTCTTAGTTTTAGGTAACTGCTGAGAAAGATTACCGGCCATTGCTGGTTGCAACACCGTAAGCCGTTTAGCAAATATCATTTGCTGAGTATCAAACATTTCATCAATGTTTTTGCTGGTTTGCCGCCACGCCAGAAAGCTGGATATCGACCAAGTTACCGTTACCAGCAGAATAAACAGAAGGATCAGGCGCAGCCTCAAACTCAGTGTTTTCACTTATTATCTCCCAGCGTATATCCCACTCCATATACTGTGCGGATAAAGTCATTCCCCAGTTTTCGCCGCAAATGGTGTATATGAACTTCAACCGCATTGCTGGAAACCTCTTCATTCCAGTTATACAGTTTTTCTTCAATCAGCGGTCGAGTTAAAACTCGACCTGCGTTATGTAAAAACAGTTCCAGAATAGCCAATTCTCGGGGTTTAAGAATCACGGGTTCTCCGTGGCTGGTCACGTTCATGCTCGCCGGTTCATACACGACATGCCCATAGGAGAGCGTCGGCGAGATCTGACCATGACGCCGACGAATCAACGCCTGTAATCGAGCTGCTACTTCTGTCAGGGCAAAAGGCTTACACAGATAGTCATCCGCACCTTGCTGTAGTCCATCAATCCGCTGTTCTAGCGCATCACGAGCCGTCAAAATCAATATCGGCACATCATATCCACTTTTACGCCAGTCGCGCAGAATGTCTATGCCGTCAATGCCCGGCAAAGAAAGATCGAGAACAACAGCATCATAAGGCGCAGTATCGATTGCCTGTTGACCGCATTTCCCTTCGGAAAACCAGTCCACGCAGAACCCTAGCTTAGTGAGTCCTGATTTGATTCCGTCACCAATCAGCCGATCATCTTCAATAAGCAAGATGCGCATAATGTCCCCCCGTTGATTAACGGCCTATTTTTACAGGATAAATCTCGATGTGGCTATCGTCGCAGGCCGGTTAAGCAAAAATATTTTTTATTTTCACTCGATTAAGATCCCGTTAAGAACTGAATGGTTTAATGGCTGAAGAAAAGAATTGATCATCAACCATCGAGAGAATAAAACATGAAAAAATTAACGATATTAGCTTTACTAGCCACATTAGCCAGTGCGTCTGTCTTTGCCCAAAATAGCACTGCCGAGGGTGGATTTAACGGCCCAGAAACAACGACCAGCGAGCCAACGCAAAAAGAAGTCGGATTCTCAGGGCCTAATGCTGGCACCATGACGGTTGAGAAAGCCTTGACCATGGATGATGATACTTGGGTTACCCTACAAGGAAATATCGAACAGCAAATCGGCAAAGAACGGTATGTTTTTCGTGATAAAACCGGCACCATTAATGTCGATATTGACCATAAGCGCTGGAATGGTCTGACTATCTCCCCGACCAATTCCGTAGAGCTTCAGGGTGAAATCAATAAAGACTGGAATTCCATTGAACTGGATGTAAAACAAATGAGCAAGATTAAATAACGGCTAACGGGTAAAACGATCGACGCCTGCCATTTCTTGATATCCTTACCTAGAATGCCTTTAGAACCTGATTACCCTGTCAGGTTTTTTTGTTTTAACAAAAGTGCAACGTTCCCAGTTTTCCTATACAGCGCTTCATTAACCGCTTTGTATTTTAATTAAGCTCTGACATGATCAAAGCATGAAGCCTACAACCACGGATATACGTTGGAGTTTGCATGCTGGAAACCTCTCTTTTTATTGCCACTATCGCCACCCTAGGCATGCTGTCACCGGGACCTGATTTTTTTCTAGTGATTAAAAATGCCGCCCGTTATCGTCGTTCAGTAGCGATGATGACTGCATTAGGGGTCATTTTGGGCGTTGCGACCCATATGTCATATTGTGTCGCTGGTTTAGCGGTTGTGATTACTGCAACACCGTGGCTGTTTAACCTTTTAAAGTATGCGGGCGCACTCTATCTGATCTGGATTGGCATTCAGGCTTTGTTATCTCGCGGTGGCAGTAAAATGGACGTCACTAACCTTAGCCATCAAAAAACCAGCTATAAAAATGCCTTTATTCAGGGTTACTTATGTAATTTACTGAATCCTAAAGCTACGCTGTTCTTCCTGTCGGTTTTTACCCAAGTATTGAGTATTAACTCCAGCACCGGTGAGAAATTGTGGTATGCCTTTATTATCTGGATCCTTGCCGCTATTTGGTGGCCACTATTGATCGTTTTAATCCAAAGCGCTCCAGTTCGGCGGGGGTTAGCAAAAGTGCAAAGCATGGTGGACAAAGTACTTGGCGTAGTCTTGATTGGTTTAGGTATTAAAGTCGCTTTAGGCTAAAGCAATCCTTCACTCTGCTCCCAAGAAATATCGTTAAAACGGTAGTCATCACGGCGAGAAAAACACAATACAAAAGCAGGGGATCGCCCTTCCCGTTAATCCACATTAAAGAGGATTAACGGGGGAGCTTTTAGCTAATTACTCGATATCCTTTTTGCTGTTATCCGTATAGGCTGCAACAATCTCTGGAGGCAAATTCTGCACGATTAGACTCTGTGGGCTAGAAAGTTTAACGTTTTCGGCCCGTAACCGCTTGAGAATATCAAATAGTAGATCGCTTTTGGTTCGGCTGACGACCCGAGGACTACTGACATAGCCGGTGACGCTTAGCGTAATACCATCCGGCGTTAACTGGCTAAACGAGACAGAAGGTGCGGGTGTATCTTGAATAGCTTCATGTGCGATATAAGCCTGCAGCAAAATACCCCGAACCTGTTCAGGATCGATATCCAGCGGGAAAATTAATGGAATGGTTGCCACACCCTGAGCATTACCCATGGTCACGTTACGCACGTTTTGAGAAATTAACTGAGAGTTGGGCACAATCACCGTTGATTTATCACTAAGCTGAATTTCAGTGGCCCTGACGTTGATACGTCGAATATCCCCTTCAACACCGCTAATACTAACCAGATCCCCTACTTTTACCGGACGCTCTGTCAGAAGAATCAGACCTGAGATAAAGTTCTTAACAATCTCTTGTAGACCAAAACCGATCCCCACCGATAACGCACTAACGATCCAGGCCAGTTTATTCCATTCAATACCCAGTAACGATAAGGTAATCAGAATCAGTAAGACATAACCAATGTTGCTGAACAGCGTGACTAACGACATGCGCATCCCAGTGTCCATCGCGGTTTTAGGCAGGAACTTCTGTCCCAGCCAGCGACGAACAGTGCGTAGCATGTACAATCCAACCACTAGGCTAATCAGGGCGCTCATTACGTTTGCCGGAACGATATTGATTTTACCGAAACTATCGCTCCCCAAAATATCGATAGCTTTATCAACAATGGTCATTGGCGTGGATGCGCCATAGGTACCGTTAAACAGCGCAATGGCCGCCAACAGAACCAAAATGGTATTTCCTATGGCAGAAAACAGAAGGGTTGCCTGCTCTAGATAGCGATTATCCAAATTTAGCGCCTGCTTAATCCATTTTCCGCTGGCGTGACTAACTGAGAACAGGCTTTCGCACAGATCGCCCAGCAACTTGGTGGTTAAATAGAGGCAGGATAAAACAATCCCAACCCACACCAGCTCGTAGGTTAAAAAACGTGCCAGTGGAATGTAACCAATCAATAAGGCTAATACGATACCAATCGAAACGGCGCTAACGACTAAATGAATGAGGCTACCCAGCGAAGCTCTGGCTTCTAAGGGGTCACCTAACGCAGCCATCTCCCGACGAATGCGGTTAGTTTGACGTGTTGCTTTCCATACCAATAACGCAAGTAACAGCGATGCAATACCATTACTGAAGATCGCCGTTGATACGCTACTTCCAATAACGTTATTAAGCTGCTCTAGGGTGCCAAAAGACATCAACAAAATAGCAATTGCGGTGGGATAAAGCTTCAGTGCGCTGGCAATCATATCCGGCATCGCTATTAACCGCCATGATGGCCGCTGGTTAGAAAGCAGTGCCCGGCCCAACCCGGCAATCAGCCCGGAGAAGATGGTTAACCCTAACAGGCCATTGGCAAAATTATCTATCATTGGTGGTAGCGTATTGTTACGGGCAAAAATCTGATAGAACAGATTGGCACCACCATACACAGTAATAACTGTCACAATAACCGTGGCAAAAGCTAAAAAAGTACGGCGTAAGCGGCCATCCGGAAAACCCCAGATACTCAACCAGACCAGCGCTTTTTCCAAATATTTACGGGCATAGATCCAAACGGCAATGGACAGAGCCAACAAGATGATTGATCCAAACAAACGATCCGGCTGCCAGGCTTGCACAACACTGTCAGACAACTGTTGACTAAAACTCGCAATTTTAGACCAATCATCTGTTTGTGGGCTAAACATAGGTGCCCAAAAACGCGGCCCTAAAATACTTCCTGAGTTTAATGCTAACTGCGTTTTCAGCGCGTTTCGCCGTAGTTCTATAATCTGCTTGGAAAGATTGCTGGCATTGGTTTTTAACGTTTGAGAGTGCTCTAACTT
Organism: Limnobaculum parvum; assembly: GCF_003096015.2. Lineage (NCBI taxonomy): Bacteria > Pseudomonadati > Pseudomonadota > Gammaproteobacteria > Enterobacterales > Budviciaceae > Limnobaculum > Limnobaculum parvum. The sequence continues at coordinate 1,773,053 of NZ_CP029185.2, read as the reverse complement.
TTTCTCGGTTAACGCCTTATCCGCGTTTAATGCATTGCGCTGTTTGGTCACTTCCGGCGTTTCATCCAAAGCCCCTGGCGCAGGAGCTGGCCCAATAACATCCAGTTGTGCCTGTATTTGCGTTAACACCGGCGTCAGAATGCTGATGTACTCTTCTGCCTTATGCGAAACTTCCAGCGCCTGCGCATTCAGGGCGCTAAACTCCTTGTCTTTGGTTACCAAGGAAACCTGTTGCTTAATATCACTAAGCCGTTGTTGTAAGCCTTCAAGCTCCGCGGTGCTGACGTCTTTCTTTTCTTCTTGTTCCTGATCTTGCGGTTTATTCACCGGAGATGGGTCTTGCGGTTTAATTGCCGACGGTTTGGTATTACTGCTGGCAGGCGCTGCATATATTGAAGGGACAGTTGCACCAATAACAACCAATGAAAAAATTAGAAATAATATTTTTGAAAATCGATACATACAGCAATACTCCAAACGTCACTACATGTCAGCTTGAGATAATAGTCAGTGTTACAGCTTAGGTTTGATAGTCTTTTTCAACTCATCAACAGAAATAGAAGCCACTACGCTCCCCGCCAGTGGTGCTTTCAGTACATGTGGTTTGATCTTACCCCATACCAGCATTTCGCATGGCTTACAGTCAAAGGTCAACGTCAGAACCTCATCATTGTGTACCAGTTGCATTGGCGTTGCCCGCCCCTTTACACCCTGAACGCCTTTGGCCTGTTTAGGACATAAATTGAAGGCAAAACGTAGGCAGTGCTTGGTAATCATTACCGGCACATCTGACTTTTCCTGATGGGCTTCATAAGCGGCATCAATCAGTTTGACACCAAATCGTTGATAAAACTCCCTCGCCTTATGGTTATAAACATTGGCAAGGAAGCTTAAGTGAGTTTCAGGATAGACGGGGGCAGGCTCAGAGACCGGTAAGCGCTCCGCACGCTGATAATTTTGAAGCCGGGCTTCCGTAAGTGAATCAATCACATCCCGCCGTAACTGGTTGAGTTGAGCACTGGGTATAAAGTACACCACCGGTAAGTCGACAGTCACAGAAATGGTACGATAGATAGTTTGTCCCAACTTGGATAAACCATCTTTCAAACTTTGTAACGATTTCTCGGCCTGATTCGCTATGTCAAAATCACCAACAAGTGACGCTGTCACGCTAATGCCCTCTTCACTGCTTGCCGTCAGCAATAACTCGGATCCTGACTGAGTTAAGTGGAGGGCAACATTCACCTTACGTTCGCTGGATGACTTCAGCAATGACTGCTGCCATAGGTGATCCAGATTACGGTTTAGCGGATGATTGGGTCGTATCTTACTAAATTCAGGCAGCATTTCATTAGGATAAACCCGGTAACGAAGCTCGGCCGTTTTCTCTACCTTACTGGCGCGAAAACCGACAATTTCTCGCTTAATTAATACGTTTAAGCCGTCTCCATTAGTTAATGGTTCAGTCACGCTAACATCCAGAAAGTTCCCCCCGACCTTAAGCACTTCACCGACCGGTAAACCAATATATTTAGGGGAATCAAATGCGCCAATATCCATCTGCCGTTGATTAACAAAGTAGTCGGTGCTTCCCCGATGGAATGTCTTCTCCGGATTAGGCGTAAAGTGGTGTTGTGTTCTACCACTGGAAGCGGCGGACAGGTCAGAGCGTTGGTGTAAAATCTGGTCAATTTGTTGACGATAATAGGAAGTGATATTTTTCACATACCCCATATCTTTATAACGCCCCTCTATTTTAAAAGAGCGCACGCCAGCATCAATCAACGCAGACAAGTTTGCTGCCTGGTTGTTATCTTTCATTGAGAGCAAATGCTTGTCATAAGCCACAATACCGCCTTTGTCATCCTTTAAGGTATAGGGTAGACGGCAAGCTTGTGAACAATCGCCCCGGTTGGCGCTACGACCAGTTTGGGCGTGAGAAATGTAGCACTGACCGGAAAACGCGACGCATAATGCGCCGTGAATAAAAAATTCAATCGCCGCACTAACGTTATGTTTAATTTGTCGAATCTGCTCCAAATTCAGCTCTCTTGCCAGAACCAACTGAGAGAAACCCACTTCAGATAAGAATTTCGCTTTCTCAAGGGTTCTGATGTCCGTTTGGGTGCTGGCATGCAGATCGATAGGAGGAATATCTAACTGTAAAATGCCCATATCCTGAACGATCAGCGCGTCAACACCGGCATCATACAATTGATAAATAAGCTGTCTTGCCGGTTCTAGCTCATCATCATGTAAGATGGTATTTAGGGTAACATACACTTTGGCATAATAACGGTGAGCAAAAGTAACCAACTCAGCAATATCTTTCAGACTGTTCCCTGCATTATGACGAGCGCCAAAGCTGGGGCCGCCAATATAGATGGCATCGGCACCATGCAAAATGGCTTCACGGGCAATTTCTACATCTCTTGCCGGACTGAGTAGTTCTATTTGGTTGTCTGAAAGTATCATATATCACTAAATTATAAAGTGGTTAATCGTATAGAACAGGTAGCGAACCTGACAGTATTGACGGCAGCCCGCCACAGCGTGCGGCATTGTACATTAGATTTGAATTTCCGCGCATGGGGATCTTAGTCATGGCAGAGAGTTTATCTGATATTAAGTTTAGATGATTATCCCGCTATCAGGCGGGATAATCCGAGACAGGAAGAAACGGACGGAGAGTACTTAATGAGTCTTATTTTCTATTGAGATTAAATATAAGTAGCGATCGAGCTCCATCGCGGTGATACCTAAACTTCGGCAAATCTCCATCTGGGTTTTTCCTTTTTCGCTTAACGCTTCAATCTGCCGTAAAATATTTCCTTCATTACCCTGATAAATATAGTTAATTTGAAATGTCCGACCACATCCGGAACAGTAGTAACGTTGTAATCCTGAGCGAGCTCTACCATGCCGTCGCACACAGTTCTTTCTACCGCAGTGATGACACATGATGGCTGCAATTTTCATTTCGGCACCTTCCTATATCCAAAACTTCTGCATCAATTCAACGCGCTGCTTTTTATGGTTGATACGTTTAACTGCCCTAAACTGGAAGCCAGCGAAAGTCTGGCTAAATGCCAATCTACCATGGTGTTAACATTATTGATTTGGGCTTCTGATAAATCATTTTGGGTATTTAATAGTTCCAAAATACTGCCGACGCCAGATTGATAACGACCACGAGCAATCTCATAGGCACGGCTGGAAGACGCCACCAAATCGTGCATATTCTTCAGATTGCTTTCAGCCGTCGATAACCGCTGATAGGTTTGCCATACCTGCAAGGCAATACTTTGTTTAGTTTGAACAAACTGATTTTGCGTCTGCTCCAAGCGGTTTTGTGCGGAACGGACGGCGTTGTATTGGCTAAAACCACTAAACAGAGGCACTTTAACATTAATCCCCATGTACAACTCATCACTATCGTAACCAGGGCCATATTTAGGACGGTCGTTACCCCAGCGAGAAGTAAAATAAACTGAGGGTAAAAAACCTCTTTTCGCTACGCTTAGCGCTTTTTCCGAGACGGTAATTTGCTCTTTAGCCGCCAGTAATTGCGGATGTTGGTTTAGGGCCTTTTCGATTAACTGATTAATATTATTCAGGGCATTTTGAGAAGGAACCGACAATCCTTTCTGAAAGCTAATATCCTTAGTGATATCCTTACCCAGTATGGAAGCCAGAGCCCCCATACTATTACGGACTTCACCTTCGGCTTTAATTCGATAGTTAGTGGCCGATAAGGCGGCGTTTTTGGCCTGAAGCTCATCCGCTAACTCACCAACACCAGCCTCTCTTTTACCCTGAGTTACCTGCAAACTTTTATAGGCAATCACTTCAATATCCCTCGCGGCCTCCAAATAAGCCTCTGAAGCGATAACCGCAAAGTATCGTTGTGCCGCATCCAGCACCACCTCTTGCAAATCAGATAGTGACAAAAATTCAACCGCAATTAGCTCACTTTTCGCCTTATCAACACTGGCTTCACGTTGACCAAAATCGAACAGCAACCAGCTCAGTTCCAACGTGTTCGACCAAGATTCGGTTTTCGTTTTGTAGTCTTTTTTATCCACGGTTTGGGTTAATTCTCGATGACCGAAGTTAGTATTCAAATCCACGGTGGGCATATAGCCTGCATAGCTGCTGTCTTTGGCAATCTGATATTGCTGTAAATTTAACCATGTCGCTTTAGCTTTAGGGTCATTACACATCGCCATCACCACGACGTCATAAAAACTTAAATTACCCTTACCCTGCCCAACCCCCAGACAATCGTTATCATTTAAGGTCTTCTTACTTGATATATCTGCGACGACCGGAGTATCAATCGGCTGAGGCGCGATCTTTGGTGGTTCAGGCTGAGTAATGGCCTTAGTGACTGGTTCTATCACATCCGGTGTCTCTGCGACTGTTATTGGTTGCGATGATAACGGTGAAGCGCCGCCTTTCAGATACTCATCAATACCGGGTAATGTTGCCAGTTTGGAGCCTGTCGCAGGCTTATCCATGTTTACTACACCGTTTACCGGCATCGCTTTTGTTGGCGCGTATCCTACCGTTCGGGAAACGTTTGTTGTTTTCACCGGTATTAGCGGTGTTGAACTTGAAACAGCTACGGGGGTTGTTGCTGTTGACGTTGTTGATAGTAATTTAACCGGTAATGGCCCTTTCGTACTGGTCAATGGTGCCGTTTTCACAGACGGTGAACTATTTTTTTGCTGTCCTGAAGTACTGAGTTCATCAATCAAACTCATAACCTCATCGCGACTTGCGGCAAACGGAGCCGGTGAATATATTGCCGAATAAATCAGGCTGGCGAGAATAATCTTCTTCATTTTAGCTTCCTTGTTCCGCAGCCGATCCCTGTGACGGTGCTGCCGATGAAAAAAGCTGTGCCGGTGTCAAATCATGACCTACTGTGCCGTTTTCAATAACGATAATGCGATCAACCATAGCCAATGTTTGAGGGCGATGCGCGATCACCAGTCGTGTAATCGCCAATTGACTAACGGCGGTATTTACTAACTGTTCTAGCTGCACATCTAAATGGCTGGTCGCTTCATCCAAAATCAGTAACTGCGGCTGTTTATACAATGCCCTCGCTAACAGAATACGCTGTTTCTGCCCTCCCGACAGTGCGACCCCCATATCACCGACCAAGGTGTTATATTGCATTGGCATTTGTTCAATATCGTGATGAATGGCTGCCATCATGGCGCACTTAATGGCCTTCTCATGGTTGATGTTATGGTCAAAGAAAGTGATGTTATCCATGATGGATCCAGCGAACAGTACGTCATCTTGCAATACGGTAGCGCTGAAGCGGCGCAAATTTGCGACTGTTAGTTGCTTCAGGCTGACGCCATCGATCAGGATATCTCCAGAAACGGGCACCAAGCTGCCACACAACAGTTGGCTTAGCGTCGTCTTACCACAGCCGGAAGCCCCAGCCAGCGCTACGCACTCACCCGATTCAATAACAAATGAGGTGTCTTTGATGACATAAGGTTCATGTTCTGAATAGCGGAAACTCACGTTATCAAATTCAATACGTGGTGGTTGAGTTTGTTGGACATACTGCTTCTGCTCTATATCATCTTCCGGCTCGGTTAACACAATATCAGCCAAGCGTTCTGTCTGAATGCTCAACATTTTTAATTCAAAAAACTTATCCACCAGACTACTAATACGGCTACTAAATTGCCCCTTATAAGAGCTAAATGCCATCAGTACGCCCACCGTGAAGGTTTGATCCATCACCATGGTTGCGCCAACGCCTAATACCACCAGATTTTCAATGCCAAACAGTAAACCATTGAGTTGCTGATAGTAGATTTGCAGCTTCTGAACTCTGACGCCTGAGTTGATCTGACTGATCAATAATGCCATCCAGTCAGACATGCGTTCATTCTGGCGTTGAAATAATTTAATGGTTCTTACACCACGAATGGTTTCTAAAAAGTGGCTCTGTTGCTTTGCGCCATGAATGATCTGCTCTTCTGTCGCCATGCGTAATGGGCGATACCAGAAGATTCGACCGATGATGTATAACACCATCGTGATTAGACAGATCGTCGCCAGATAAGGGCTATAGATATACATCATGACCAGTGTGACGATCGTCATCAAACCATCAAGAATGGCAACAAAGAATGATGAAGAGAGCGTTGATTGAATGGCATCAACGGCACCAAAGCGAGACACGATATCCCCCAAATGGCGTTTCTCAAAGTAGCTAATAGGTAATCGTAAAAGGTGGTGAAACACACTGTCACGCCACTGTACGCTGATGGATGTAGAGATATACATCATCACCCAGGCTCGCACGGCGGAGGTCAGTTGTTGAACCAACATCATGACGCCAAACCCAACAATCAACGTGACTAACAGATTTCGATCGTTAGAAACGATGACATAATCAATCGTCCATTGGGTAAACAACGGCGAAATAATACTGAACAGCTCTATGCCTAAAGCCAATAATAACACTTGAAGAAAACTGCTTTTAAGGCCAGTAATTTTACCGATCAGATCGCGAAAACGAACCTGACGTCTAACTTCCTGCGGCTTAAACCCGTCGTCTGGCCAAAGCTCAACGGCAACACCAGTAAAC